>NZ_CAMVPU010000031.1 GCF_947169445.1 uncultured Butyrivibrio sp. | reverse complement strand
GATGGATGGGGGGCTTGATGAGGCTATAAAGCAGATCATTACCCAGAAGTATGAAGATGGGATTCTTGAGGAGGGATATGTTGCTGTGGTCTCTTTTGGTGTATGCTTTTGCAGAAAGAGTTGCGTGTTTAGGGTAACACAAGGATGATTTTGAGAAGATAATTAGGTGAGACCAATATGTATAGACTTTACGAAAACAAAGAAATATCAGTGTTTTGGAATTCCAACAAATGCAGGCATGCCAAGAAATGTGTAACAGGATGCCCGAAGGTCTTTGACTTCACAAGAAAACCATGGATTGACCTTAGCATGGGTGAAACTCAGAAAATATGGCAAACAGTCAAACGGTGTCCGTCCGGAGCATTAGACATTGTCTATAATCATGACGTGACTGTTATATTAGACAAGGATAATAAAAGAAGTACAGCCGTGGATAAAGACCAGATAATAGGCCAATGCAATTACTCAGATAATGATGATGCCATCAATATTTACCACACTGAAGTAATCCCTGAATACGGTGGCAAAGGCATCGCTAAGAGACTCGTATACAAAGTTATGGAAGAAGCAGACAGAGCATGTAAAAAGATAAATCCAACATGCTCGTACGCTGCAAAGGTTCTTGGCTAATATTTTTTTCAGTACGGAAGACCGTATAAAGATATACTGAGAGTTTATTGGGAGAAGATTAAAGAGAATATTATTATATGAAGTTTGGAATTTTGTACATGCTTTTTACTACAATTCAGTGGGTCAGAGTAAAAGAATAATAGTTTTTTATGGGGAATGTAATGGAACAAACAGGGAAAAAAGTCCTTTTTATAGTATCAAGTTTGAATTTTGGTGGGGCGCAAAAAGTAATATCAAATATTACTACCAGCCTGCCTGATTGCTATGATATAGATATACTGCTTAATTCTGATGCGGATATTGAGTATCCATATAAGGGCAAGATATATTCGTTAGATTTTAAAGAGCCAAAGAGTCGCGAGGGTATATGGTATCAGTTTAAGGTATTCTGTAGACGCTTGAAGGTGATAAAAAAGCTCAAAAAAGAAAACCATTATGACACAGTGGTCAGCATTCTCACCAGTGCTAATGTGGCCAATGTATTATGTAAGACGCCTGACTGCAAATCTGTGATTACAGAAGTAATCATGCCTAGCGAGAATCCGTCATTTAAGGAGAAATACATTGTTGGCGGAGTTACAACTATGTTCTACAATAAAGCCGATGTGGTTGTGGCTGAAACTAAGGCCATGGGAGATAATCTGGTTAAGAATCATAAGGTTGATCCGAAGAAGATAGCGCTAATACCTAATTCTATCAGTGTTCAGGGAATCAACAATCAGGCGGATAAAGAGTTAACTGAGGAAGAAAAGAAAATCTTTACTATAGAGAATACTTTTGTGACTGCAGGAAGGATGCAGTATCAGAAGGCGCATTGGCATTTGATTCGAGCCTTTAGCAGGGTGGCAGAAAAAAATCCGGAAGCAAAGCTTGTAATCTTTGGTGAAGGCGAGCTAAGGAGTATGCTGGAGGAACTTGTTCAGGCATATCATCTCGAGAAAAACGTCTTTTTGAAGGGCTTTACTAATGAACTGGATAAATATGTAGCCAAGTGCAGAGCGTTTGTCTTTCCTTCAATGTTTGAGGGTATGCCTACAGCTCTTTTGCAGGCTATGGCTGTGGGAACGCCATGTCTTATCACGGATTTTTACAGCGGAGCCAGAGAAGTGCTTGGGGATGAGAATACTCCTACAGAGCATATAACAGGCATTCTTTATACCAAGTGGGGAATAATGAGCCCGGTTTGCAGTGGGAAGTATTTAACTGCAGATGTGCCGCTGGAGCGCGAAGAAGAGCTCTTTGCAAAGGTTATGACTGAAATGCTGGAAAGTGATGAACTTAGACAAAAGTACAGCGAAGCTGGAAATAAACGCAGCTACGATTTTGATAATGGGACAGTGATTAAGAAATGGATGGAAGTAATCTGAACGGCAAAAATGAATACCTGATAAGCATGGTTGTGCCATGTTATAATTGCAAGGCAACACTGGGAATCACTATGAAAAGCCTGCTGGATCAGATGTCTGAGGAAGACGTTCAAAAGTTGTATCAGATAGTCCTGGTGGATGATGGTTCTACAGACGGTACCGGGGATTTGTGTGAAGGGTATGCTTCCCAATATGGTAATGTCAGGGTGATCCACAAACCGAATGGTGGTCTGGTAGATGCCTGGAAAACAGGGGTACAGAATTCCGAAGGTGAGTACATTGCCTTTTGCGACGCGGATGATTATATTGATGGCGGTTTTGTAACCACCATACGTGATGCTATTAGGGAATATATACCGGATCTGATTGTTTTTGGTGTTAAGATCCAATTCGATAATGGTGATGAAGAGAAAAATGATATACTGCTGCCGGCTGGATTCTATGATAGAAAAATGATGGAAAAAGAGGTGCTTCCGAAGTATTTTTCTGACGGAAGCATGCAGTCAGAGCTTATGTTTTCTTCAAGGTGGAACAAGGTTTATAAGAGATGTCTTTTGACCAAAATTATGGAGGATGTTCCGAACGAGATATCCCTTGGAGAGGATGATGTCACTTGTTTTGCTACAATCTTGAATGCTAATAGTATTTTGGCTATAAATGACTTTTATCCCTATCATTATGTAAGAAGTACTACATCAATGATAGGAAGATTTGATGACAAGATATTTGATAAAATAAACTACTTGTATAGCACGCTTAAGAAGATTGCTGAGAGATATGGATATGCATATGAGGATCAGCTTCATAGGGAATATCTATCTATTTTTTACCTGTATGCCAAAAAAGAAATCTGCAAGAATCCAAAAGGATATGCTGCGGTAAAGAATAAGCTTACAAATGAGAAAAAATCTGAGAACTATGTGGAGTGCTATAATCCTAGCTATTTAGGGGATTATCAGCTGCCCAATAGGGTATTTGCAAGACTGATTGCCGGCGGATTTTATTTTCTGCCATATATCATTGCCAGAACTGTTGAAAAAATAAGAGGAAGAAATGTATAGTAAAAGGCCAAATGCCGATAGAATAGAGAATAATCCTGTTGAAGACAAGGGACTTGTGAGCGTTTTGATGTCAGTATACAAGACGAAAGTCAGCTATTTAGACAGGTCGGTAAAAAGTATTCTTGATCAAAGTTATAGGAACCTGGAATTTATTATAATAAATGACGGGTGTGATAGCGAAGCGTTGGAATATCTTGAATCTATCAGGGATTCAAGAGTTATGGTATTGCATAATGATCATAATATGGGGCTTGCAGCTTCACTAAATAAAGGTATCAAAGCGGCGAAGGGAAAGTATATCGCAAGAATGGATGCTGATGATTATTCTTTACCTGAAAGATTATGCGAGCAGGTAAGGTATATGGAAGAACATCAGGATATCGATGTTCTGGCATGCATTTCATATGATATCAGAGATGGCAAAACGACAGGGGATGTCGGTGGAGCATATTATAAGTTTGATAATACGGATATGCAAATAGAATTATCGCTGGCGCCGAAGGTGTTCCCACATCCAACTGTAATGTTCAGAAAGAGTTTTTTGGATAAGACAGGGATTTTTTACGATGAGAAATTCATGAGGTCCCAGGACTACGATATGTGGGCCAGATGCGTAATGAAAGGCAAGCTGGATTCGCTTCAGAAGCCGCTTTTATTATATGATGTGAGTGATAAAGCATCTGTAGAACTTAGTGAGGCACAGATTCATTATTCAAATCTGACGAAACTCAAATGCCTTGATAGGCTTTTACCTGACGCTACTGACAAAGAGAAAGATTTATATGTTCATATGCGCGAAATGAAGCTGACAGGCAGCGTGGATGATAATATAGAACTTGTTAATAAGCTTGTTGAGGGGAATCGCATTCAGAAGATTTACGATGCCGGGAGATATTCTTTGATTTTATATTTCTGGTGGGGACGTAAAATGCTGTATTCTGAAAATAGGCAGTTTTTGACAGAATTTCTGAAAAGACCAACATTTATGCTTCGTGTAATTCGAGCATATTTTGTAAAGCTTCCTGGACATTTGATGCAGAAATCTTATGATAAAAAGATGACGAAGAAAGCGCTTAGCTGTGGTATAACCATATGAAAAAGAGACCAAAAGTACATCTATATATAAGAGGAAATTGCGGCAATCAGTTTTTTCAATATGCGTTTGCCAGATATATTCAGGAAAAGACGGATGCGGAGCTGATTATCAATTATAGCAAGGCAAGAGGAAAAGCTATTTTTAAAGAAAGCGATAATTTGCTTCAGGATTACGAAACTGTCCCATATAAATATGAATCAAATATGGGATGGGGCGGATTCATGTTCAGGTTATTCAAGCTGTTTCGATATGTTTTTGGTCTTACTTCTATGAAGAAGAGAACCTATCGGTTTCTTTTAAGATGTGCCAAAATACTGCCTCCTTTGGGAATATACTATTTTGATGCAGCTTACTACCCATTTCCGATTTACAAGAAAAAGAACATTTACGTTTACGGATATTTTGAGTCACCCAGATATTTTGAGGAAATAGATGAGAAGATAAAGAAAGAGTTGACACCGAGAAACGCAGCTCTTGAGCAAAATAAGGATCTTTTGGATGTAATCAATAATTCGGAATCTGTATGCGTTACAATAAAGAGAAGAGACATCACGGATCCGGTATATCAATATGATATTTCGTACTTCTACAGGGCAATTGAATATTTGAAAAAAGAACTGGACAATCCTGTGTTTGTTGTCTTTTCTGATGATGTCGAATGGTGCAGGAATAATATAAAGGTTGATGCGAATTTAATGTTTGAAACCCCGAACAATCCTATTTGGGAAAAGATAAGGCTTATGTCTTCATGCAAACATTTTATTATTCATAATTCTACCTTTAGCTGGTGGGCACAGCATCTTTCCAAGAATAAAATGAAAAAAGTGATTGCACCCAGTAAGTGGATGCAGAGGGACGATCAGCCTATAGATATTTATGAGAAAGGCTGGATATATCTTACTCCGGAGGGGGAGTTTGTGGAAGAGCATGATTGATATCATGTGGTATTTGGGCTTCTGATGGATGCTATGATAAGTTGGTGGAGGTTATTAGAGAGTAAATATGAGTAAAAAGTTTAAGCATATATCATTAGTGATAGAGATTGTTGTACTGATTCTTTTGATATATCCCTATTTACGTTTGGCATTTTTTGCAAATATAGCGCAGGATGATTACTGCTTTTTGGAAAACTTATCTTATTTACCGGAATCGAGTTTCTTTATTAAGATTGTGAATTTTTCTCAAAAAGAGTATATGCGCTGGCAAGGAACCTATTTTACAAATATGATGGCTCCAATTGTATATTTGCCATTTTTGAAATTTGGCAATATATATGTTCAATTGTGGATGTTTGGCGGAATTCTGCTATGGTTCGTATCTTTGCTTTATCTGGTGCATTCTATATTTGCTGGGCGGATTAAGGATAAAACTGACAGATGGCTTTCAGTGTTTGCAGCTTTTTTTGCCGTTATATTGATGATTCTGTATAATGCTGGTCAGATTAAGGATACGTTTTATTGGTTAAATGGAATTATTGCCTACACACTGGCTATTTCTTTTGCGTTTTTCTCTTTTGGACTTCAGATAAAGAATGATAGAAAAATTTTATGCTCTGTGCTTTGTGTGATCCTTTCTTTCTTGGCAGTCGGAGGGCCTTTGAATGTTGCAGCCCTAACGTGCGGAGTTGCATTCCTTTTGACGGTGTACCGTGCTGTACGAAGACAAAAGATTAGTAGATCACTTATTACTTTTTTCGCATCATTGGCGGGCGCTATAATAAATGTTATTTCTCCGGGAAACTATTCCAGATATGAAGGGGAGATGAGTATAGGGGATGTTATAGCGGCACTTCAGCAAAGTGCTAATTGGGTTGCGGAGAGGAACTGGCAAATCATTGCGGACGGAACAGTTCTTGTTATGATAATTGCTGTAGTTATTTCTCTGAAATATGCTGAGAAATATGAGAAGGTTTTAGTTAACCCAGTTTTACTTATTGTGCTTTTATTCATTGGAGAAGTAATAGTTGATTTTCCGGTGCTGTTAGGGGTCGGAAGATTGGAAGACAGGACGCAGTTTATCGGGAAAACAGTGGCTGCTGTCTTTATGCTGATTATTTTACTGGATGTTATCGGATGGATTATTGTACGTTTTGATTTAAGACCATCAGATAAGTGGAATCCATTTGTGATGTTCATTGTTGCTGGGATAGTGCTATTTGTTTTGCTTAGAAAAGAAGATACATTGTTTCCTATGAAAATATATGAGGATATGTCTAATGGAACATTGGCCAGATATGAGGCTGCCAATGATTACATGTTAGAAGTGATATATCAAAGTGAGAAGGATACTGATGTCGTAGTGGAGATAAACGATTATCCACGTATTAGTTATGTTAAAGGGGCTGGAGTTTTGGAAGATCCGGATACCTGGGTTAATACACCTATTAGCCGAGTATTTGGTCTGAAATCGCTGAGCGTTATTTATAAAGACTGATTTATGATATTTGAGATAGCGGTTGGTTTCATGTAAGAGGGAAAAATGCAGAGTAGCAATAAGTATAAATTTAGTGTGATAATACCGGTCTACAATGTTGTAGATTATCTTAAAGAGTGCATAGATAGTATATTGGCACAGACCTACAAGGATTATGAAATAGTCCTTGTGGATGATGGCAGTAGCGACGGAAGCGAGAAGTTATGTGATGAATATGCATCTTTGCACGATAATATATTGGTCCATCACAAGAAGAATGGTGGACAATCTTCGGCACGTAATATAGGAACTAAGATTGCTAATGGTGAATACTTTATTTTTGTCGATAGTGATGATGTTATAGCAGCAGACACACTTGAGCAGTTTCACGATAAAATCAGGCAATATGGCCAACTTGACCTTATTCTTTCTGAGTCAATATACAACATCGAGCCTGATGGTCATATAATAGACATTCAGACAAAGCTGAATCCAACGGAATATGAAGGAATAACCGGTGAGCAGGCTCTGAAAAAGATGTATTTATCGGTCCCTAACTGGAGTCCTTGCGGAAAGTGTTATAGAACGGCATACTGGAGAGAAAAAGGCTTTAGATTCCTTGAGGGTAGAATATCAGAGGATTTGCAGCTGATAGACAGAGTTATTCTGGAAGCCGATAAGGTGGCCATGATCAAGGCGCATTATTATTATCGATGGAAGATTCAATCATCAACCATGCATAAGAATTTTGCAAAACTGATTAGAGACACTATCTTTGTAATTGATGATTGGAATTCATATCTTATCAGTAAAGCTTTGGATAAAGAATTGGATTTTGCTATTAGAGCATCTCTAGCCAATATGCTTGAGCATACTGTTATGGGCAATATCTTTTATGTTGCAAAGGATGAGAGAAAAGAACTAATTGATGGGGTGAAAAATGTTCTTTATTTCTTGAAATATGATTTGTCATCAGAGGGACGCCTTATTAGGGCGGCTTGTAGGATCATAGGGGTAAGGAATACATGCTTTTTGCTTAATAAAATAAAGACGGCCAGAAAGAAAAAGGCGGATTTTGTCTGAGAAATAAATGATTCTAAGCTTAGAGATCATTATTTACAGAATTCAAATGAATGTTTGCAGAAGTACAGTATTGAGAATATGATAACTGAGTGGTGTGCTTTAATAGAATAGATTTCTGGGGGACGAATATGAATGTTTTAAATTTAGCTCAAATGCTTGAATTCCAGCAGAGGGGTGATGACAGAGGTCATCTCGTAATTGTAGAAGGGCAGCAGGATATTCCTTTTGATATTAAGCGAATCTTTTATATATATGGTTCGGATCATGATGTTGTTCGTGGACAACATGCCAACAGAGAAAGTGAGTTTGTCCTTATCAATGTTGCAGGAACCAGCAAGGTAAAGGTTAAAGACGGAAAAGGCAATGAGGCGATTTTTTCTTTGACACGTCCTCATACCGGTATATATCTTCCAAAGATGATCTGGAAGGATATGTATGATTTTAGCGAAGATTCAGTTTTGCTGTGCCTTGCCAGCACTCATTATGATCCAAACGAGTATATAAGGGATTATGATGAATTTGTAAAGATAATAAATGAACAATAAGGATATTTACAATATGAAAGTATCGGTAGTAATTCCTGTATATTACAACGAGGATAATCTTAGACCATTATATGCTGATCTTAAAGAAAAATTCATAGATAAGATAGATTATGAGTATGAGATTGTTATGGTCAATGACGGATCCAAAGATAAAAGCTATGATGTGATGAAAGAATTGGCTGCGCAGGATCCTAACATAAAGATTTATAGTCTGTCACGTAATTTTGGATCCCATTCAGCATGTCTGTGCGGATTGGCTCATGCGACAGGTGATTGTGCAATTATAAAAGCAGCCGACCTTCAGGAACCAACAGAGCTTATCCTTGATATGGTAGAGAGCTGGAAGAGCGGGAATAATGTTGTTCTTGCCTGCAGAGAAGGAAGGGAAGAGAGCAAGAGCCAGGTAGGCTTTGCAAATCTATATTATTGGATGGTTCGTAAGACATCACTTCCTACAATGCCTAAGAATGGATTTGACATTTATCTTCTTGATAGAAAAGCCATAAATGTTCTAGACAGCCTTGATGAGAAGAATAGTGCAATAACCGGACAGATACTGTGGAGCGGCTTTAAAACCGGAATTGTTTATTATACCAGAAAGGCGCGAGAAATAGGCACTAGCAAGTGGACACTGAAAAAGAAGATAAGACTTGTTTCTGACACGCTGTTTAGTTTTTCAACTTTGCCGATCAGATTTTTGGAAATAGTAGGTTGCTTGTCATTTGCTGCGGCGTTTATATGGGCAATAGTTGTACTTGTAGCTAAGCTTGCTGGTAATATACCGGTAAGTGGCTTTACGACGTTATTTATCTTTAATCTCTTTAGCTTTGGAATAATAATGATTTCTATGGGAATTCTGGGCGAATACCTGTGGAGAACATTTGATGCGTCAAGGAATAGGCCTCCTTATATCATTGAGGATAGTAATAGTGATAAAGATGAAAAAAGCGCTGAGAAAAGAAAAGGGGGAAACTAAGGATGGCAAATTGTATTGATAGTAGTGTTGTGATGGGTGAGAACGTCAACATTGGAAATGGCGTTACGATACGTAAGGGGTGTATTTTAGAAGATAATATTACTATTGGAGATAATGTGTTTATTGACTATGACACTATAATTCATAGTAATGTGACAATAGATGAAGGAACTACTATAGGCGCAAGATGTATCCTCGGCGAGTACGTTGTTGATTTTTATGAAGATAGAATAAATAAAGTTCATCCGTTACATATTGGAAAAGAGTCGCTTATAAGAAGTGAAACAATTATATATGGCGATAATGATTTTGGCGATTACCTTCAAACCGGACATAGGGTTACTATCAGGGAGCAGGCCAAAATCGGAAATCATGTAAGAATAGGAACACTGTCAGACATTCAGGGCCATTGTGAAATACAGGATTATGTAAATATGCATAGCAATGTTCATATAGGCATGAAGAGTGTTATAAAAAAATATGCGTGGATTTTCCCTTATGTAGTATTGACAAATGATCCAAATCCGCCATCAAATTCACTCATGGGAGTTACCATAGAGGAATATGCGATTGTGGCAACAGGAAGTGTGGTTTTGCCTGGAAAAGTAATCGGCAACGGTGCTTTGGTTGGTGCAGGCTCGATAGTGACCAAGGATGTTTCTGATGATTCTATTGCAGTTGGAAATCCTGCAAAGGAACATGGTAAGACTGATAAGATAAAAGACTCACTAACCGGTAAGCAGGTATATCCATGGAAATATTCATTTGACAGAGGTATGCCATGGGAAGGCATCGGATATGAAAAGTGGGAAAAGGAGAACGGGCAGTAAATGGAAAAGATTATGCCTAACCGCCTCGACAGGGGCTTTTATATGTACCAGGACGAATTTGAAGCAAAGGCTTTGGAGGTGCTTCGTTCTGGATGGTATATCCTTGGTAATGAGGTTAAGAATTTTGAAAATGAATTTGCAAGTTACGTGGGTGCCAAGCACTGCGTAGGACTTGCCAGTGGTCTTGATGCGCTTTGGATAGCGTTTAGGATTCTTGGAATTGGAACCGGCGATGAGGTAATTGTTCAGGGTAATACTTACATTGCCAGCGTTATGGGAATCACAATGAACGGTGCTACGCCGGTATTTGTTGAACCGGATGAGTACTTTAATATTGATGCATCCAAGATTGAAGAGAAAATCACTGGTAAGACCAAAGCGGTTCTGGTTGTGCATCTTTATGGACAGGCTTCTAATATGGGACCAATCGTTGATCTGTGCAAGAAGCATAATTTAAGACTTGTTGAGGATTGCGCACAGGCTCATGGTGCAAAGTTTAATGGTCAGCAGATTGGAACATTTGGTGATATTGGATGCTTTTCTTTTTACCCTTCTAAGAACCTTGGAGCATTCGGTGATGCTGGTGCCATTACAACTAATGATGACAAGATTGCGGAAGATACAAGAGTATTTCGTAATTATGGTTCTGAAAAAAGATATTACAACAAAGTTGTAGGTGCCAACTCCAGATTAGATGAGATTCAGGCCGGCTTTTTGAGAGTACGCCTAAGTCATTTGGATGAACTTGCCAGAGAAAAAGAGCAGATATGTGAGAGATATCTTAATGAGCTTCATAATGATAAGATCGAGCTTCCACGAATCAGGGAAGGTGCTACTCACATCTGGCATCAGTTTGTAATTAAGTCAGAGTATCGCGATGAGCTGATGAAGTACCTGGATGACAACGGAATTGGTACAATTATTCATTACCCAATCCCACCACATTTGTCAGAGGCATATCAGTATCTTGGACTTAAAGAGGGAAGCCTTCCTATTACTGAGAAGTATGCTAAATCTGTTCTTTCTATTCCGCTTTACAATGGAATGACTAAAGAAGAGCAGGATTATGTTATAGAGATGATTAATAAATTTTGATAATGTGATAAAATATAGGCCATGAATAATGGCCTATATTTGTGTGAGTGGATTTGTGAGGGAAAATGGTTTTTTCTAGTCTGATTTTTGCTTTTTTGTTTTTGCCAATAGTGTTATTTCTTTATTATTTGGCCAATGAAAAATATCAAAACTATATTTTGTTAGCAGCAAGCTTGATCTTCTATTCCTACGGAGAGCCGCAATTTGTTTTTGTAATGATCGGCTCGATATTGATCAACTATTTTCTGGCTATTCTTATAGACAGGAACAGGGGACAGCTCAGGGCCAGGATACTAATGTGGGTAGATGCTGTTATAAATATAGGAATTTTATTTGTATATAAATATCTGGATTATTCACTTGAACTTACCGGGAGTCTATTTGGAACAGGGATTAAACCAATAGGAATTGTTCTTCCGATAGGAATATCATTTTTTACATTTCAGGCATTATCATATGTTATTGATGTATATAGGGGGACGGTCAGCGTTCAAAAGAACCCATTATATGTGGCGTTGTATATTTCTTTCTTCCCGCAGTTAATTGCCGGTCCTATTGTCAGATATTCAACTATAGAGAAGCAGATTTCACACAGAGTTTGTAAACTGGAACTTTTTTCCGAAGGTGCCAGACGTTTTATGATAGGATTCGGAAAAAAGATAATCTTAGCTAATAACCTGGCATTTATTCCGGAAGTGACCTTTGGAAGAGATGTTACTGAAACTAATCCGTTGTTTTTGTGGATGGGGGCTATTTGTTATAGCCTTCAGATTTTTTATGATTTTTCCGGCTACTCAGACATGGCAATAGGCCTTGGGAAAATGTTCGGTTTTGAGTTTGAAGAGAACTTTAATTATCCATATATATCTAAATCTATAACTGAGTTTTGGCGCAGATGGCATATTTCTCTTAGCAGCTGGTTTAGAGATTATGTGTATATACCGCTTGGAGGATCAAGAGTTAAGCCTTTAAGACATGTTCTTAACATGCTTGTGGTATGGGCTCTTACTGGTATATGGCATGGTGCAAATGTTACTTTTTTAATGTGGGGAATTGGTTATTTCGTGCTCCTTACATTTGAAAAGTATGTCATCAAGCCATCGGAGAAAAAGTCTTTATTATTTGAGTCTTTATGGCGTATTTTTACCCTTGCCTGTGTGAATTTTGGATGGGTTATTTTTAATTCATCCGAACTAGAGCTTGGTATCAGATATTGTCTTGCAATGCTAGGAAGATATAGATACTCTTCAAATATGCTTGATTCAGATGTGATATCGAATTTGCGTCAGTACGGCGTTTTTATTGTCCTTGGTGTTTTGTTTGCTACACCTATAGTGAAAGTAATCAAGGATAAGATGTCAGCCAATAAAATTGGAGAGGTATTACTGTTTGTTGAGCCTTGCGTTGTCGCAGCAGTTTTTGTGTGGGCGATTTCGTATTTGATTTTGGGTGCTCATAATCCATTCATATACTTCAATTTTTGAATTTGAGGAAGAAAGATGAGAAAAAAGATCTCAGATTATTTATTTACATATATTTTTATAGCTCTATTGTTTGGGCTGAGCATAGCAAGTTTTGTTAAGCTTTTTAATTTTTATGTAAATGATGAAAAAGAGTATAACGAGTGGAAGCCTTCTCTTGGTAGTAAGTTTGAGACAGATATGGCCAATAATTTTTGGGGGAAGTTTTCTTTTGTAAATTTAAATGGTGCTGTTCGGAAAATGCTTAATCAGTATTCTATGAATGGAGTTATTAAGCTTGAAAATGGATACTTGCTTACAACCGTAGAGAAATGTTCAGATGAAACCCTTGGGGAGTACGCTGATAAAACGATCAGATTAAATGAGTATCTAAAAAATCGTGGAACTGCTTTCGTGTACGCAGCAACACCTTATACCAGTAGTAAATATGACCCGGAGCTTCCTGTGGGCGTAGTTGATTATGGAAATGATAATGTAGATAGATTTATTGATATGCTTAAAGCTGGCGGAGTGGATACTATTGATTACAGGCAGGTCATTCATGACGATGGATTAGATCAATATGATATGATGTATGTTACTGATCATCATTGGACTACGAGGACTGGTCTTTATGCATATGGATTTCTGGAGGATTTCATTAAAGAAAAGTGTAGTTGTGATGTGGATGACAGGATAAGGGATATAAACAACTATACTGTAACAAACTATGAAAAATGGCACCTGGGTTCCAGAGGCCAGAGAACAGGAATCTACTATGCCGGAATAGATGATTTTGAGCTGATCGTGCCTGAATTTGAAACAAAGCTTCAAAATGATGAAGGCACAGTAGGGACTATGCAGGATTTAATGCTTGATATGTCACCTCTTGAAAACAAGAATTTCACATCAAGATATACTTACGATTCTGTTCAGTGGCAGACATTAGGTCACTATACTAATCTGAACTGTCCAAATGATATCAAAGTTCTTATTGTGACTGATTCTTTTGGCAGGGCACTGGGACAGTATTTGGCTATGGCATTTAAGGAAGTAGATTATATTTATAACATTGATGACGAGAAGCTTACACCTGAATACATTGAGGCTTTCGATCCTGACGTAGTAATAATGCTTAATTATTCGGAAAACCTGATTGAGAATTCCAAGTCTTTTTCGTTTGATGAATTTTAATTTTTTTATATGAGGCTGCGCGCGGTATGCAAGATGCAAGCAAGAATAAGTTAATAGAAAAACTGGTATTCTGGGCAGGAATTGGTGTAGTGTTTATCATATACGTCTTAAAAATCCATGAGATAATAGTTAGAGCAGATTATCAATGGGAGGTACGAGAGGGCGTTGGAATCTATATGGCACAGCGGTTTGCTGAAGGAATAAATCCTTATGTATATAGGGATGGGCTTCCGGAGGCGGTTTATATGTACGGCTTTTTGATGCCGGCACTTTTGAGTGTTTTTATTAAGCTGGGGATTCCCAATATTATCCTTTTTGCACAGTTTCTTACTCTCGGAGTAGAGATTATTGGCGTTTCCTTATTTGGGCTGATCATAAAAAGAAGTTCCGTAGACAATCTGATGATTCCAATCGGAATGATAGGGGCCAGCAGCTGCTATTACAGAGTTGCAGCTTATGGCGGTGTTTTTCCGGATGTATACGGACTTACAATGCTGATTTTAATATGGTTTTTGGTTCAGGCGGATGAACGCAGAAACAGGTTTCATATAATCACTTATGCTGTCCTTTGTACGGTATGCTTTTATATAAAGCAGTATTTTGTTTTTGTGTCGGTGGGATTTTTACTATATTTTGCTTTGAAAAAAGCATATAAAGAGCTTTTTTCATTTTCACTTATTGGATTAGCTATTGGGGGAGGTTCAATTCTTTTAGTGAGATTTGTATTTCCCACTTATTATACTACTAATTCCTATTTTCTTAGTGTTTACAATGCATATTCTATAGGGCTTGCTATAGAGCAGCTTGTAGGTATTTGTAAAATATATCCGGTTTTATGCATTTCTGTTGTGTGTGGCTTAGTTTCTTTTGCTTTGGGATGCAGGTATGAGAAAATTAGCATGAATCTGTATGCGGTATCGCAGGCTATTGTTATGCTGTTGATAGGATTCTTTTTATCTACATCAAATGGCGCATGGCTTACATATTATTTACAGCTGTTAGTACCGTATATTATATTTCTGGCGCTGGTTTTTCTTACGGAGTGGGTGGAGAAGTTAAAATTATCCCAAAATGTTGCGCTTGGAATGGCAATGATTCTTTTTGGCGTGACATTGTTTGGAGTAAGGAAACTGGTAATAATCAAGCCCATAAATAATGATCAGATAAGTCAGTGGGAAGAAGTTTATGAGATACTGGATAATTATAAAGATGGTAATATCAAGGTAAGCGCTCTTCCACTAAATTTCTATTGTATAAAGAATGGAATTTATAATGATAATCCGGGGCATTCGAATTGTTATACTTATGAGCTTTTGAATATGATTTTAGAAGATAAGCCGTCCGGGCTGATATATCCATATTCAGAGGAATTAGTAGAGCAATATATGGAATATCATAGAGATTCGTTAGAAAAGTGCGAAAACGGATATTATGACTGTGTGGTTGTGGAGAAAAATAATTATTTCCGTGAAGAGATAGAAGAAGCTGTAAGTGGTCTGTATATGAGAGTAAATGAGTATACGCTTCTATGTGGAGAAGAAAAGTGGGAGTGCACGGTTTATGCTAGAAAATAAGCAAAAAAGAACGCAAGTGGCAATGGTTATTGCAAGTTTGTTGCTGGGCGTTATAGTATTCAGGTTTTATATAGTTCTTTTGACTGCAGATTACGCAGCTCTGACTGCAGATGATTTTAAAAATCATGTGGAAACAGCTCTGGATTTTTTGAATTATACGAAATATGGTAGTAGAGCAATTGAAGTTTTTAAGGAAGAAAACAGATATTCTCATATAATAGCATATCCGGTCTGGCATATAGCAGTACTTGTAGTATCCTTCTTGTTTAGAATGCTGCGTATAGTTGATGAAAACGCGCTTGTGGTATATTCTATAGCAACTACAAATACTCTTTTACTGCTGATTACATTTTGGATAATAGTTCATTACTATCGTAAAAGTAATAAGAGTGTGTGGGGCATCATTGTGGCATTATGTATGATGTTCTGCGGCCCATTGGATAATTTTGGATTATTTGATAGGTATTATCTGGGAGCATATACAGCCAATATCTGGCATAATCCTACATATCTGGCTGTGAAACCATTAGCAATAGCATGTTTTTTATGCTACGCCGAACTTGTTTCTGATAGAGAGGCACAAAACAAACAATATGTGAAGGCATCACTACTGTTGGGAATTAGTGCACTTTGTAAGCCGAGCTTTTATCAGGCGTTTATCCCTGGGCTTGTAGGTTATTGTATTTTTCATTTTCTTATCAAGAGAAAAAAGGATGTTTTTTTACATTATTTGAAAATAGCACTAACCTGTGTGCCGGTAGGAATAATTGCTATAGTACAGTCTAAGATTGCAGTAACAGGAGAAGGCGGCGCAGGCCTTTCGTTTTGGCCTTTTTATGTAATTGGGCATTTCACTGAGAACTGGAGAGCTGCTGTATTATTATCTTTGGCTTTCCCTATGTTTATCTACTTGGTGTGTGTGCTTAGGAAAAAGTGGAATAGTGAGATTGAAACTGCTTGCTGGATGATAGCTTCAGCATTTGGAATGTATATTGCGTTCTATTTTGATGTAAACCCATTTGCAGCTGATTTCAGCTGGGGAGTAGGTCTGGCACTTAATATAGGATTTGTAGTTGCCGGTAAAGAACTACTGAACTTATGGGATAAATCCTGGATATGGAAAATTAGTGCGATTCTGGGATATTTGCTTCTTTGTACGCATACCTTTTTTGGAATTGTATATCTTCAGAATATTTGGAAGTATGGTATGTTCTTAGATAAATTGAACTATTTTGGGTTGGGTAGCTGATGAATCGTGGAACTCGAGTTGAAAAGAAAAATAATACTGTAATTATTTATATTGTTTTGGCATTGGCTCCGTTACTGGGAGCAGCATTATTGCTGCTAAAATATAGAATTGGAGTTGGGGAGCTTTCGTTTTTTAATTCACCCTGGAATGATGAGCTTAGTTATTATAAGCAAATAGAAGGTGTGATTAACTATGGGATTCCGAAAGGATTTTTTGGATATAACGAGTCGAGAGCTGCAATAGGAACTTTTGGACCATGGTCACCGATTTTGCTGTTACCATATGCGGTTGTTGGGCGAATTATAGGGCTGGGCTTCTATCAGATATTTGCGTTTAATTTGCTTATTTGTTCACTTGCTATTGTTGGAATCAGCCTTTTTCTCAAACTAAACTGGAAGGCTGCAGCGGCTATAGCCGGATTGTTTGCTTTGAACGCAAATACGATAAGATATACAATGTCAATATCTCCTGAGATTGTGATAATGATATGTGCATTGTGGATGTTTGCTTTTTTATATAAGTATGAAGAATGCCAAGAAGAACGGTATATTAATGGATTTATGATTCTAATGATATGTTTGACTTTGGCACGTGGTTATTATGCTATTTTCTGTTTGACAGGTGTTATTATTGCCAGGAAGAGAAAGAAAAAAGTAATTACTGCTATTAGCGCTATGCTATCGGCTGTTTTGTATTTGGGTATTGTACATTTCTTTTGTTCTCCATATTTTAGGCCGCTGATCAATATGGAACTAATTGAGCTGTTATGGAAATCACCGATGGCCTTTGTGACATCCGGTGTGGATATCATTATAAATGGATTTAAGAAAATGCCTGATTTTATTAATGAAATGGTAAAATTTGGCTCTTTTGGCGCAGTGTACTATATTCTTTCAGGGGCAGTAATTGTTATATCGTTATTGGCAGGATTAGTAAAAAGAAGCAAGACAATTATTTTGTCTGTCATTAATTTTGTACTGATGGTTATGGCTATTTGGCTGTTATATGATGTGGAAACGGCCATTAGGCACTTGATGGGATTAGTATTGGCTCTTGCTGCAGTATCGTTTATTATTCTTGCAAAACGCAGTGGAGCTGCACAGGTGTTTACGATTATATTTCTTGCAAGTACGTTTTTCTTGACGTTTTTTGGAGAAACGGATTTTGTTATCAGACCGCCACAAGCAGATGTTTTACTGGAATCGGATATAGACAATACAACTTTTGATATTGAATATGCCAAGGATGGATGGGAAAACACTGTAATCTGGTCCATAAGCTGTGACTATAGGTATTTATACGCATTGCCAAAGGGGGCTGGGATTAATCTTTGTACTGAAGATTATATATATGAAAATGCAGGAAATCTTAAGTCCAGGTATATTGTAATTAATAGTGATAATGAAGGATTAAAAAAGGCGGCTGAGGACAATGGATGGACTGATGTCGAGGAGATAGGGGCGGTTAGTATTTATGCTACAAGATAACAGAAAAACCGTATTGGTTAAGACAGCTATTACTTTTGTGATTCTGTTTACAACACTTCTTATTATTCAGTTTTCTTTTGGAAAAACAAGAGAAAACTATTTGGGTGATCCATGGGAATATGCTGCAATTGGAGATAGTCTTTTTGCTTCAGGCCATTTCAATTTATTAGATATTGAAAGCCCGATAACAGTATGGGGAGGCGGAGATTATAGAGGCTATGTGTTCCCTGTGCTTTTGGGTGTGTGTGGACATATTGATCAGATATTTGGGCTTAACTGCACCTGGTGGATTGTCAGCAGTTTTATTTATGCAGGGCTTTTCCTGGTGTATTTTAAGTTTATAAAAGACGCAGGTATTAGGAAAACGTCTGATTTTTCTGTTATTAGAAACCTTATTCCTTTTGGTTTTGTTCTTGTTTTTTTCTATGGACTTATAACTAATGCACTGACAGATATGTTAGCAGCTCTTTTAGCTATTGCAGCTGCAGAAGTGCTGCTACTAGCAATTAGATCGACAGGACGAAAGAAGTATTTATATTTCTTTTTGACAGGTATGGTTTCGTATTTGGCATATAATATCAGAACTATATATATGCTCGAAGTATTTGGAATGGTGATAACGGCTGTCATATCAGAAGTAATTCTTCTGAAGAAGGAAGACGTTGTATCGTTAGTGGAAAAAGTAAAGAGGTTGTGTTCTGCATTTGTTTTAATGTTCGCGGGATTCTATTTCGCAGCACTACCACAAGTGTATCTGAATTACTCCAGGTATAATTCATTATCACCTAAAGTTAGAGTAAATGGGTTATTTGCTCAACAGCTTTGGTGGGGGATTGGAATCACTAAGTATGGAACTTATGTGGGAAATGATGGAATTCATGATGTTCCTATGAAATTTATAGATGCTACAGGGATGGCAATTCAAAAAGCATTCGAAAGTGAAGGCTATGAGATTTCACTTAAGACATATATCCTTGCATTTTTAAAATATCCCGTGGACTTCATTTCTATTTTATGGAAGCATTTATGGAATGCGCTCTTTGTTATGTTCCCTGAAACATTTATTGAGGATCTTACAAAAGACAGAAGTCTTTACGTGATTTTGGGGCTCTGCATAGTTATTTTGTTTATTTTTTTACTTTATGATGATATCAAAAATGGAATAAAGGAAATTTCATTAAGTAGCATTCTTATTGTTGGATCACTTTTGCTTCCGAGTATTGCCATATTGTTTGGAGCCTTGGAAGAGAGATTTCTTATTGTTCTGTATTTGCTTATTTATGGCAGAGTTTCGGATTATCAGAAAAATGGGAAAAAGAGTAGACAAGATATATTTTCTCTTTTGATTAAGATAGCAATAGGGTTGGTAATAGCTTTTACAGCTATTTCTGTTGAAGGCGGAATAATGGCGGGATTAAAAGGAATTGACGGAATAGTGCCTCTTACGTTTAATGGTAAGTAAAAGCAGAAAAACAGGAAGGGATAGTTGATGAAAAATAAGAGAGTTGAATGGGCGGATGTTGCTAAGTTATGGGCGATGCTGGCCGTTATCGTTAATCATACAGTTGGAAGTGTGTATCATAATACTACTATTGCTTATAGCTCATATTATAGCGTTAGTTTATTTATTGTAGTAATGGGGGTGACTAGTTACTGGTCCTTTAGTAGATATCAGGGGAATCGCATTGATAAGATTAAAAGTGGCTGCTGGAAGATTCTAAGGCCATATCTTGTTGCCACCTTTTTATATAAGATTTTATTAGAGCAACATTTTGATTTCCTGGATTATCTGGATAAAGTGGTACATTTTAATGAAGTAGGACCATTTTATTATGTTTTATTGTATATACAACTTTTTATTGCAGCACCAATACTTTATTATGTTTTTGTCATTTCGGACAAGAAAAAATATGGAATACTTATTGAACTGCTGGGGCTGGCAATTACTGCTATAGTCGGGACCTGGACAACTTATAATACTAATATTTTGGATATTTATGGTGGCGGAGGCAAGCTACTTGGAGGTACATATCTTATTTTGCTGTATATAGGTATGATGTTTGGAAAGTATTGTAACCGAATTCAGGTTGGAAAAGCTGGTTCAATAGTACTACTTGTTTTCTCTATTGTTATAATGTGTGTATGCCTGTATGTTGAAGCCTTTTATCGTGGAGTAGTGGATGCATACTTCCCATTTGGAGATGGAATTAATCCGCCTAGCGTAAGTAGTGGCCTATGTGCCGTAACCATAATGCTTTTCATATTTATGGTGGAAAAAGTAATAGGCGAAATAAGCGCTTTGAAAACTGTTTATGGAATGTTCGCCAGGATTGGAAGGCATACTTTGTACGTCTTTTTGTATCATATGCTGATGATAAATTATTGTTCGGCTATAGTAAATGCGATTAATTCTGAGATGAATATCTGGTTTAAGGTAATAATCTATTTTGGCGGTATTTTTGCAGGATCTTTTGTAATTGAACTGATAGTCGAGAAAGCCTTGAACTTTATTCATGGGATTTACTTTGAAAAGAAAAGTGCTGAGTGAAACAAAGTATGGAAATCCAGTAGTGCCTTGTTGTTAGGTGGATAATATTTATAGGAAGCAGGGAGAGTAATTGTGAAGGTTTTTTCATCGTTAACCAAGAATTATAGACTTTTCAAAGATATACTTGACGAAACAATGTATATCCTTACCTCAAAGCAGAAGAGGCGTATGGGATATGCTTTGTTTGTAATAATCATAAGTTCTTTTCTGGAACTACTTAGTGTGACTATTATTTTGCCCTTCGTCCAGGCGATTGTATCTCCGGATGTAGTAATGAATAATAAATATGTAGCGTATTCTTGTAAGGTTTTGGGGATATCAGAAGCAAATGATGTGCTTCTTCTTTTGGGAATAAGTATTATTGCGCTGTTCATTATCAAAAATGCATATATTATTTATGGTAAGTATGTTCAGGCTGAATTTTCAACTTCATTACAAAAAGAGATTTCTGTAGAGATGTTACGCTCATATATGAGTAGACCATATACATTCTTTTTAAACACAAATAGTGCAGTGATCAAGACCGGATGTAATGATGCTATTTTGTCTTTTTACTATATAGTGCAGGATCTTTTGGGAATTGCTACAGAATTACTGACATGTTTTTTGCTTGGAGTGTATTTGATTTATACAGACTGGAGAACAGCAGTTGGAAGCATTGTGGTAATGGCAGTTGTTATGCTTGCGATAGTGGTTGGGTTTAAACCTGCCATCAAAAAAGCCGGTAATCTTGCAAAAGGTTTTTCTGCTGACAAAAATAAAACTCTTACACAGGCTGTAGATGGCATTAAGGATATAAAGGTTACCAAGCGTGAACACTGGTTTATCAGCTCGTTTGAAGAGTCTGTTGAGAACTTCAGAAAGACAGCCCTGGTATATCATGCACTCAATGGGTGTCCGGACAGAATCACTGAAGGCGTATGCGTGAGTGGAATTATCGGAATTGTTTGCTTTAGAATGATATCCGGTGATGAGAACATGGTTTATTTTGTTCCAAAGCTTGCGGCATTTGCGATGGCTGCATTTAAGATGCTGCCTTCTGTCGGTAAGATAACTAACAGAATTAATGACATCGTATTTAACAGACCACTTCAAAGAGAGGTGTATCTTAATTTCAAAGAAGCCAGAAAATATCAGGATGAGCCTGGCTATGTAGGATATAATGATAGTGACAGGGAAAAGGCAATGACCGCAGATTCTCTGGTAAAGGCATATCGAGATAGCGATTTTGAAATCAAATTCGACAACATTCTATGGAAATATAGTAATTCTGCAGATCCTGTACTAAAGGATTTGTGTATGAGTATCAGGAAGGGCGAGGCTATAGGCCTTGTTGGAGCCTCAGGAGCGGGCAAGACTACAGTGGCAGATATTTTACTGGGGTTACTGAAACCGCAGGAAGGTTTAGTTTCGATAGAGGATAAAGATATTTTCTCGATTCCGTTTGAATGGGCTAAATTTGTGGGATATGTTCCACAGACCGTGTATTTGATTGACGATACTATCAGAGCAAATGTGGCTTTTGGTGTTGGGAATTTCTCAGATGAAGAAATATGGGCAGCACTGGAAAGAGCTCAGCTTAAAGAGTTTGTTGAGAATTTGCCTGATAAGTTAGATACTGTGGTTGGAGAGCGAGGAGTTAAGTTCTCTGGCGGACAGAGACAGAGAGTTGCTATTGCGAGAGCTTTGGTTTCAAACCCACAGTTACTGGTTATGGATGAAGCCACATCAGCACTTGATAATGAGACTGAAAGTGCTGTAATGGAATCAATTGAGAACTTGATCGGAAATATAACAATGGTAATTGTGGCGCATAGACTTACAACTATCAGAAAGTGCGATAGGGTATACGAGATTAGCGGCGGCAAGGCAATCGAGAAGAATAAATTTGATATTGTTGAAATAAACGAAGATAAAAAGTGACAACAGCCAACTAGACAGGGAATGAAATTTTGGGAAAACTTAAAAGAACACTTTTAAACATAGCTCCATATATATGGGTTAAAGACAAGCTGGATGATAGTGAGTTTATAGGAAGTGAGATTGGCACACCACCTGAGCTTTATAACAGTAAGGGTGAGAAGATGAAGGTCTTTTTCCTAAGAGACAGTGG
The DNA here is from genome assembly GCF_947169445.1 of uncultured Butyrivibrio sp. Taxonomy (GTDB): domain Bacteria; phylum Bacillota; class Clostridia; order Lachnospirales; family Lachnospiraceae; genus Butyrivibrio. The sequence continues at coordinate 24,425 of NZ_CAMVPU010000031.1, read as the reverse complement.
TTGCAGGCATACTCCCTATACGCTTAGTGCCGGAAGGTATCCGAGTAGGATTCTGTGGGACAGATATAATGTCGGACTTAAGACTCATTTTTATGTGCATGAACATATTTTTGACAAGACATATAAATGTGATAACAAGATAGCTGTTCTGCGTGAATCGGAGGAGATACTTCCGGAATATTACGATATGGCGCTGAAAAGACCTGAAGTGATGGGGGAGTATACCAAGATATTCACACATTCCGACAGGATCCTTAGTAAGTATGAGAATGCCATCTTTGTCCCGGCTTGCAGTGTGTGGTATGGAACCGAGAGCTATGGCGGAACTATGTCGATTAGAAACTACGAGAAGAAGACGAAGAATATCTCGGTTATCGCCTCAGCCAAGGAAATGTGTGAGCTTCACAAGGTCCGCGGGGATATTGCCAGAAGATATAAGGATGATTCCCGCGTAGATACGTACGGTGCAGCTGTTGGTAATTATATTCCTAAGAAGGCGGATGCTCTTGAGCAGTATAGATATAGTATTGTTCTGGAAAATAGTGTTACACCATATTATTTCACAGAGAAAATCCTGGACTGTTTTGCTTCTATGACGGTTCCGATTTATCTTGGGGCAACCAAGATTGATAAGTATTTTAATGGTGATGGAATCATTCAGTTAGACAGGGCGGAACTTAATGATCTTTCGAATCTGGATAAGATTATAGACAGGTGCTGCAAAGAGGATTACGAGGACAGGAAAGAAGCTATTATAGATAATTACAATAGAGTTCAGGGATATCTTAGCTTCGAGGATTATGTGTTTGAAAAGTTTCCGGAATTGGAATAAGGTAATCGAAAAAAGTTGTTAGGAATTAAGATACATTGGAACACTATATTTTTTACTGAGTGAAGTTTTTTATAATTGGGATAAAATGAATTGATTTTTCATAATAAGATGGTATTGGGAATAAGATAACAAAACGATTTGGTTTGAAACCGAAATTGGAGCGTATAACAAACGTTGGAAATACTGATTGGATAAAATATAGAACATATAAAGGAAGTTATTATGCAGTCAGAATAATGCCATACAATCAAGAAAAATAGATGAGCTGAATGGTATATAAAGTGGTGGGAAATAATCAATGGGGCATTTTGTGGTAGCTATAAATGTTAAAGAGAAAATATACTAAAAAAGGGTGAACGTAAATGAAGCTAGTAGCATATAGAATTGAAAATTTTAAGTCATTTGTCGATTCCGGATGGATTGAATTTAATAAGCTATTACTTTTTTATGGAAACAATTCTGCAGGAAAATCCGCTATTCATCAATCTTTGTTACTGCTAAGAAATGCGTATGAAATAGAGCAGAGGCAGCAGAAGGTATATAGTATAGCGGAGTTAGATGGAACGAAGGCGAGAATAGAGGATTTTATAAATAAAAAACATTTGAATGAAGGGATGAATATATTATTCAAGTTTATCGATAATGAGCATGATTTTGTTTATGGGCTTCATTTCGAGATTTCAAATGGAAAAGAAATTGAGAAATTGATTCTTTTTGATAAAGAAAAAGAAATAGATTTATCAGAGTATTATGAGCCGGATAACGTATTCTTTGTTAGTAAAAGAACTGTTCTGCCAGATGATGAATATAAACAAATAATATTTGAAATTATGACAGAATTGAGACGTTTTGCGGATGCTTTTATGGATATCAATCCTATTAGGAGAAGCCCGGAAAGAGAATTTGTTTTTCACAATACTGAAATAACAGATTTAGGAAGAGCTGGAGAAAATAGCTATGCGAAGCTCTATTCGCTAATTGAAAACAACGAATTAAAAAATAAGTTTTTATCCAATTGGATTAGTGAATTTGGATTCAAGTTGGAGTGGCGATATATAGCGCAAAATCAGGGGAAATTCGTATTGATTGATTCAAAGAGTGGTATAGAGTCTAATCTGGTTGACAATGGATTTGGTATAGGACAGAGTTTGCCTGTTGTTGTGGCGCTGGCTACTGCTCAGGATAAATGTTTGCTAGTGGATTCTCCCGAAGCTTTTTTGCAAACTAATATGCAAACCAAAATAGCTGATTACATAATAGGATCGGCTTCTAACAATATGCTGATGGTTGAGACGAGTAGTGAGTATTTGCTGAACCGTGTAAGACGCAGAATAGCGGAAAAAAAACTGTCAAATAAAGAAGTGAATGTTATTTTTATTCATGACGTCGAAGGTGAATCGGTTTGTGAGAAACTGGAGATTGATGATACCGGGGAAATCCAAAGACAATCTGAGGAATTTAAACAGTTCTTTTCTTCAGATTATGAGGATGTAATGGCAATTTTGCTTGCTAAAGGGGGAAAGAATTTTGGATGAAATTAAGCAGATTGTCATAGATACAAATGTTTGGGTCAATGCATTAAGTGAAAATGGAAATAAAGAATATAGAAGTGATGCGCTGCTACTACTGACAAATGTAATGCAGATTGCTGACCTATTCATTGATATAGATAATGAAGGGGATATCCTAAAAGAGTATCGAGATAATGTTGGTAATGAACCGCTGTTTCAGTTATTTATACAGCAACTGTTTAGAGAAAACAGATTTAATTATGTTTCTGCGGATATTCCCAAACATGACAGAGACATGTTGATTAGCCTTGGCTTTCATGAACCGGAAGACCACGTATTTGTTGGAACAGCGTTAAAATCGGGGAAATATATAGTTACTGATGACAGTGATTATGGAACGCATGGGGAAGAGGATAAGAGAGAGGTTAATGATTATATGAAATCTCTTTTGAGACTGAGATTAGAAAATAGTAAAGAGGGATTAAAAACATCACTGGATTTGCTTAGGATTAGGTGACTATTATATTAAGTCAGCAAGTATAATTAGAAAAAGTATGATGCTTTTTCTGAGGAGGATATTTATTGCTTATCGTTCAATTAGTTGGCGGACTTGGAAATCAGATGCTGCAGTATGCGATGCTGCGTGAACTTCAGCACCTGGGGAAAGAGGCTGTTCTTTATAGGGATTATTCTGACGAATATGTCAAGGAAAGTAAGTATAATGAGATTTTCGATGTCTTTGGAATTGAGAGGAAGTACATTTCAAAGCAAGAATTGATGCATTATCTTGGATATGATAATATTGTGAAACGTCAGTTGTACAAGCATTTTGACATTAGAAGTAAGAAGCATATCGTAGAAGAAGAGCATGGGAAATTTGACAGGTCCTTTTTGGAATATGAGGATGCTTATCTGGATGGTTATTGGCAGACAGATAAGTATTTTTCTGATGTTAAGGAAGATATAATAAAGCTATACACTCCGGTATTGAAGCCAAATGATGTATGTGCAAGGATGGCTGAGCAGATAAAAAATGATTCATCATCGGTTGCAGTGCACCTTCGACTTGGGGATTATAATTCTGAGACAAATCAGAGAATATACGGGAATATCTGCACTCCGGAGTACTACAGAGCAGCGTTTAAGTATATTAAAGATAAGGTGCAGAATCCTGTCTTTTACGTCTTTTCCAATGATCTAGACGGAGCAAGAGAATTCTTTGATCAGGAAAATGTAGTTTTTGTGGACTGTAATGAGGTTTCAGAGGCTTGGGCTGACATGCATCTGATGTCACTCTGCAGGCACAATATTATAGCCAACAGCACCTTTAGCTGGTGGGGAGCTTATCTTAACAGGAATGATGGCAAAATTGTGGTGGCACCTTCGAAGTGGAAGAATACAGAAGAGATGCCGGATATCTGTCCTGAGGGGTGGATTAGGATTAAAGGAAACTGATAAATGGGGAATGAGAATACTAAGAGTATTTGGAAGAATAAAAAGATAATTGACATCATTTTCTTGATTATCTGGCTGTGGGAGTTTGTAGCCAATATTTGGTATACAGCCAAGTACTATCTGGTAAATGGCCTTAATTCGGACTATGCTGGAGATGCAGTATTGGCAAAGCACCTGGCGGATACCGGGAAATGGATTCTGTCTGAGGATTGGTATCCGACAACGGAAGTGTATGTTATTCACCATCAGCTTATCATGACTCCGATGTTTAGGATATTCGGGGATTACAGAAGAGCCTGGATTGGGACATCAGTTGTGGCATTTCTGCTGATGAGCGTATGCGTTTACTGGTTTGTAAAAAAAATCTGTGAAGATAGAGAAAGAGCTCTTTTTGCTGTAGTGCTCTCCATGAATCCTATAGTAACTTTCCAAATGTCTTTTTCTGTGTGGTTTCATGGATATCTGTTCTATTACCTTTTAGGATTTGTGGTGTTGGGGCTGGTGCTTAACCATTATGGTGATGACAAAAGGCCTAAGGCAGCAGATTATGCGATTGTAGCAGTTGTGTCACTTATTTCAGGGCTTTGTGGACTAAGGATGTTCATGATTGTGTTTATTCCGCTTTTTGTTGCGTATTTCCTTGATGTGTTCAATAAGGAAATTAAGGGACTGTGGAATAATTTTGCCAAGATTGGACTTATAAGTTTCCTTGGGGCGTTATGCGGTTTTGGGATATATATGATTTTCATCTCGCCTAAGTATGGAAATGGCGATGTTGTGGGATTTGGACTATCTTTATATGATTCCCGTGTAGTGAAAGAAAATCTTCTGTGCATTCCGCAGACAATTATTGATGGTCTGTCTATCAATTTTAATCTGACAAGCAATATCTTTTATGCTGCACAGGCAGGTGTTTTGGCGCTTTTGTGGATTATAGTCTTTGCTAATAATGTTATGCTGCTGATTGACAAGGGGACAGGCAGGAAGATGCATTTTACAGTTCTCTTTTCCTTTGTGTGCATGGCTGTGAATATAGCCTTTATGGTCATTACCTTGGGGAATGCTGAATATGTCAGCAGATATAGGTATTTTGCGATTTCGACGTTCCTGCAGCTTCCTATATTTGCAGCGACTTTCCATTTGGAGGAAATAAAGACTGTAAGGGATTTGTATAGGGGCGTTGTGATTGGACTGTCGTTTTTGATGATTGCCTGCTTCCAGCTGGGGGCTGTTAAGGAGTATGGCACTGATCCGGTTTCCTGGAGGCAGTTTTACATTGATTTTCTGGTGGACAATGGGTACACATTTGGATATGCTACTTATTGGAATGCTGATATTTCTGTGATGAAGTCAGGTGGAAAGTTACAGATCATGTCGGTGAACAATGATGAGGATTATTCAATGTTCAGGTGGAATACCCAGAGATCTTTTGAGGGAAGGACACCGGAGTTTATCCTGCTGACTCAGGCTGAGTATGCTGAGCGAGTTGAAAACTGGGGATATCAGGGTGAAGTTATCTATGAAGATGGCGATGTGGTGATATACCATTGAGGTATTTTGAACCAAAATAAAATAGATGATTGTAGGAAACTAATTATACTATGGTGAATATCGGGGGAAAGATAGAAGTAAAGAAATATATTTTATATGCAGTGATATTCTTGTTACAGATTGTTACTGTGTTGTATTGGAGTAAGCAAAAAGAGAATTACAATATCGATGAACTGTATTCCATGGAATCGGCCTATACCTATGCCAATCCTCCGGAGTATGGGCAGTATATCTACAAGGATCCGGAGTTTGCGTTCCATAAGTGGGTAAGTAATTCTGTGTATAGAAGGCGATTGGTAGTAACACAGGAGGATACGATATTTAAGCTGCCATTTTCGGAAATCTTTATGAAGATGGTAAAGGGAAGAAATTTCAATGGATTGTTAAATATGTCAGAGTCTGTGTTTGGCTATGACTTTATTACGGTCAGACCGGCGCTTGCTATAAACATCCTGTTTTTTGTAGTAGGTGAGCTTTTTCTGTTACTACTTCTGAAAAGACTTGGTATCAGTGATAATTCAAGAGTTTTGTCTATCACCATGTTTGGCTTTTCTGTCCTTATGCTAAGTGCTGTTAATTATGTCAGGTTTTATTCAATTGCAATAATGATGGCAATGATTATCTTTAATCTGATATATATGGCATGGAAGGATGAAAGGCTTGGCATTTTTATTATTGCGCTGATTGGTGCATTTATAATTGCTTACTTTTCATATAGAGATACGGAGCTGACTATTCCATATTTTGGTGCACTGCTGCTTTTTTTTATGATCGCTCTGATAATAAGGAAGAGATGGAAGAAAGTCCTAGTGATTATTTCTTTCTTTGCAATTGGCATGGTATATATGGGAACGACTACGGAATATCTGAGTACACTGCTTAATCCAGCAAGTAATAAGGATACGGAGGTGTCAAAGGGTATCGCTGAGAATATTCGTAATATCAGTATTGGCGAGATATGGCGCAATGTGAGGTTGATATTCAACTATGTTTTCTCACATTATTTTACAAGTGTATCACTAGTGATGGTGATGCTTGTTGTGATAACTGTAGGCCTTTTAGTAAGATATGAGAGGGAAACAAAAGAATCTATCGGCATCAAGTCTTTTGTTTTTGAGATTAAAAGTTTAAATGTTGTCTTGTTTATGGTATGGGCGATCATACTTGTGATTATGCAGGGCATGGGACACGGAACGGGCCTTTGTTATCTTGTTTTTGCTATTTTGATGGTATATGTGGCTTATAAGAGGCTTGGACTACATTTTAATCTGAAAGCGGTTTTGACCGGAAATGAATCAGGTTTTATCTGTATGCTTGCCTGTACGGTGTTGTTGTATGCTCTTTTTTCTGCCATGGGTGGTCTGAAAAACTGGAGGTATTGTTTCCCGGTTATAATTATGGTGCCCATAATACTGTGGTATGTAGCTGATAAGGCGATAAATGATTACATAAGTGCGCAGGTTCAAAAGAGTGTATATGCTATCATTACAGTATTTGTTATAGTAAATGCAGTTACTCCGTTTATAACCAGAAATATCGAGTATATATATGAAGATGACAGAGAACTTAAGGAAGTTCTCTATGATTACGCAGACATGCCGGTAGTTATGATAAGCAGAGATTTGAAGGATGGCGCCGGAACTATAGATGACCACGAGTTGTATGACTGTGTGTGGCAGATGTCAGACGAGGCGAGAATATACTGCGTAGATTACGACTGGTATCATTACGAAGATGTAGATTATCCTGATGATTTTATTCTGTGGAGCAACCTGAATAAAGATCTTACCTGGATTATTGAGGAGCTTAAGCAGAACGGATATGAGGTAGATAAACTTGGGGTAAATCACGTTTCGAGAGTATATCATTGTGTGCGTTAAGAGGTTTTTGAAAAGATTTTATGAAAAAGAATTTTATTACATTTGGTAAATCAATATTGGTTGTGAGTATTCTCACAATAATTAATATGTGTCTTCTTATAGGAGCTTTTTGTCTGCCTACTTCACCTATGAGGAAGCATTTGGCAGATAGTTATCCACTTATAGAGGCTGAGCATCCATATTTACAGTGGGATCAGGGATACACATCATCAATGCTTGATGGGTGGTCTGAGTTCACACTTTATGGTATTGCAATTAATGAGGATGCGCCTGGAACTGCCTTTGAGAAGGCTATGATGATGTATTTTATTGATACATATGGACTGGATCGTGATGCGTCGGTTTTACAGTATGCGCGATATCCGGATGAGTATTTCGAGCAGAGTATTTATCCAAGGTACTGGAATGGTGTAGTCATTTTTATGAAGTTGTTGTTGCTTTTCTTTAACATTCCGGATATCAGGATGATAAACATGTTTATTCAGTTTGCACTACTGGCGTGGATTATTGCTTTGATGGTACATAATGGCCTGCATAAGCATCTGGTGCCGTTTATTACAGCAATATTGTTCATTAATCCGATTACTATGGCAATGTCTGTAGTTTTTTCTGCTGAGTATTATCCTATGCTTATCAGCATAATTGTGATTCTCATCTATGGTAAAGAAATCGATAAGCTTGAAGGCGGTTGGAAGATATTTTTTGCTGTAGTTGGTGCTGTTACGTCGTTCTTTTGTTTCTTGTCTTCACCTGGAATTACACTGGGAGTTCCACTTGTTGTGCTGCTTTGGTTTCTTGGTGAAAAGAATGTTACTAAGACGGTTATTTCAAGTTCTTTATACTGGGTTGGAGGATATGCTCTTACCTGGGTGATAAAGTGGATCATATGCACTTTGTTTACAGAGCATAATCTTATTGAGAATGCAATTAACCAGATGACAATGTACGAGGATACTGCTAATCCGGGGAATTCAGGAGCTTCTTTTATAGACAGACTGATGAAGAATCTATGGGTATACAAAACTCCTGCATTTATTCTGTTGTTTGCAGCAGCTGTGGTTCTGACTGTTGTTATGGCTTTTGTTTATATGAAGAAAAAAGATGATCAGCGTGATGTCATTGCGGCTGGTTCTAAGATGGAGCTTCTTGATAGGATAATAGGCTATGGTCTGGTTGCAATGATTCCATTTGCGATTCTGATTGGACTGGGCAATGGTTATGCATATGTGCATTACTTTATGGCACACAGGCAGCTTTCGATAGCAGCGTTGGCGGCATTATGCGTTGTGAATGTATTGGTTATGAGCTTATCAAAGAGAAAAAAGTGACTGAATGCCGGATTTGGAGCAGGATTAAATGAGTAGTGTTACTGAACCTGAAAAGATAAAGAATGAAAAAGTAAATAATTATATAAATCTGGCAGAACTGATGTATATTTGCTATTTTGCCGTGATGCTTGGTGCAAAGGCGATAGGACTTTACGAGGGGCAGTTTGCTTATAATGTGGCGCTTCTCTTAGGGGCATTTTTCTTCATATGCAAGGTTGTTACTACCAGGCACAATTTGACAGAGATATTACTAATGGCAGTTCTTTTTGGAGTGGCGCTTTTGTCATATCTTCAGGCAGGGGAGAAATCACTTCTTATTTATTTCACAATGATGCTTGGAATAAAAGGCGTGTCTCTGGGAAAAGTGTTTAAGACCGGCGCAGCTGTGTGGATTACATCCTTTGTAACGATGTATGTTTTATCCGTTGTCGGAGTAACTCCTGAGTATAGCTTTATCCTCAACAGAAGAGGCTGGGATATGATCCTGAGGCACTCACTGGGCTATCCGCATCCTAATACTCTTCATGCTTCCTATTTTGTTCTTGCAGTATTTGTGCTTTATCTGGCGAGAAAGCTTTCTCCCAAATACATCACGGCCATCTCTGTTGCACTGCTTCTTGGAAATGGCTATGTTTTCATGTATTCTGTCAGCAGAAACGGATTTCTTGGCGTTTGCATCTATGTTCTCCTGAATTTGTATCTGGTGTGGAGAAAAGAAAGAAGCAAGCTGGAAAATGTGCTTCTACAGCTTATTATGCCGCTGGGAGTTTTGTTCATTGTTTTTGTTCCGCTTATCGCAGATGGGGCAGTTTATGAAAAACTCAATACTGTTCTTGCGGGCAGAGTGGTCTATACTAAGTATTACCTCACCTATGAGCCTTTAAGATTGTTTGGAATAGAGAGTATTCCGGTTCCGGAAGAAAGATATGTAATTGATTCTTCATATATTTACCTGCTTTTCAGACTAGGAATCATTCCTTTTATTCTTTCGCTTGTACTTTTGTTTTTGACTATCAGGGATGCCGTAAAAGAGAACAGAAAGGCCGAATTGGCCATTCTTTTGGGCTTTTCAATATATGGCGTATTGGAGCTGCTTCTTTTTAATCAGTCCTACAAGAACCTGACATATCTTTTCATCGGAAGTTACCTGTACAGACTGACGGAGAGAATGCACCAGAAGGAATTTGCGCTTATTAAGGGCGAGACAATTCGCATTCCTTTTGGTAATAAGACCAGGGAAAAGAACCCGATCATTCCTATAAATATCTGGTTTGCGGCAGCTGTTTTGATGATATTGACAGGTGTTCTTACATCGCTTTTATATACTGCGATCGTGCCTGCACCTAAGGAGATATATCTTCCTCAGGAGGAGTACGATACCTGGGCTGAGGGTGATCCATTTTATCTGAGCAGGGCAGAGGTTAAGAGTCTCAAAAAAGAGGGCGCTATCATCAGAGGTTATATCGATGAAACGACACCTATTTATCGCATGAGAAGTACAAGCCTTGCTAAAATGGAGCGTATCCGCTATACTTTCAGTTATGGATTGTGGGCGGGAAGCGTTGTTGTTTTGGCGTTTTTAAGCCTTTGGATTACCAGGAGCAAAGTGAGTATCCTGCTTCGCAGGCATGAGATTAGACCTGAGTACAAAGAGAATGTTCTTATCGTTCATAACTATTACAGGATTCCGGGCGGAGAGGACATTGTTGTAGCCAATGAGAAGGCTCTTTTGGAGGAGCATGGACATAAGGTTACAGTTTACAGCAGGAATAACGCTGACGCAGGGGATCATGGTCTTATTCAGAAGATAGGCCTTGCATTTGTATCTATCTTTAACTTTAGAACTTATAGAGATATTTGTAAGATAATTGATAAAGAGAAAATTGACGTTATCCATATTCATAACACAATTGCTCTGGTTAGTCCTGCAGCATATATTGCCGGGATTAACAGAGGAGTTCCGGTAGTTCAGACCATTCATAATTTCAGGCTGGTTTGTCCTAACGGAGTGTGCTATGTAAAAGGACACGTCTGCGAGAGATGTCTGGAACACGGACTTAAGGCGTCTCTTTTATATAACTGCTATAGAGACAGCAAACTGCAGACCTTCGTATCTGTTTTGTCCATGAAGATTCAGCGGATTCTTTTGACCTATAGAGCAGTTAATTATATCTGTCTCACTGAATTTAACAAGGAAAAGCTCCTGACTCTCAAGCAGATCAGACCTGAGAATGTCTTTGTTAAACCTAATTTCACCAAGCTTGATGTGGAGATGGTGCCATACGAACAGCGAAAGAAGCAGTTTGTCTATGCAGGAAGACTTGAGAAGATCAAGGGCATGGAGATACTACTTCAGGCGTGGATGAAGCTGGGAGCTGATGCACCGAAGCTTGTAATATGCGGAAGCGGAGAAAGTGAGAGCTGGTGTAAGGAATACATCGAGAACAATGAGCTGACAAGTGTTGAGATGACAGGCCAGATTCCTAACAGCGAGGTTAAGAAGCTTGTCGGAGAGTCTCTTGCTATGATCTATCCTACTCAGTGGTATGAGGGCTTCCCTATGGCTGTGGCTGAAGCATACACCATGGGCACACCTATTATCGCTTCTGATATAGGTAATGTGGGCAATCTTGTAGAGGATGGAGTCACAGGACTTAAGTTTAAAAGTAATTCTGTAGTTGCTCTTGCCAAGGCGGTTTCCAAGTTTATGGAATCACCAATAAGGCTTCCGGAAGAGTATTTGACCAAATATACAGCTGATGAGAACTACAAGAGTCTTAAGTCAATTTATGAGACTATCAGAAGACGGAATGAGTAATGGAGTATAAGTATGTGGAATATTTGCGATGACAATGGTAAGACATTGGCAATAGTTATAAAACATGATTTTGATGAGCCGGGAATAACCTTCTGCACGCCGGATGATTATTCACAGCAGTTGGCGTATATGCATCATCCTGAGGGACATGTTATAGCGCCTCATGTTCACAACGAGGTAAGGCGAGAAGTTCTTTACACCAAGGAAGTTTTGGTAATCAAGAAAGGAAGGCTTCGCTGCGACTTCTATACTGATGATCAGGAGTACATCAAGTCAGTGGAGCTGGTATCAGGAGATGTGATCCTGCTTGCCTCCGGCGGCCATGGTTTTGTATGTCTTGAGGAGACTCAGATGTATGAGATCAAGCAGGGACCATACGCAGGAGAAGCTGACAAAACACGCTTTAAGGCTGTGGATGATGCGGACCTTAAGATAGTAGAGGATTAAATTCAGGTACCTTAAGGAAATTGCAGTTTGGATTTTGGCGATGCATTTAAAGAGGAATTAGGATATGGATAATAAGAGAATAATGGTTTGCGAGCCATTTCTTAATGGTAACGAGACAAAATATGTGATGGATGCAGTGTCTACCGGATGGATTTCCAGTAGTGGCTCCTATGTTACAAGATTTGAAGAGGAGTTTGCCAGATACTGCGATGTTAAACATGGCATAGCAGCATGCAATGGTACAGTTGCTATTCATCTTGCCTTGGCGGCTTTGGGGATTGGAAAAGGGGATGAGGTTATCATTCCTTCTTTTACCATGATTGCGACAGCTTTCGCAGTGTGCTACACAGGCGCAATGCCGGTATTTGTGGATGCCGATAAGGATACCTGGAATATTGATGCTACCAAGATTGAGGAAAAGATAACTCCAAGAACCAAGGCTATTATTCCGGTTCATATTTTTGGTAATCCTTGCGACATGGATGCAATCACTGATATTGCTAAAAAGCACAATCTCTTTATCGTAGAAGATGCGGCAGAGGCTCATGGAGCAACCTACAAGGGACGCAAGGTGGGAAGCTTTTCAGATGTGGCCTGCTTTAGCTTTTTTGCCAATAAAAATGTCACTACCGGTGAAGGCGGAATGTGCGTGACCAATAACGATGATTATGCTCTTAACTGCCGTTACTATAAGAACGTATGCTTTAATCCTAATGGTCCTCGTGATTACATGCATCAGGACATTGGATTTAACTACCGCATGAGTAACATTCATGCGGCTATTGGCCTTGCTCAGACAGAGAAAGCAGATGAATACAAGAAGATGAGAATGCACAATCATGCCTTGTATAAAGAGTTCCTTAAGGACACAGAAGGTATTCTTTTCCAGGTTGATGAGAAGGATTCAGAGAATGTTGGCTGGATGAACACCATCATTGTTGATCCGGATAAATATGGCAGAACCAGAGATGAGCTTATTGCTCATTTGAAAGAAAATGGAATCGATACAAGACTTCTTTTTAAGAGCATGCATATTCAGCCTGCGCTTATTAAGTATGGATGCGACTGTTCAGGCGAGTATCCTGTGACAAACTGGCTTTCTGAAAACGGCTTCTATCTTCCAAGTGCATCCAATCTTGAAGAGAGTGATATTCAGAGAATTTGTGATATTATCAAAGGTTTTGCAAAATGAAAGTAGGAGTATATTTTGACGATGTTACCCCTGAGAAGGGTGGGGCATCAAGTATCCTTAAGACAATAGAAGGGGAACTTGGCAAGATCAGAGAGCAATATGAGATTGTGATCTGCTATAACGGCGGACGAAAGTTCCCATACAAGACAGACAGGGATGGACTTACCTATATCAATGTGGACAGACTCAGATACAAGTCAATCCCCAAGATGTTTGTGAAAAATGCCGGGAATAGTATTAGAAACGCAGGACTGCGCTTATTTTACCATTCTCCCAGAATTTATAGAGAGTCATATCTGGACTATCTGGCAGAAAAAGAGAACATTGATATCTATTGGTTCACTTATCCTGCAGATGTGGATCTGACTACGCCATTTATTTACACAATATGGGATATCGGGCACAGAGTGATGCCTGCATTTCCTGAGACTACAAAGCCTATGTACAGATGGAACGGGCACGAGACACAGTGCGCACGCATGCTGGCCAAGGCCACATTTATTTTGACAGGTAATGAGACTGGGAAACAAGAGATCCTTCAGAACTACTCAGTAATGGGTAGCAAGATAAGGATTGTTCCTTTTCCGGTATCATTTTTTTGCTATGAAAACGAGAGTAAACCAGGCTTTGAGCTGCCAAAGGATTATTTTTTCTATCCGGCTCAGTTCTGGCCTCACAAGAATCATGCCTGCATTGTGAAGGCACTGGCTTTTCTTCGAAGGGAAAAGAATATTGATGCCCATGTGATCTTCACCGGATCCGACAAGGGCAATAAGGCATATATTAAGGGCCTGGCGGAGAAGCTTGGAGTTTCAGACCTGATTAACTTTGCAGGCTTTGTATCCTATGAGGAAATGAAGTATCTGTATACCCACGCTCGCGGCATGGTTTTTGCATCCCTTATGGGACCTAACAATATTCCGCCAATTGAAGCGGTTTATCTTGGATGCCCGCTAATCATCACTGATATTCCGGGACACAAGGAACAGATGGGAGAGAGCGCTCTTTTCTTTGATGGTTATGATGAAAAGTCCCTTGCAGCCTGCATGGAGAAACTTCTTTGCAGTGACGAGGCTGTTAAGGCTTTACTTGAAAAACAGGAGCTTATGCGAAAAGAGGTAGCTTCGTATTCATATGCGGACAGGATTATCAGTGTGCTGGACGAGTTTCGCAGGATGTCCGGAACATGGAAATATGATGACAGTATGGGGAAACAATAAATGATTAGCATGATAAAAAAGATGTTTTCGATATTGGATAGGAGTCAGAGAACCAAGGTTATTTTGCTTCTGATCCTTATTCTGGGAGGAGCACTTATGGAGACAGTTGGCGTCTCCGCGGTGCTTCCGCTTGTTTCTGCGGTTACGGATCCCACAATCACTGAGACTAACAAGTATTTCAGAGCTGCCGGAGATATATTGAACATTCACGATCACAAGATGTTTATTCTTGTCCTGGCGCTAGGGCTGATAGTTGTTTATATCGTAAAGAATATTTATCTGATCCTGCTTAATATTGTTCAGAATCGTTTCACCAACAATAATCAGAGGCGTATGTCTGTCAATATGATGAAAAGATATATGGATCAGAGCTTTTTATACCATTCGTATCACAATGTAGCTGATCTTGAGAGAAACGTTAACAGAGATGTAAACAGCATGATCTATGTGCTGAACAACCTGCTGATGCTTTTTACCGAGCTCATGGTATGTACGATGCTGGCGGTATTCCTTTTGATAACGGATTTCTCAACTACTATCGTGCTGGTTATCATCATGGCCGGTTTTATGCTGTTCTTCGTAAAACTTGTAAGGAAAAGACTCAAGAAGTACGGCAATGATTCAAGATTCGCTGAGGCCGAGAAGAGCAAGTTCTTCTTGGAGGCTTTTGGCGGTATTAAAGAAGTTAAGGCTTCTAGCAGCGAAGCTTTTTTTGTGGATAAATTTGATAAGTCCTATGGCAGGTTTACCTATGCTAAGCGAATGGAGCAGACACTTAACTATATTCCTAGGCCCCTTATGGAATCAATCTGTATCTGCGGAATTCTGTTTTTTATGGCTATAAGGATTGTGATGGGAGCTGATGTTAACACCTTTATTCCTGTCATGTCTGTGTTCGCAGTGGCGGCGATTCGTATGCTGCCATCCTTCAACAGAATCAGCGGATATCTGGGGTCTATCATGTTCCACAAGACATCTATTGATGGACTTTATGATGAAATCAATGAGATAAAGAAGCTTGGAGATAACAAAGCTATGGATAAAGGAGAAAAGATAACTCCTGCAGATATCCAGGTCAAGGGACTTAGCTTTGCATATCCTTCAAAGCCTGAGAAGAAGATACTCGAGGATGTAAGTCTTACAATTCCTTACAATAAATCTGTTGCTTTTGTCGGACCATCAGGAGCCGGTAAGACAACTCTTGCAGATCTTATTCTGGGAGTGCTTGATCCTGATAATGGCGAGATAAGTGTTGGTGGAGTTGATGTTATTTACAATAAGTCTTCATGGCATGAAAACATCGGATATATCCCTCAGACAACTTTTTTGATGGATGATTCTATCAGAGCCAATGTAGCTTTTGGCGTTGAGGACGACAAGATAGATGATGAGAAAGTTTGGAAGGCCCTTGATGCGGCGCAGCTTTCAGACTTTGTAAAGGAGCAGCCTGAGGGAATCTACAGCAATATCGGTGACCGAGGTGTGAAGATATCAGGCGGACAGAGACAGCGAATTGGTATCGCGAGAGCTCTTTATAATAATCCCGGTGTGATTGTCCTTGATGAAGCAACCTCAGCTCTTGATAACGAGACAGAGAAGGCTGTTATGGACGCTATTTATAAGCTTTCCGGTAAAAAGACTCTGATAATCATCGCTCACAGACTTACAACAATCAAGAACTGTGATTATATTTATGAAATTCGAGATGGTAAAGCTACTTCTGTAACATATGACGAATACAATAAACAGCATAGTAAATGAGAGTTTAGAAGATGATTGGTATTAAAGAAATACCGTATTACTTACGGGCATATCTAGGTAAGCATAATAAGCTTTCACACAAAGAACTTACGACTGGCATGATAAAAATGCTTGATGACAAGAGGGCTTTTGTTTGTGGAAAGATTGGAGGAACTGAGCTTTGGAATTTACGAGCTCATGAATTCTCTTATCAGAAACAGTTAGAACCAGCATATAGACAACTTTGTGAGTGGTCTGGCTTTTTTTCAGATAGTGGAGATGTGAGAGCTGATTTGGAAAAGTTCTCAGATATTATGAAGAATTCAATTTCATACATGGATTATATAAATCGCTGGCAGTATGAAAAGGAAGAATATTTTGTCAAAAAGTATTGCAAAAATGATGTCAAGGACATCGACTGGTTTGGCGTTGTTTATGAGGATAAGCCAATTGGCGAAATCCTTAGAGGCAGAAAGGTTCTGGCAGTTACGCCTTTTTCAGAGACGGTTAAAAAGCAGTATGCAAGGCGTGAACTTATTATGAGTGATGAGTATCTGCCGGAGTTTGAGCTTCAGACCTATAGAGCGGTTCAGACTATTGCGGGCAACAAGGATTCAAGGTTTAAAGACTGGTTTGAAGCCCTGGATACCATGAGTAAAGAGATTGAAAAGCTTGATTTTGATATTGCCCTTGTGGGGTGTGGCGCCTACAGTCTTCCTCTTTGCGCGGCTATTAAAAGAACAGGGAGATCTGCCATTCACTTGGGTGGAGATCTGCAGCTTTTATTTGGAATTATGGGCAAGCGCTGGGAAGATGACGAGCTGATACAAAGCCTGAAAAATGAATATTGGGTTTATCCCGGAAAAGAGGATATCCCTAAGAATTCAGAACAGGTTGAAGATGGATGCTATTGGTGAGAAGTAATAAAGCTTGCAGCTGGCTTAAGAAAAGAGATTTTGTTACTGATTAGCGAGAATGTTGCTTGGAGAGAATAGTTGTGTTGACTAGTTTATGGGACGTGCTGATGTATGACTAAAGATTATGCACCGATATTACTATTTGTCTATAAAAGATTAGAACATGTACAAAGAGTCATTGATGCCCTCAGAACCAATCCTGAGGCAGCGGATTCTATTCTGTATATCTACAGTGATGCTCCTGCAAGTGATGCTGATGCTGAGGGAGTAGAGGCTGTAAGAGAGTATGTGCGCAGTATTTCGGGTTTCGAGAAAGTAATAGTTGTTGAGCGTGAAACCAATTTTGGAATTGAGAAGTCTGAAGTGGACGGGGTTACTACTGTTATTGGCAGGCATGGTAAGGTAATTGTGCTTGAGGATGATATACAGGTGGGTAATCAGTTTCTTAAGTATATGAATTATTGCCTTAATGAGTATGAGGGCGATAAATCGATATATACAGTTACAGGCTACAGCTTCTTAAAGGCAGACAAGGCAAATGAGGAGCTTTTTGGACTTACCAGATCGTTTTG
Organism: uncultured Butyrivibrio sp.; assembly: GCF_947169445.1. GTDB lineage: Bacteria > Bacillota > Clostridia > Lachnospirales > Lachnospiraceae > Butyrivibrio. The sequence goes on along the minus strand of NZ_CAMVPU010000031.1, from coordinate 6,962 downwards.
TGCCTGGGGCTGGGGAACCTGGAGTGACAGGTGGGAAAATCTGTCAAGGAGCCTTAATAAGAGCGATATAAGGTATGTGGCGACCCATAAGAGCATGCTGGATAACGGTCAGGAGTTTTCATATCTCTTACTCCACCAGTACAAGAACAGGTATCTTACATGGGATGTGGCCTGGTATTATTCCTGTTGTAAGAACGGAGGAATGACCATCTTTCCATATAATTCTCTTATTAACAATATTGGAATGGATGGCTCCGGAGTTCATTATAATGATGGCTCAAAGGAAAACAGGGTTGAGCCTATAAATGACAGGGGAGAGATTTCTTTTCCGCTTAAGTTTGGGAAGTTTGAGGATACCCTTCGCAAGGTTGTTGCTGAAAAGAAGGCCGGAGATAAAAAGACGATCCTTAGGCAGTTTAAGATGATAGTCAGATTTTGGTTAAATACGATAGAGATTCTTGCCTCAGGAGCTGATCGTGTGGAAATAAAGCGGGGATGAGATTTGGGAAAAGAACGTAATTCAACATATGAGTTTTTGAGAATCATAGCAATCTTAATGATTGTACTTATACATGCAAATATCCAGCTTTCTGTTTTTGCAACAGGAGAGATTCCGGCCAACTACGCCGGAGTAATAAATGGAATCTGTAATACCGGAGTTTCGCTTTTTATATTGATTTCAGGGTACTTTGGAGTATCTTTTAATGTGAAGAAGCTGACCAAGCTTGAATGCAAGATGATTACATATTCGGTGATCGTGCTGATTTTGAGTATGGTTATTTATGGAAGCACTATGTCTACCGGGGATAAGTTGGAGCTGGTTGTGAAGTCTTTTTTGCCATTTAGTAGTAGAAATCACTGGTTTTATTCCTGTTATGTGATTATAGTGCTTTTTAGTGGCTTTATAGAAAAATTCATAGGGACTTTGAATAAAAAGAGTTTTTTGGCCTTTATTGCTATTATGATGCTGTGCTTTAGTGTTCTGCCAACATTTTTATATTTTGAGATTGTTCCGGATAATGGAAAAGGCCTCATCCAGATGTTTATGGTGTACATGGTTGGAAGGTATATTAGGCTTTATGGCGATGATTTTGGGAGACAACATAGGCGCTTGATTATAGGATGTTTTGTAGGTGCTTGGGTTATAAACTTTATTTCTTTTGAATTTCCTATTCAGGCTGGTGGTATTTACCATACCTTATGCAAAGACAACAGTATTACTAATATGATTTTGGCAGTGTCACTTTTTTATATTTTTAAAGATGTTAAGATGCAGTCAAGATTCATCAATAAAATGGCGTCCTATGTGTTTGCGATATTTGCAATGAACTATTTTTTGATAAATGTACTTGTGGATTGGATTAAGGCTTATTTACCACAGCTTACGGAGTTGGGGGCTATTGGCTTTGTGATGATACCGGTAATTGCAGTTATAATAATGATAGTTTGTGTCCTGGTGGGGATTATCAGGGACCTTCTGTTATCTGGACTTGATGAGTTGATTTCAGTTAAGATTGAGGCTCTTTTTAAAAGGATGCACGGGTTTTTAGACAAGACTACGGATTAACATACAATTGAGAATATATGATTGGTGTCATCTGAACGTTTTTTATTGGTAGCATATGGACATATTATTTTTGAAACTATATATTACAAATGAAGTTAATAACGCCTTCTACAATTCCCAGGAAATCGGAATGGCGAAGGCAATCACTGAGTTGAATCCGACACACAAGGTGGACATAGTGCTACTGGCAAGGGGGAATAAGAAAAGCTGTGAAGGTGCTGGAAAGGAAGCAGATGATTCGGCTGGATTCCATGAAAAATGCATCCCTGTGACGGATAGGATAACTCTCCACATAATTCCTGCTAAGGGCATCGGTCATCATGGGATGATTGATTTGAATCTGATAGATGCGCTGAAGCCAGATCTTTTGCACATTCTTGCAGACAATATGCTTTTTGCGCCAAATGTAATCAACTATTGCAGGCGCAAGGGAATAAAGTACCATCTCTATATAGGAACTCTTTTTACGGATAGCAGCAAGTGGTATAAGAAAGTTGCAAACAGGCTGTTACTTGGGCGCAATATAAGGGCTTACAGGAAGAGCAGCGTTTATGTGAAGACTCCGGCGGTTCAGGATCAGTGTGCTGAGCTTGGGATAAAGGCAAAGCTTGCGCCCGTGGGGATGAGCGCTGAGGATACAGCTCTTTCGGAAAAGAGTGTGAGAGAGATCCGTGAAAAGTACGCCCTGCCGCAGGATAAGAAGATACTGTTGTTTGTGGGAAGGCTTGAAGAGTATAAGCATCCGCTTGAGGCAGTGGAACTGCTGAAGAATTTGAGAAGCAGAGATTCTTACCATCTTCTTGTTGTAGGAAATGGTCATTTGAAGGATGAAATCAACGATTTAGTCAGCCACTATGGCTTGAAGTCATCTTTTACACACCTTTTAAAGGTGCCTAATTCAGAGATGAAGGACCTTTTCAAGGCCTGCGACTTCTACATTAACTTTAATCCTGATGAGATTTATGGAATGGCAATTCTGGAGGCAATGTGTCACAGATGTCCGGTGCTTGCTATAAGTGCTCCGGGGCCGAAGTTTCTGATAGGCGATGGCAAGACAGGATTTGTCTGTAGAAATGTAGAAGATATGGTTAAGAAGGTAGATCTTTTGACTGAAGACGAGCGGTTGTATGCAAGTATACAGGATGGCGGTCGGGAGAAAATATTTAATGAGCTGACCTGGCAGACTACAGTTAAGAAATTTGATGATATATTGTAATGGTCATAATCTGAACAGTAACGATATCATGGTATAATGAGATTGGTGTACGTAACAGTAAAAAAGCTTTATATGCAATGAGTAATCATATTTGTCAAAAAATAATATGGATATGATAGTATACATGGTTGCTCGTTAGCGAATATTTCGTATTTTATAATATAGGTGAAATTCATGAATAAGATTAGTTTTATAATTCCATGCTACAGGTCTGAGAACACGCTTAAGGGCGTTATTTCTGACATCAAGCTGGCAATGGAGAAAATGGCGCAGTATAGTTTTGAGGTGATTCTGATAAATGATTCATCGCCGGACGGAACTGTTGGCGTTATAGAAGAACTGGTAAAAGAGAATGATAATATTACAGGCATCGATATGACCAAGAATTTTGGTCAGCATGCAGCGCTGATGGCGGGATTTCATTTTGCAACAGGCGACTATGTGATCTGCCTTGATGATGACGGACAGACGCCTCCCCTTGAAGCTTACAAACTGATTGATAAACTGAATGAGGGCTACGATGCGGTTTATGCGAGATACAGGCACAAGAAGCACTCTACTTTCCGTAATTTTGGAAGTCAGGTAAATGAGTTCATGGCGGAGCAGATGCTGGGTAAGCCGCATGATCTTTATGTATCGAGCTTTTTTGGCGTAAAGAGGCACATTGTGGATGAGATTTTGAGATACAATAATCCTTATCCATATGTGATCGGACTGGTTTTAAGGTCAACCTCCAAAATCTGCAATGTAGATGTTGAGCATAAAGAGAGAACTGTCGGAACAAGCGGATATTCTTTTGCAAAGCTGATTTCCCTGTGGATGAATGGTTTTACTTCGTTTTCTGTAAAGCCGCTTAGAATAGCTACAATAGCGGGCGTAATTACTGCGATTGTGGGATTTTTGTTCATGATTTATGTGCTTGTGGTTAAGATTTCCGGAAATCCCAATACTCCTCTTGGTTGGAGCTCACTGATGGCAATGGTTCTGGTCATTGGTGGCATGAATCTTATGGTGCTTGGAATGATTGGCGAGTACATCGGCAGAATGTATATCAGTATGAACAATTCGCCGCAGTACGTGATTGGGCGTGTGATCAAGAAGTAAAGAATGCCTTTTGTTACCACAAACAGGCAAAATGTTATATTTGATACAATTATATGTCGACATTTTGCGGCATTTTGGATATAATGAGTTGTTTGTTGGAACTATTTTTTGATGTAAATGTGATAGGTTATAAAGGGGAATTTTATCCCAATGAGTAAGAAAACATTTAATTATCTAGATACAGATACAATGAATGTGTTTGGAATAGATTATTCAATAGCTTCTCCGCAAGGGGCTGTTTCGCATGTCCTTTCGCATGTCAAAGAGCTTTCAGGGAAGTATATTTGTTTTTCTAATGTACATACAACTGTTATGGCAAAAGAGAATGCGGATTATTGCAAGATTTTGAATGAGTCCGCGTTTACTTTTCCTGATGGGAATCCGATTGCACGAACGGAGAGACGTGCTGGTTACAGCAATGCAAGACGTATTGCAGGACCTGATTTCATGGAGAATGTTTTTAAACGTACCATGGACGGAAGCGTTACACATTATTTCTATGGCTCTTCCCAGAGAACTCTGGACAATTTGAAGAGAGAGCTGGAAGCAAGATATCCCGGAATTGTTATCAAGGGAATGTATTCTCCGCCATTTAGGAAGCTTACTCCTGAAGAAGATGCAGAAATTGTTGAGATGATCAATGCCGCTGATGCAGATATTGTATGGATCGGACTTGGAGCGCCCAAGCAGGAGAGATGGATGAGGGCTCACATGGACCAGATTCATGGTGTTATGATGGGAGTTGGCGCTGGTTTTGATTTCCATGCCAGGACTATTCGAAGAGCTCCTGTATGGATTCAGGTGATTGGATTTGAGTGGCTATTTAGACTGTTTCAGGATCCTACCAGATTATTTAGAAGGTATCTGGTGACTAATCTGAAATATGTCTGGTACAAGTATGTGAAAAAAGCCTGACTTATCTAAAGAAAAATATTTTAAAAACTACAGTAGCGGCTGTTGCTGCAGAAAGCATAGCTCCCAAAAAGGCTGTCATTTTTGACTTTCCGCACAAATACGCTGCAATAGCACATTCACATAATACAATGGGTTCAATATATCTGTAATTCATTGAGCAGATATAAGGATTGCTAAAAGAAAAAGAGTAAAAGCTTATAAGGCTGATTATTGTATAGGATACAATGGTCAGCTTATTTTTATGTGAGGTATATTTTTTATCCTGTATAAAAAGAAGCACTCCTACAAAAAATAATACAGTGAAAACAACCCGTAGAAGCAGCAGTAAATATGACAATGTCATTTCTTTTCCATTTACATAAGTCCAGATCCAGAGGTCGTTGGCAGATGTCTTAATAAGAAGTGTTAACGGATTAATGTCGATAGCTTCGGTATTAGAGCCAACAAAGGTATAAGCATAGCCAAAATGTGCAGGTGAGAAGTCCATAATCCTTTTGATGATGCTGTTGTCACTTATATGTCCGCTGACGAGCCTGGGATATGATACATTCCAGACGAAATTGAAAGGGATGTTCCATTTTAGGCGCATGTAAATATACCAGCCAAAGCTAAGAGGACTTGTTATCAGCAAAAGAACTAAAGCCTGCCAGAAATCGTTCTTTTTTTCCGCTATAAGTTCGTAAAGAAGAACCAGGCCTACAGGAACCGCAACAAGCATGATGGATTTTTTGACCCACATACCAAGTGTGAAAAGAGCAACCATTGAAAGTATTTCAGCATTTATTGATAGCGAGAATGACTTGAATTCCAGACGACGCAAGTATCGGGGGTTTTGGACATGAATTATCAAAAGATACAGAATTGTGATTGCTATAAGTGTTGCTGGAGCATCACTGTTGATAGTGGCTGATCTGTACACAAAGCTTGGATGAAACGCAGCAAAAACCAAGGCTATATTGCAGCCAAGTGGGTTCTTGGGAAATAATAGTCTTAGAATTTTGTAAATTATGATAATTGAGAGTGTTACGGATAAAAGAGGTATTGCTTGCGCGATTTCATAATTGCCGTTTTGCCCTGGGAAAAGAGCCCATGAAGCCTTAAGTAGTAGCGACGAAAGATAATAGGTAAGCGGAGGATGCCAAAACTGGTCAACCTTACTGATATCAAAATCCGGAATACCTTTATTATTCAGAAAATGCGCAATATAGGCAAGATGTCCTTCTTCAAATGGGTTGCCACCATCGTGCTGATTATCATAAATCGAGATAATAGAAACATAGTATGCTCTAAGCAAGAAGCTTAGAATCATAGTGAAGAAGGCAAACATATCAGTTTTATTAAAGGGAAGCTGTAATTTTTTCTTCATATGGGTTTAATTCTTGCTACTGATGACTTGCGTGCAGCTTGCTTTAGTAACTTATTCCTCATCATTCATCTCATCGAAAGCTATAATGGAATCAATGATATCCTCGAAGTCTTCCTGTAATTCCTCGAAGGTATCGCCCTCGTAGGTGTAGCGTCGACCGTCAATTTCCACTTCTCCTGTGTAGTAGTCGCACTTTGCGTCGTAAGTAACAGTGCCGGTGTAGCCTTCGTATTCTAAAGATTTTGGTTCTTGTGACATATATATTTCCTCGATTCTAAGATGGCAAAAATGCTTACAATTCAGGCGAAAGCTCTGACTGACAACGAAATTTATACAAAAAATGCCTTCGCTCATTGGAATTATACCAAGAGCGAAGGCAAGATTCTACAATATCCTGATTAAAATATGAATTTAGATCATGTTAATATCAGTCAGCTTTAGTCCTTGACTTCAATCCTTGAAGCTTCCTCTTTCTCAGGAATGGCTTCCTTCTTAGGGACATTCACTGTCAGTACGCCGTTTCTGTACTGGGCGATGATATCCTCGGGCTTTAAGTTCTCTACTCTGAAAGATCTCTGATAAGATGATGTTCTTCTCTCTCGACGAATGTATTTGCCGTTATTATCTTTTTCCTCATTATTTTCGCTGTGAGCGGCACTAATTGTCAAGATGTCATTTTTGAGGTCAATCTTGATATCTTCTTTATTAAATCCCGGAAGCTCAGCTTCAAGCTGGTAGCTGTCATCTTTTTCAATAACATCGGTTCTCATGAGATTGTAGCTATTAAATGAATT
>NZ_CAMVPU010000030.1 GCF_947169445.1 uncultured Butyrivibrio sp. | reverse complement strand
ACCATGGTTATGCTTTTGCTACAAACTTTAATCCTGAGATCAATCTTCGTGAAGTAAGTGCCAACGGAAGCTACTGGGAAGATGGTCACTGGGTAGAGACCAAGCCTATGGAAATCAAGAGAGTATATGATTTCCCTGAAGTTGGACAGAAGGATATGTATCTGCTTCACCATGAGGAAATTGAAGCTCTTGGCCGCAATTTCCCTGAAGTTAAGAGAATTCGTTTCTTTATGACATTTGGTCAGAGCTATCTTGATCATATGAGATGTCTTGAGGATGTTGGTATGCTTTCAACTTCACCTATTAACTTTGAAGGCAAGGAAATCGTACCTATTCAGTTCCTGAAGGCTCTTTTACCTGATCCTGCAAGCCTTGGCCCTAGAACAGTTGGCAAGACCAATATCGGATGTATTTTCCGCGGTATCAAGGACGGCAAGGAAAGAGTTGTTTACATTTATAATGTATGTGACCATCAGGAATGCTACAAGGAGCTTGGAAGCCAGGCTATCAGCTACACAACAGGTGTGCCTGCCATGATCGGTACAGCCCTTGTTCTTTCAGGACAGTGGAAGAAGCCGGGTGTATATACTACAGATGAGTTTGATCCGGATCCATACATGGATATGCTTAATGAATATGGTCTTCCTTGGGTTGTAGATGAGAACCCTGTTCTTGTTGACTAATAAATAAATTCTTGGATAAATATCCATAGAACTAATGATTATTTATATTTCGTACCCGTTTAAATTTAAGCGGGTACGATTTTTCTTTGTTTACTATGATAAAAGAAAATATAACATTATCTATGGTAATATATAATTATGAACAATTCATATTGGCACAAACGGAGATGACAATAAATGACTATTACAGATATTAAGACCCCGGCTTATGTTATAGATGAAAAAAAATTAAGACAAAATCTTGAGATTCTACAGAGAGTGCAGAAAGAGTCCGGGGCAAAGATCCTTCTTGCTCAAAAGGCATATTCTATTTACCAAACATATCCTCTTATTTCTCAGTATCTTACCGGAGCTACGGCATCAGGGCTATATGAGGCAAAGCTTGCACATGAAGAAATGAAGGGTGAAAATACTGAGAATCATGTCTACGAACCTGCCTTTGGTGATGAGGAAATGGTAGAACTGTGCGAGATTTGTGACCATATCGTATTCAATTCAATAAATCAGCTTGAACATCACAGACCGGTATGGGAAAAGGCTGCCTCTGAAGGAAAGGTATCAGTCGGACTTAGAATTAATCCTGAGTTTAGTACGCAGGATACACATGAAATATATGATCCCTGCGCTAAGGGCTCACGACTTGGAATATGCCTAAGGGATATGCCGCAGGAACTTCCACAGGGAGTTGAGGGACTTCATTTCCATACTCTTTGTGAGCAGGGCTTTGAACCTCTTGAGACAACTTTTCTTAAGGTTGAACAGGAATTTGGAAGATTCTTCCCAGAGCCTATGAAGGATAATTCTAATAAGATCAAGTGGATCAATCTTGGCGGTGGTCATCACATAACCAGAGAAGACTACAATATAGAAGGTCTTATTAATCTTGTTAAATATATAAGACAGACCTATGGAATAGAAGTTTATCTCGAGCCTGGTGAAGCTATTGCACTTGATGCAGGATATCTTGTTACAACAGTTATGGATATCGTTAAGACAGAGATGATGCCGGTGCTGATACTTGATACCTCTGCAGCCTGCCATATGCCGGATGTTCTGGAAATGCCATACAGACCTCCGCTTCGTGATTCTGAAGAGGCAGGTGAACTTCCTTTTACCTACAGGTTATCTTCAAGAACCTGTCTTGCCGGAGATATCATAGGCGACTACAGTTTTGATCACGAGATTCAAATTGGTGACAGACTTGTTTTTGAAGATATGGCCATCTATAGCATGGTTAAGAATAATACATTTAATGGAATGGCGCTGCCTGATATTAATATTCTTCATGAAAACGGAGATGTTGAAGTACTTAGACGTTTTGGGTACGAAGATTTCAAGATACGTTTGTAAACACTAATTCGTATGATGTTTGGCTACACATATTATTAGAAAAAGGAGCATGATAATTGGGAAAGTTAATTGATTCTATTCCAAGAGAAGATGGCTTTTACATGCCTGCTGAGTTTTCAAGGCATGACGGTACTATCATGATTTATCCGGTTCGTCCCGGAAGCTGGGGCAAAGATAGGACAGGCGCACTTCATTCTTTTGCAAATGTCTTTATAGAAATCCTCAAGAGGGAGAATCTATATCTTTTAGCGGATAAAGCTCACTGGAATGAGGCAAAAGACTTCATGGACGAAGTAATTACTGACTATGTTCATGGAACAGGCAATTTAGTAAAGCCTGTAACGAAAGAAGAGGAAGAAAAAATCATTGCTGAAGGAGAAGATAGTTTTGATAAGGATGAGCTGTTTACGGTGCAGGATGTACTGGAAAATCGTTGCCTTATTCTTCCAATTGACTCGGACGACGCCTGGGCAAGAGATGTAGGTCCAACCTTTGTTGTAGGTAAAGGAGATAAGCCTTTAATCCGCGGCATCAACTGGTCATTTAATGCCTGGGGCGGCGAGGTTGATGGACTTTATGCAAGTTGGGATAAAGATGATAAGGTAGCCTCATCATTCTGCGAACTTTGTGAAATCGATATGTATGATGCAGCTCCATTTGTCCTTGAAGGCGGATCGATTCATTGTGATGGCGAGGGGACAGCAATGGTCACTGAGAGTTGTTTGTTGAGCGCCGGAAGAAATCCTCAGATGTCCAAGGTGCAGATAGAAGAAAAATTAAAAGAGTATCTAAATGTTGAGAAAGTTCTTTGGCTTCCTGACGGAATTTATAATGATGAGACTAACGAGCATGTGGATAATGTTTGTGCCTTTATCGCTCCCGGTGAAGTGGTTTTAGCCTGGACTGATGATGAAAGTGATCCTCAGTATGCAATGTCCAAGGCAGATCTTGATTATCTTGAAAAAGAAACAGATGCAAAGGGCAGGGAAATTACTGTTCATAAGCTTCCGATTCCTGATCATCCTGTACTTGTATGCCAGGATGACCTTGATAATTATGAATTTGAGGAAGGTGAAGATTTTAGAGAAGCTTCTGAGAGGCTTGCAGCCAGCTATGTGAATTTTTATTTTGTTAATGGGGCTGCTTTGGTTCCTCAGTTTGGAGAAGATAACGCTTATAGTGATAGCCGGGCTATAGAAATACTTAAGAAGCTATGTCCTGATAGACAGGTTATTGGAATCCCAGCCAGGAATATCCTTCTTGGAGGCGGCAATATTCACTGTATTACCCAGCAGATTCCGGAAAATAATCTGGAGTAATTAAGAATAAATATATAAAGGTAAAAAGATATGGAAAATGTTAAAGTTGCCTGCGTTCAGTTTGCCTGCGGCGTACCTGCAGGTTCTGATGAAGAACAGGTAAAAAGAAATATAGATAAAGCTAAAGACCTTACAAGAAAGGCCGCTGAAAATGGAGCTAAGATAATTCTTTTATCAGAGCTTTTTGAGCGTAAGTATTTTTGTCAGGAGAGAAGATATGACTACTATGAACTTGCGCTTCCTCTTTCAGAAAACCCTGCAATAGCCCAGTTTAAAGAACTTTGCGCTGAGCTTAAGGTGGTAATGCCAATCTGCGTTTTTGAAAAAGACGGAAATGTTTTCTACAACTCTGTAGTGATGATCGATGCAGATGGAAAAGAACTTGGTGTGTACCGCAAGACTCATATTCCGGATGATCACTATTATCAGGAGAAATTCTATTTTACTCCCGGTAATACAGGCTTTAAGGTTTTTGATACTACATATGGAAAAGTCGGTATTGGAATCTGTTGGGATCAGTGGTTTCCTGAGACGGCAAGGTGCCTGGCACTTGGCGGAGCTGATATTATTCTTTATCCTACTGCTATTGGCTCAGAACCGATACTTGATGTGGATAGTTCAGGTCATTGGATGCGCACCATGCAGGGGCATTCGGCAGCGAATATCATTCCTGTAGCAGCAGCTAATAGAATTGGAAGAGAGGATGTTGAGCCCACTGAGGAAAATGGAGGACAGAAATCCTCACTTACTTTCTATGGAAACAGCTTCCTTACTGATGAAACTGGTGATGTGATTGCCAGAGCATCAAGGGATCAGGAAGAAATCATCTATGCTGAATATGATTTTGAAGAAATCAGGAAAATGCGTTCTTCCTGGGGGCTTTTCAGGGATCGCAGACCTGAATGCTATGGAATAATAGCTGGTAGATAAAGAATTGATCGACTTTAGAATATTAAAAGCTGTGGAGCAGAAGAGATGAAAAAATACTTTTGTTACACAGCTTTTTTATGTAATAAAAAATATGTAGAATTTAGATATTCCTGATCATTTTTACTTTGCTTTTTCTTTTATAGCCTTAAGCTCTTCTACAGAGAAGGTATATGCCTTATTACAGAAATGACACTTTACTTCGATTTCTTTTCCGTCATCGATCATTTCCTGAATATCTTTTTTGCCTACCAGCATGAGGGCTCTTTCAACTCTGTCTTTATCGCAGTTGCAGTAGAAGTTTAAATCGACAGTATCAGTGAATTCAATGTCAAAGCCTTCAAGAACAATTTTGAGCATATCTTCAGGAGTTTTGCCGGCCTTTAAGATATCTGTGACTGAGGAAAACTTACCAAGATTAAACTCCAAATGAGTAATGGTCTGCTCATCAGCAAAAGGCATAAGCTGAATGATAAAACCGCCTGCTGCCATTACGGAGAGATTTTCTCTTTCTACAAGTACACCAAGTCCAACAGAAGACGGAGTCTGTTCTGATTTGGTGAAATAGTAGGTGAGATCTTCGGCAACTTCGCCTGTGTAAAGTGGAACCTGTCCTACATAAGGCTCTTTAAGTCCCATATCTCTGATAACAGTCAGAGTTCCTTCACCAATTCCTCCGCCTACGTTAAGATGACCTGACGCATTGGGCTCCATGATGACATAAGGATTAACCACGTAACCTTTAACATTACCCTTATTATCAGCAGTAGCCAGAACACTTTTTAATGGCCCGTCACCATCCATTTTAACAGTGATCATGTCGCTGTCGTTGTCCATCATCTGTCCCATCATGACAGTTCCTGTCATAAGTCTGCCAAGGGCTGCTGTTGCAATTGGTGAAAGACCATGGGCCTTTCTGCCGTAATCGGCAAGGTCTTTGGTTGTAGCTGCAAAAGCTCTTATCTGAGCATTTCCTGCAGTTGCTCTTACCATATAATCTTTATATGCCATAGAAGTGTTTCTCCTTTGTATTACAATTATTCATTTTCTGACCAAACAATAATATACGATAATTCTTTTACTGTAAATAATCGAATAAAAGAATAGAGGTAGTTACTGTTCAGACAGAAATCCGCAGTAAATGAGGATTTCTGTAATTTCATCTAAGAACTCATACATATTTAATCAAAAATTAATAAAATGGAACCAGGATATTATGATAAAAAATGTATTTATTTGTATAATATAATTAAACGTAATAAAGATAACAATAGCCCATAAATCGTCAGTTGAAAGCCATAAATGTCTCATAAGAAAAACATATTTTTACACTATTTAAGATATCGAAACATCCGATGAAATCTAGCTTTAATCCAATTGACATATATTTAACGTAAAGTTATAATTATAATTGAGAATTTATTAACAAATAAAAATCAGGTTATTACCTGTAATCAGGATTGGAGCAGATAAATGGCAGATAAAGAGATTTCTCAGGCGGTGATCAGCAGACTTCCGCGTTATTTTAGATATTTAGGAGATCTGAAGGAGAAGGGCGTTGAGAGAATTTCATCTCAGGAACTGAGCGATATTATGAAGGTTACTGCTTCTCAGATCAGACAGGATTTTAATAATTTTGGCGGATTTGGTCAGCAGGGATATGGTTATAACGTTAATTATCTATACGATGAGATCAGTAAAATCCTTGGAATTGATAAAGTCCACAGCCTTGTTATTATTGGCGCAGGACATCTTGGTAAGGCAATAGCAGGCTATACCAATTTTACCAGAAGAGGATTTGTTTTTAAGGGAGCTTTTGATTGCAACCCGGAACTTTATGGTACCAAGATCAGGGACGTAGAAGTCAGACCTATTGATGAAATGGAAGACTTTGTCCGCAAGAACCAGATTGAAATAGCTGTTCTTACAATCCCTAAGGATCAGGCAGTTCCAATGGCTCACAAGCTTGCAGAGTGCGGAATAAAGGCTATTTGGAATTTTGCGCATGTTGATCTGGAAGTTCCTGACAATATTCAGGTAGAAAATGTACATTTATCTGACAGCTTGATGAAATTATCGTATAATATTAACAGGTATGAAAACTCATAAAAATGTAAGTTGCCTTTAGATTTAGGTAACTGACAGAAAGATAATCCGATGGCAAAAGATGATGAAGTTTACATGTCTGCGCTACAGGGAAAGAGTATTCCTATACTGACGCTGGATAATAAATGGCATCAGTTGTTTACGCAGACGGAAATGACACCTGAAATAGAAGCCTTCGCTGATGAGCTTAATACTCTTGTTGAAAGGGATGGGCGGCTTCGGAGCGAGACCAAGAATATCAAGAAGCTTAAGAAAAAGCTTCTTAATGAAATTGTGCCTCTAAGAGATAAGGCCAATAAGCTTGGAAATGCTCCCGCTATAGAAAAAGAGATATCAGAAAGAACCAGACTTATCAATGAATGTAACGAGAAGATAGACAGCCATCAGGAAGAACTGCTGGATTTATCCAGACAGATATATGATGTTGATTACAAACTTATGCTTGAGACTATGAAGGTCTGCTACGAGCGGCTACAGGACAATACCGCAGATATAAACGGCCTTGATGAATGGATTAAAAGAGCCAGAATTGAGCTTAAGAAGAATGTGATCAGACTTCAGGAAGCTGAGATGGAGAATTACAATCTTTATTCATATATGCATCAGATTTTCGGACCTGATGTTGTAGAGATTTTCGATATGAAATATGATCCGGAGAGAAGACATCCTATCAGAAGACCACTTGGTGGTAATGATGAATATGTTGAATGAGTTTACAGGCTGCCAATCTGGGCAGCCTAATTCTTTATATGGGGGAGAAGTGTCATGAAATATGCGGTTACCAGCCAGGAAATGAAAATCTATGACAGAAATACATCGGAGTATTTTGGCCTTCCGAGCATAGTTCTGATGGAGAGAGCCTCCCTGATGGTTGTTAAACACATTCAAAAGTGGATAGAAACTCAGAACAAAGACAGAAGATTTAAAGCCTTGATTGTGGCCGGAATTGGTAATAATGGAGCTGACGGTGCCTGTATTGCAAGGCTTTTAAAGCAGATGAACGTTTTTGTAAATTTCTGCGTTGTGGGAGATTTTACAAAGAGCAGTGAACTATTATTACAGCAAATCAAGATTTTAGAAAAATATGGAATTCGTATGGACACATTTTCCTATATAAGAGACAACAAAAGCTCATCTGACTGGGATATTATAGTAGATGCAATGTTTGGTATAGGTTTGTCCAGAGGGATTACAGGTGACTTTGCAGATGCGATCGACTATATAAATGGCTGCAAGATGGACAGACAATCTGACATACTAGTTACCAGTGTAGATATTCCTTCGGGAATTAATGCTGATAATGGAAGAGTATGTGAAAAAGCCGTAAAAGCAGACATTACAGTTACCTTTAATCAGGTAAAACGTGGGCATATTCTTTATCCCGGATGCGAATATACCGGGCAGCTCTTTGTAGAAGATGTCGGAATTACTAAAGAGAGTTTTCTTGATAAAGGACCACTGGCATTTTTTTATGACGAAGATGTGAGAACTCTTTTACCTCATAGAAAGCTTGATGGTAATAAAGGTACTAACGGAAAGATACTTATAATTGCCGGTTCAAAAGATATAAGTGGAGCTTGTATACTTGCAGCAAGTGCCTGCATGAAAGCCGGGGCCGGCATGGTCAGGATATTCACGGCGGTGGAAAATGCAGAGACAGTTAAAATGCTGCTTCCTGAAGCTATGCTGATAACCTATGAGGAGTTTGAACCCTTTAACGAGAAGCTGGAAATGGCCTTAGACTGGTCAACTGCGGCTGTATTGGGACCTGGAATTGATACAAGTCAAAGTGGTTATGAGCTTACCAAACAGACTCTCGAGGAATATACTAAAGATCTGGTGGTTGATGCAGATGCGCTTAATCTAATTGCTAAATATCCGGAACTGAGGAGCCTTTCTTCTAACTATGCCAGAAATGGTAAAAAGCTGATAATGACTCCGCATCTTGGAGAGTTTGCAAGGCTCTTTGATCGCGATATCAGAGACTGTAAGGAACATATTTTGGAATATCCCAAGGTTCTTGCAGATACACTTCATTGTACGGTAGTGTGCAAGGATGCAAGGACTATTGTTGCTGACAGCAATGAAAAAAAGATTTATATTAATGTGAGTGGCAATGATGGCATGGCAACTGCCGGAAGCGGTGATGTGCTTTCCGGAATTATAGGAGCTCTTTTACCATGTGATAAGTCTGCTTTTGAAATTGCTACGATTGGTGTGTATCTCCATGGCCTTGCCGGTGACGTGGCTGCTAAGGATAAGGGTAAGAGCTCTATGATGGCTTCGGATATCATCGAGGGAATGGAAGAAATATTAAGGACAATGTAGCCTTTTTAGGATTATGAATAAACTATTGTTTTAAGGATGGAAGTTAGTAATGCTTGAAGAATTCTCAAGAGTTTACGCTCAAGTAGATCTGGGCGCGATTAAGTATAATCTTGAATCCATGAGGAAGAATATACCTGATGGTACTAAGATGATGGCAGTTATCAAGACTGATGCTTATGGTCATGGCGCTGTCAGAATTGCTAAAATGCTTGAAGAGATTGATTATATATGGGGATATGCAACAGCTACTGCGGAGGAGGCTTTTGAGCTCAGGGATGCAGGCGCTAAGAAGCCAATTCTTATTCTTGGTTATACTTTCCCTTATGCCTATGAACGTATGCTTCTTGAAGGCATAAGACCTGCAGTTTTCAGACTGGATATGGCAAAAGAGCTTTCTGAAATTGGTACAAGACTTATGGAAGAAGGAAGATTATCCGAGCTTCCACAGATTCATATTGCAGTTGATACAGGAATGAGCCGAATTGGCATAACTCCTGATGAATTAGGCGTTGATTTTGTTCAGGAAGTTATGTACATGAAGGGCATTCATGTTGAGGGAATATTTACTCACTTTGCCCGTGCCGATGAAAAAGACCTTACTAATGTCAAAGAGAGAGAAAAGGTATTTGCTTCTTTCCTCTCTGCAATTGCTGAAAGGACCGGCAGAAGAATACCAATTTGCCACTGTGCAAATTCAGCCAGCATAATAGCTGTTCCCGAATCATCAATGGATATGGTGAGGGCTGGAGTAACAATGTACGGCATGTGGCCTTCAGAAGAAGTGCCAAGAGATATTATTGATTTAAAGCCTACAATGGAGCTTATCAGTCATATCGTTATGATAAAAGATGTTCCTGCCGGGACACCAGTTAGCTACGGTGGAACCTTTGTTACTGATAAAGAGACCAAGATAGCTACTATTCCTGTGGGGTATGGAGATGGTTATCCAAGAAGCCTTTCAGGAAAAGGATACGTTCTTATAAATGGACATCATGCCAATATCCTTGGAAGAGTCTGCATGGATCAGTTTATGGTTGATGTTACGGATGTTCCATATGTAAGAGAAGGCGATGAAGTAGTCCTTATGGGAAAAGACAAGACTACAGGCGAAAAAATCACAGCAGAGTTTTTGGGTGAACTTAGTGGCAGGTTTAATTATGAGCTTACCTGTGATATCAACAAAAGAGTTCCCAGAGTTTTCATAGGTGAATAATTGATCTAAAAACGATTCATTAAGAGGTGCTAATCCGCGCGGTTAGCACTTTTTTCTTTTATATTTGGATGATATAATCATTTTATCGTATTTTTCTATACGTATTAGCTATCTTTACATTTTTTTTCTGAATGGAGAAAAATATGGATCAGTCACTTAAAAGTTTCGTTTCAAGATATGTAATTCCTTTTTACTTTGATTATGAGAATAACGGGTTTGATACTATTAGGAGTTTCTTTGTTGAGAATCCCGAATATGACAAGTATTTAAGACTTCCGGGCGATGGGAGATGGATTGAATCAGGCTTTTGGGAGAATTATAAGTCTGGCAAAGGCGGGAAAGATGTAAAAAAAGCCGAGATGGATATTTATTCGTATCTTCCTGCTATTTTTAAAAATTCCAATAATCCTGATCTTGAAAATGCTTCAAATCTAGGGACATCTCTTGTGTATAATTCCAATGGGAAAATAACAGATGTTTCATATACAAAATCAGGTAAAGAGGATGTTACTGCTGATCTGAATTTTGAAATCAGGGACATGGGTATTCTTCTATTTAAAAACGGTGTAGGCTTCTTTTGGTATGAGATAGGATTCAGGAGCAAGATTAGCACTTCTTTATATGTGGATTTTTTGCATGATTTTAAGGAACTTGCAAGAACCGGAAGTAAAAAATTTAGCAGAAAAATTGGGCGCGATGAAGAGACACAAAAACCTATATTGGAACCCTTTATCACGGGAATATGGGTTTCGAGAATATTGTTTTCAAAACGACTTGGAATCAGCTTTTGGGCTGACAGAGAAGTTCCTATGGGTGATAAGAAAACGTTAGTTCCTGATAAAGCGCTTCTTTTCCAGTATGCATTTGTGGACAGCTTATCCGGTGAGGAGAGAAAAAATTTTATTTTCCAGATTACTAATGGTTATGATGCCAAGTACAATGCACCAAAGGATCTGGAAGATAATCTCTACATGCCATTTGGCAATAGCTGCTTTTATACTTCAAATTCAGGAATGTCCTGCGTTGTGACAAATGATGCTTCTAACGAAACATTTTTTACGGGGCAATTTAAAGAAAAGTTTATACGGGACTATTTCTTTATTTATCTTTTGCTAGTTTATCAGTCTTTCTCATGTGCGCATTATTCGAGACTTCTTACGCTTCTCCCAGCGAAGGAGCAGGCTTTCAGAGAAGATACAAGAAATGTGGAGAGGGTAGAAGTACTGTGTAGCAGTATTAATTTGTTTCTGGTAAAGAGCATTTTTGATTCTGTAAGTAATGTGGATCATCAAAACGGCGTATACCGCTATGGCAAGGCAAGGCTTGGAATAAACGAAGATATCAGTAGCATTACAGCTGGCCTTGAGGGCTTTGGAGCTATAGAAAGAGCCAGGAAGAACCTTGAGGAAAAGCTTGTTAAAGAAAAAGAAGAGGCTGAAAAAGAAGTAAAGGATGCCAAGTTAAACCGTGCAGTTACTGTATTTGGCTTTATGGTTGTTATTTCAGCAATCCTGGATGGCCTTAATCTGGTTGAATGGTTCAGGGCTAACACTCTTGATTATATTCATCTGATTGTCATGGCAGGAATTATACTTATCACGCTGTATCTTATTGTGGAAATTCTTTTACAGAGGAATAAGAAAGTTAATAAGAAACGGAAAGAGAAATAAAATGAGTGATAGAAAAAGCTACAATTTGAGAAATGAGAGTATTGATGATTTATTAACTGCGGGCCTTGGGTTAGAAGCAGCTTTAGTTATTGTGGCAGAAATAATCATCGCAGCAATAGCCTTTTTTACAGGAGGCTTTGGGATATTTATAGAAAATCTCAAAACTCTTGGAATATGTGTGGTGATGATCATAGTAATTGCCATTTTACTTGTTGGTGCTGAAATATTGATTCATAATGCAATGCGGGTTAAGAGAGGAAAAAATGGCCTTTCGAGGAACTCGGAGATTTTTTACCCAATGATAGTGCAGTTGCTGATACTTGCTGGATGGATTGCTTTACCTATGGCATTATTTGGAATAAAAAAATATGTCGGACCCTTTCAATTAGTTACAAAAGTTGGATTTGTTTTAGCTTGTGTAGTGATCATCTATCACATAATTGTAATTGCACTTAAGGTAATAGCTGCTAAGAGTGTTGTAAGTAATAAAGAACTGAAAAGTCTGACTGTATATATTTCAGAAGATGGACATACACCAATAAGAAGTGCTCTCAACAAGATGAAACAAAAGGGCAGTATTTTATTTTTATCATTTTGGGAATACAAATGTCTTTACGAGAATTATAAAAGCTTGCCATGTAAAGAACTCTGGATAGAAGCAAGTAATATCAGGTATGAAGGGCTGGTTCTTGACATCATGGATGAATGCTTTGAAAAGAATATAGATGTTTACAGAGTTGAGTTTGATAAGAAAGAGTTGACTAAGAAAGAGCGTGTTAAGAGAATACGCATGTCCTCAGATCAGACTGAGAATAGTTCTACAGATATAACTGATTACAGCACACTTAAAGGTACGGATGATTCAGTTAGTTACTTTAATTTGCTGTCTCTTAACAGGGAATGGGATTTTAGCAACACGTCTTTGGCTGAAGAGATGAAATATAAGTATGTGGCAGAAAAACTTCGAATTCTTGGAAACAGCAAAGAGCAGAGTGTTGTATTTTATCAGTTGATTAAACTTGTGGAGTATTCTTATCATTACATGGCTTTGTATGAAATGTCACAAAATGAAGCGGCAAGAAGTGCTTTAACTGGAAAGACCTTTTCTTCCTCGATGGGGCTTTGGAAAACTACAATGCAGTCCAAAGATACGACAAGGAATAAGCTGGATAAGGGTAGTGCCGAAGGAAATGAGAAACTGCTTAATGCTTATAGAATTGTTTACAAAGCTGTAAAGGGAAAAACTACCGGCGTTAAGAGTGTTTCTTTTGACGACATAGCATCGCGTTTTGTGGAACTTAGAAATAATTATATTGGTCATGGAACAATGGCTTTTTCTGTTACCGATGAGCTGATTAATTCTATGATCCTTCTGGCAGCTGAGATAATAACCAGGTTCTATCGTTCGGAATGCATCCTAGAGGATAATAAAATGTTTGAAGAGGGCATTCCATATGTCCACATTGAGAAGGATGATGAAGGAAGGATTAAAGGATATGGACTTCTAGCCGGTGTTCAGCATAAAGAGGGATTGGCTGAGTATTTGGACTATTTGAATGGATGTTTTTATTCAAATGAAAAGATTACTTATTCGTTGGATTATGAAGGGGTACCTGTTGCATGAAAGCTAAAATAGCAAAGAGTTTCAAATACATTAGAAGTGGGATTATCATCGAATTAATTATGATGGTACTTGGTTTCATGGTTCATGTAATTAATTCGAAAACTAAGCCTGATCATAATTGGAATAATTTCGTAATAGAGTGCCTAATAGTGTCCGGTTATATTTTGGTTTTCTTTGTGACCTATAATATCGTAAAAAATTCCTACAGAAATAGAAAAATGATATTCTGGCAGGAAAAAGAAGATCATCTTGATCAGGCAAAGGGGCTACTTAGTGCCTGCAGATTGACTTTTGTCTATTTTGTTGTTGCGTTATTTGCTGTAATTATATTTGTTTCAAATGCAGCTATTACCTATTGCCTCTTATGTTTGTTTGGAATCCTGAATATATTGGCATGGCATGAAATTAGTGAATGCAAAAATGTACCTTCTGATTTCTTGTACTCCTATGATAGAGAGAAGCTGGGGAAAATAGGTGGTTATCTTTTATACAACTTCCAAAATTATGATGTAGAGTCAAAGCTTAGCAATGGAGAATATGCCCTAAAATTCGAGGATGTCCTGGAACTTATAAAATATCATAAATGGCCTTGTTCACCTTGGGATCTTTTTGATAACAGGGTTATTCTCGTCAAAACTGACAAACAGGAAGATATAGACAAGGCCTTTGAATTTGCCAAAAAAAGTTATGATGAGACCAAGGATAATACATTAACGAAAACGGCTATTTATTGTCTAAGGACTACAGATACAGAAATTATAACTCCTTCAAAATTTAAAAACGCCGAGTTTATCGTCCTTTACCAGACTCGGAGTGATTCTTTTGAAGTGGATAAATTGGAAGGAATTTTTGGAGGAAGAAATACATCAAATTCGAAAAAAGTATACGACTACTTCAAGGATCCGGATGCCTTTCGCTATGCACTAAAGCTAGATACTTTGGATGATAATGTTGTTGAAGGCAACAGATTCCTGGTTGATTTCTATAGGAACGCCCTTGTTTTTATGAATGCCCAAAGGTCAGTCATGGCACTACTGGACTACTGTGAACTGATTCTTACTTTATCTGCAATATATTTTATGAAAAAAGAACCGGAGGAAGCAAAGCTTTCGGTAAAAGATTTTACGCATCTAAGATTAAATGACCTTGGAATGATAATTAAAAAAGGCGCACAAAAAGATGAAAGCTTCAGAGCAGTTATTTCGAAAAAATATGCTGTTCCGGATGAAATCACAAAAGCACTGGAAGAGCTTAAAAAATACGTGTACATAGATTTTTCCGGTGACACAGTATCATTCATGGGAATGCTAAGTCTTTTGACTATCATAAGAAATAAAGTAATTGCACATGGTATCCTTACTAGTTCGGATTATGATGGAATTCACGAAAGCTATGGGGATAACGGAGGTAATTCCTATGTTGTATGGAAGATACTATTCTGGATATCAGCATATCTTAATGAATACCTTAGAATCGGGAAACTTAAGTTTAATGAGGAAAACGGCGAAGTGATTGTTGGCTATGAGGAAAAAGTAAGTGCAGGTGACCTTATGATTGTCAGAAATGAGTACCCGCTTATAGCATCCAAAGCCAATGATAAGGGCAGAATCACCTATGTTAACTACTTTAATGGCGATATGATTGTTCCTGAATTTGTAAGATGATCAGATGTGAAAATTTTTATAGGAAAATATCTGAAATAAGGATATAATTTCATCTTAGAATTCTATTTTTGGAGCAAATTAATGCAAGAGTTATTATCCAAATTAAATGACAGCCAGAAAGAGGCTGTGACTACAACTGAAGGATATGTAAGAGTCATTGCGGGAGCTGGAAGCGGCAAGACAAGAGCATTGTCTTACCGCTTTGCTTATCTTGTAAATGGTCTTGGAATTATGCCTGGACATATACTATGCGTGACTTTTACCAATAAGTCAGCCAATGAGATGAGACAGAGAATCCACATGCTGACTGGGGATAATGATACTGGATATATTAATACATTTCATGGCTTTTGCGTATCTATCCTTCAGGAGGACTCCCATACAATCCAGTATCCTAAGAGTTTTCTTGTGCTGGATAATTCTGATATTGATGACATTCTGAAAATTATTTATGAAGAACGCGGACTGTCTCTTCGTGACAAGACCTTTAGCGCGGCCCGGGATATGTTTGAGATGAGAAAGTGCGTTAAAGAACCTGATTATTTTCTTGATATGCTTAATATGTCCATAGATTCACTTAAAGAGAAATACGATAAAGCTACTGAGGTAGATGATATTCTTTTTTATGGATATCTTTATCAGGAAAAGAAATGCTTTGGACTTGACTATAATGACCTTATAAAGTTCACGCTGCATATTTTTGATGAAAATAATGATATTAAGCTTAAGTGGCAAAAACGCCTGGAGTACATCATGATTGATGAGTTCCAGGACATTGATGGCCTTCAGTATGAGCTTATGGAGGTTCTTTCTGCTTATCATAAGAATCTTTTTATCGTTGGTGATCCTGACCAGACTATTTATACCTGGAGAGGTGCCAGTGTTGGGTATCTTCTTTGCTTTGATGAGAATCACAGGAACGTTAAGACTATCTATATGAACGATAATTACAGGTCTACAAATCAGATCCTCGCTGCCTGCAACTCTCTTATTGATAATAATATTCATAGACTAAAAAAAGATCTGGTATCTCAGATAGGAGATGGGGAAAGTGTGCTTTGTCATCTTGCACCTGACACGGCTAATGAGGCAGACTGGATTGCATCACAGATGCTGGTCCTTAAGGGGATGGGCGTGCCTTATAGGAATATGGCTGTTCTCTACAGAGCTCATTATGTTACAAGAACAATTGAAGCTGGCCTTTTAAAAGAGAAGATTCCTTATACTATTTTTTCCGGTGTTCAGTTCTATGGCCGCATGGAGATAAAGGACGCCTTAAGTTACCTTAGGATGATTCTGTATAAAGATGATGTGTCTTTTAGGCGAATAGTGAATGTCCCCAAGAGAAATCTTGGGAAAAGACGAATGGCATTTCTTGAGGAATACTCTGTGCAGCATGGGTGTTCTTTATATACTGCACTTACAGATAATATTGATGCTGAAACCATGCATGGTACTAAGGCAAAACAGTTTATTAATGTTATAGAGAAATTTGCTGATGAATATGAGGAAATCCCTGTATCTGAGCTTCTTACCAAGGTCCTTGATGTGAGCGGTTATGAAGAAATGCTTAGAACAGAAGGCGCTCAGGACAGGCTTGATAATCTTGCTGAGTTAAAGCAGTCTATTTTTGAATTTGAAACCACCTGTGGAGAAGAGGTGGGGCTTGAGGAGTATCTTCGCCATATAGCTCTTTTTACAAATGCTGACTCTGATGTGGAAGGAAATGACAAGGTGCGCCTTATGACTGTTCATGCAGCTAAGGGCCTCGAATTTCCTTATGTTTTCCTGTGTGGAATGAACGAAGGAATCTTTCCTTCCAGAAAAATTCATACCCTTGAGGGAATGGAAGAGGAGCGGAGACTAGCTTTTGTTGCCATGACCAGAGCCCAGAAAAGGCTCTTTATTTCTGAAGCAGGAGGACAGAACTTTGAAGGAATTCCAAGATATCCTTCCAGATTTATCATGGATATTGATGAGAAACTCCTTGAATTTACTGAGAAACCATCAGATGAGATGATGAGCGCTGTTCGTAAGTTCATTGCTAGTGACTCAAGGCACCTTAAGGGGGCTACTAAGCTGAACCTCCTTGAAAAGGGTGAAAGGGTGCAGCATGCAATTCTTGGCATTGGAACTATATTGGATATTGATATGGAAAGCGAAAGCTATCTGATCAAATTTGATGAGATGGAGACGCCTAGGCAGATTTCATTTAAGATTAATTTGAAAAAGGTAGAAGAGTAATAAATCTAATGCTTATATTATGCTCAAAGCAAAAAGCGCCTTCGTTACTGAAAGCGCTTTTTTGCTTCTGAATATTGTATGTTGATTTCTGTAAGAGCGGCATTGTCACCATCCATATTGTCCGGATGATAAAGTTTTACAAGAGATTTATACTTGCGGTCAACGCTTTCACGGGAATTACAGCCTGCGAAGAAGTTGAAGGAAGAGGGTGATTTGTCCGTGATACTCTGAGGTTCGCTATCATCTTCGTAATCTTCAGGATAATCATCTTCGTAATCTGATTCATTATCTTCATAGAATTCTGAATCATCCTCATAATAATTCTCTTCTTCTTCATCGTCCCAGTCTTCATCTTCCGAATAGTATTCGTCATCTTCGTAGAATTCTTCCGAATCATCTTCATCGATATCTTCGTAGAAATTTTCCTGATGTCTACACTGATGATAATTTCTACAATCATCATCTTCAAATTCTTCATGATGCTTGCGGAGCCATTTTTCATAGCTCTTTTCATAATGTTTTTTACCTTTGTCAGGAAAAAGAAGGTAGTATCGATCCAAAAACTGGGCAACGAAAGATTTGTGGAAAATAGCTCTTATAAGGTAAATACATATATCTATCATTACTCCGTAAAAGAGAAGTCTGCCAAAGGATAAAACAACGCTTATAGATAGAAAAACTGTAAATACCGGTATTGCCATTACAGCGGACAAAATAAGCAGAGGTACGAAGGCAATATTCCCCCGGTAATTAAATACATTAAGCGTCCACCATATTTTTAGGTCATCGAAAAGTTTTTGGGATATCTGAATATCTGTATAAAGAACGTCTTCATAGTTGTCTAATAAATCATTTTGTGGAATCCCTACAATGAGTAGAAAAATATTAGCTATGATAAGAAGAATAAATAAAATGGTAGTAAGTGGCAGAGCACAGAATAATAGTTTAAAAAGCCATGCAATCTTTTTTATAAACCATGAAAGCATAGAAAAAACTGCTTTTAGGATATACAGAATAAAGCTAATTATGGCATTTATTGCCATAGAAGTGATAGATATCATACATTCCCCCAAAAAACTGAGCTATAACTTCTTCATTTTACAATGAAATGAGTACCTTTTAAAGGAAATGTTGTAGGAGCGAGGATATTATAGAAAATCAAAATAAAAAAAGCGTTTCACAAGAATATGGATATACGATATAATGATAATATCTAAATTGTTTTAGGAGGGAGATTATTATGTGGACTATTAGTGGTGTAAAGGAAAAAGGTAGAAATGCATTTAAAGCTAACTATGGTAATAGTGTATTAGCAGGTATTATTGCGGTATTATTTGCAGGCGGAACAGCTGCAAGTGCAAAGTATACTCAGGGACAGTCACAGGTGGATACAAGCTCACTTACAAGCTTGACGCCGGAAGAAATAGCATTTGGCTTTGCTGCAGTTTTGGGAATATTTGTGGTTGCAATGGCAATTACAATACTGGTAAAGATTTTTCTTCTTAATCCTCTTTATGTGGGTAGTTTAAGATTTTTCCGCTTGAATGCAGAGAATCCAGGAACAGAGCTTTCAGCTATTAAAGAGGGCTTTAGTGATTACGGACGTGTTTTTGTTACTATCTTTTTAAAAGATCTGTTCCTGACTTTGTGGTGTTTGTTGTGCGTTGTTCCAGGTCTTATCAAGGTATATTCTTACAGGATGGTTCCATTTATTCTAAAAGACAACCCTGAGCTTTCAGCTATGGAGGTTATCACAAAATCTCGTGAGATGATGAATGGCAATAAGTGGAGAGCATTTTTACTTGACCTTTCATTTATCGGATGGATTCTTTTGGAATGCATTACCTGTGGCTTGGTTGGAATCTTCTGGACAAATCCATATATGTACAATACTAATGCAGCTCTTTATCTTGAGCTTAAGAATAATTCTAACAATTAAAAATATCGCATAATGCATGATAATCTTTAAATAAAGAGATTATAGCTGTGCAGTCTTTTGAAAAAAGCAAAAAGGCTGCGCAGCTTTTTTTACCACAAGTTTTAGATAAATAGACAAGCCAGCCTTAAATGTGTTATAGTTTAATTTGACATTCTGTGTTTATTCTTATTATAGGAGGACTTATTTATGGACGAAGGCTTGCCTTCTGTCAGTATCGGTTTACTTTTAATTATCCTTGTAATTGATATTTTTGTTCATGGCTTTGGAGTTGCACTTACTCATATCAAGGAAGAAGAGATTGAGAAGAAAGCTCTGGAGAATAAAGAGAGTATTAGTGCCAAGCTTCTTAAACTGCTTGAAGATGATTCTAATCTCATTAAGGAAATGCAGTATGTGAATATTGCTCTTAATATGATTTTAGGAGGCATTGTTACTTCGGGTTTTGGAAGGGCATTTATCAGAATAACAGGATATGAAGTAAGTAGCGGCTCTGTTTCGGAGTTTTTGGTATATTTTATTACCGGACTTTTAGTAAGCTTTTTTATCATGAGTTTTGGAGTGCTTCTTCCCAAAAAGCTTGCAGGTAGATGGGCTGATAAATGGGCATATGTATGCTTTTATCCTGCTACTGTATTTGCTTCAATTGGATATCCAATCGTATTTGCTGCAAATGGATTCATTAGTGGAATATTATATATCTTCGGAATCCGAGGTGAAACTGATGAGGCTGATGTAACTGAAGAAGAAATCAAATCCATGGTTTCTGAAGGTCAGGAACAGGGCGTATTGCAGGAAACTGAGGCGGATATGATCACCAATATCTTCGAGTTTTCTGATAAGGAAGCAAGGGATATCATGACTAACAGAAAGGCAATGGTGGCTATAGATGCCAATACGAGCCTTAAAGAAGCTGTTAATTTCATGATGGACACCAATAATTCCAGATTTCCTGTCTATCTTGATGATATTGACCACATAATCGGCATCATGCATATCAGGGACGCTATGAAGAAACTATCCGAAGAAACCGACAAGGAACTTCCTATCAGAAAGATAAAGGGACTTCTTCGTCAGCCAAGGTTCGTACCGGAGACGAGAAATATTGATTCTTTATTCCATAGTATGCAGTCATCCAAAACGCAGATGGTCATTATCATTGATGAATATGGTCAGACAGCCGGTCTGGTATCCATGGAAGATATCCTTGAAGAAATCGTCGGCAACATTATGGACGAATATGATGAGGATGAGAACTACATAAAGCCTACGAGAAATCGTGGTGAGTTTATTATCGAAGGTAAAACACCTATTGAAGTTCTCGAAAAGAGATTTAAAATATCTTTTGGCGAGACGGAATTTGAGACGCTTAATGGATTCCTTATTTCCAAATTGGACAGAATTCCCGAAGAGGATGAGGATTTTAGCGTAGTTGTAGAAGGCTATAGTTTCAAGATTCTTTCTGTTGATAAGCATATGATTCAGTCGGTGCTTACTGTTAAGCTCCCTGAAGAAGAGATTCAGCAAAAAGACAATGAATTAGAAATAGCAAAATAGATTTTTTTATATTTTTAGAAGGAAGGAAGTTTTTTATGTCAGGACATTCAAAGTTTGCAAACATCAAACACAAAAAAGAAAAGAATGATGCTGCAAAGGGAAAAATTTTCACAATCATTGGTAAGGAAATTGCAGTAGCAGTTAAAGAAGGCGGCCCAAATCCTGCCAATAACTTTAAGCTTGCAACAGTAATTGCCAAGGCTAAGGCTAACAACATGCCTAATGATACAATCGAGCGTGGTATCAAGAAGGCTTCAGGTGCTGAGGGCGCTGTGGATTACAAGAGCATCACATACGAAGGATATGGCCCTGGCGGAACAGCTATTATTGTAGAGACACTTACTGATAACCAGAACAGAACTGCAGCAAATGTAAAGAGCGCATTTACAAAGGGAAATGGTAATGTTGGTACACCTGGATGCGTATCATACATGTTTGATAATAAAGGTCAGATCCTTATCGATAAGGAAAACTGCCAGATGTCTTCTGATGATCTTATGATGCTGGTTCTTGATGCCGGTGCTGATGATTTTAATGAAGAGGATGACAGCTATGAAATCCTTACAGCACCTGATAATTTCCAGGCTGTTGTAGAGGCTCTTAATGAAGCTAAGGTTGAGACTGCTTCTGCAGAGGTTACAATGATTCCTCAGAACTATGTTTCAGTAACAGATCCTGAAACTGTTAAGTATCTTACAAGAATTCTTGATCTTCTTGATGAGGATGATGACGTACAGGCTGTATATCACAACTGGGATGAGCCTGAAGAATAATTTAGATTTATATAATCACTTAAATGTGAGTAATATTGCTTGAAATATATGATTAGTACATATTAAGAGACGTGGGGGAGTCCTGAAATGAAACTAAAACGTATGTGGCCAGGTATATGCATCTTGGTAGTGTTTATTATTTTTGATGTGGTAATGGTAGCAAGTTCCAGTTTCTTTTCAGGACTTTTTCCGTCTGATAATATGACACTTACATATTCATGTATATTTACAGCACTTGGCATACTGGTAATGAGTGTGCTGACTTTTTTGCTGGGAAGAATATGTGATCATATTGAATTAGGAAAACATGCAGATACTATAGGCGTCAGGATAGTTTATGTCCTGATGCTTATAGCTATTTTTATAGGTGGGATATTTTATCGCATTTTTACGATAAGCCATACTACGGCGACGCCTTCCGGCAAGCTGTCTCTTTTTGAGCATGCACAGGTTGGAAGTGATGTAATAAACAGTGAGTACGATATTTTGTCAGTATTTTATTCATCAGTACTTAAGGTTATTTTGTATTTTACAGGTAATAATATTGCTGTTGCGTTTGGCTTCCAGATAGCTCTTTTCATGATCTTTGCAGTGCTTGGAACAATTACCTGCAGACTCCTTTTAGGAAAGACCGCATCTGTTGTATTTATGTCCTATGTTTCTTTTATGCCTGTTTTTCTTGAGTCACTTCAAAGGGCCAAACTTGGAACTGAGGATTTGTTCCTTGTTTTATTTGGAATAGAGCTTCTTGTAATAGCTATATATTTGAAGAATGCTTCAGAGTGTAATTATAAGTCTAAGCTGTCTGTGATCTGGTTCCTATTCGTAGGCGTAGTTGTAGGCTTTATGACGTATCTTGATGCCGGGACTATTATTTCTGTACTGCCGCTCTTATTAGCAGCTATGTTCATGGCTTCTGATGATAAGCACATTGGAGTGGTGAGCTTTTTGTTTGTTTTGCTTGGCGGAGTAATAACATTTTTTGCCATGATCGCACAGGAAGCCGGAATAATGCAGATGGACGTTGTTCTTGCTAACTGGGCAGGATATTACTTCCATAATCTCAATACCTTCACTGTATTCTGGACATACACTAGTTATAAGATTGAGTATTTAATTACTTTCATTGCAATGTCAGGAGTTTTGGTGGGACATTTCAGAAACAGAAATTTTGGAAGAGTATCTCCTTGGCTTTTGTCCACAATCCTTGTCTTTATGGCAACACCATTCTTTGGTGCTACAAGGATGAATGATCCAATCGTAGTTACTGTATTTTTTGCTTTTGTTCTTGGAGGTGTTTTCTCACTTATCACACTTAACAGGGTTGAGAAAGCTCATAGAATTGTGTCAGATGAGGAAAAGAGCGAGCTTCAGATCAAGGCAGAGTCTATGGTTACGGGAACTACAGTTATAGAGCCGGAGAGTGATGAGACTTATGATGAGGCCGATGCTGCTCTTGATAAGAAAATCGAGGCCCTTGCAAATGAAGAAAACGATGAATTAGAAGATAAGATAGAAGATAAGATAGAAGATAAGATAGAAGATAAAAATGACGTAATTGAGGAAGAAAAACCGCGCTTTGTTCCTGAGGGAATGGTGCTTCCGACGGGCTCGGAGGATGAAATGGATGTTGATACCTCCAGAATGAGAATGCCGAAATTTGAAGGAACTATTGCTCTCGATAGAAAAGGCGCTTCTAATAAAAAAGAGAATAAGGTCGTTTTCAGAAAGCGTACCGATTATAAGACTGCCCATGTAGAGCGTGCAAAAGATGATTTTGATCTGCCTTTAAAAGAGGGCGATGATTTTGACATAAAATAAAAATTGAAAGGTTACCGGTAATATATGAGAATAGAAGATTTACAAACATATGAAATAATAGAGCATCGCAGAATAGAAGACCTTAATTCTGACAGCTATATTCTGAAGCATAAGAAGACAGGGGCGAGAGTTACCTTACTTTCTAATGATGATAATAATAAGGTTTTTGCTATAGGTTTTAGAACTCCACCCAAGAATTCTACAGGTGTTGCTCATATTATTGAGCATACAGTTCTTTGCGGTTCAAAAGAATTTCCGATTAAGGACCCATTTGTAGAACTGGTCAAGGGATCACTTAATACATTCCTTAACGCTATGACTTTCCCGGATAAAACTGTTTATCCGATTGCCAGCTGCAATGATACAGATTTTCACAATCTGATGCATGTTTATTTGGATGCAGTTTTTTACCCGAATATATATAAGACTGATAAGATTTTCAAGCAGGAAGGCTGGCATTATGAGATGGATAGTAAGGATTCCGAGCTTACCATCAATGGTGTAGTCTACAACGAGATGAAGGGAGCTTTTTCTTCCGCAGACGATGTTCTGTCAAGAGAAATTCAGAACTCTCTTTATCCTGATATTACCTATGGAATTGAGTCAGGTGGTGACCCGGATGTTATTCCGGAGCTGTCTTATGAGGAGTATCTCGACTTCCATAGAAAATATTATCATCCTTCAAACAGCTATATTTATCTTTATGGAGATATGGATATGGCTGAAAAGCTTGATTATATCGATAAGGCTTACCTTTCTAATTTCGATTATCTAAAGGTTGATTCTGAGATTGAATTGCAGAAAGCTTTTGATGCACCAAGGGAAATCCATAAGCCTTATTCAATAATGGACACTGAGCCTTTAGGGCAGAATACATTTTTGTCATATAACTGCAGTGTGGGAACTCCTCTTGATAAAAAGCTTTATATTGCTTTTGATATTTTGGATTATGCTCTTTGCTCTGCACCGGGAGCACCTGTTAAAAAGGCTCTTATTGATAAGGGAATCGGACAGGATGCTTACAGTGAGTACGACAATGGCCTTAGACAGCCTGTATTTTCGATTATTGCCAAGAACGCTGATGCTTCTCAGAAGGATGAATTCGTTCAGACAATTCGTGAAGTCCTTGAAGATCAGGTAAAAAATGGAATTGATAAAAAAGCTCTTTTGGCAGGGCTTAGTTTTGATGAGTTCAAATATAGAGAAGCTGATTTTGGCCGTTTCCCTAAGGGATTATTATATGGGCTTCAGATATTCGACAGCTGGCTTTATGATGATAACAGTCCATGGATAAATGTAGAAGCTAATGAGACCTTTGCTGAACTTAAGAAGGAAGTTGACGGCAGATATTTTGAAGATCTTATTCAGAAATATCTTTTGGATAATCCTCACAGAACAGTTCTTTTACTTGAGCCTGAGCAGGGACTTACCGAGAAAAAGGATGAACAGCTTAAGGAAAAATTACAAAGCTATAAGGATTCTCTTTCAAAAGATGAAATCGAGCGGATTGTAAGAGAAACCAAAGAACTTAAGGAATATCAGGAACAGCCGGATAATCCGGAGGATCTTAAGAAGATTCCGCTTTTGAAGCTGTCTGATCTGAAAAAAGAAGCTGAAAACTTCATTTTTGAGGAAAAAGAGTATCAGGGTGTTAAGATTCTTCATCATGATATTTTCACAAATGGGATTGATTATCTGACATTCGTATTTAATCTTAAGGATATTGATGCGGTTTATCTTACTTATGCGTCTGTTCTTAAGAAAGTGCTTGGAATGTTAAATACTGAGCATTTTACATATGGTGATCTTTATAATGAGATAAACATTTATACCGGCGGAATATCCGGTGCTATCAGTACTTACACTGATTCAAGCGACGTGACAAAGTTTGAGACTACATTTGAGATCAGCGTTAAGGTTCTTCATGATAACCTGGATAAAGCCTTTGATCTAGTAAAAGAGATTATTACGTCTACCAAGTTTGATGATGTGAAGAGGTTAAAAGAAATCTTTGCTGAGCAGTATGCAAGACTTCAGTCAGACCTTGCTTCTTCCGGACATCAGACAGCAGCTCTTCGAGCTATGAGCTATGTATCTTCCGCAGCCTATGTTTCTGATGCGGTAAGTGGTATTGGTTACTTCAGGCACCTTGAAGCTCTGAACAAAGAGATTAATACCAAAGAAGGCGCTGAGAATATAGTTGAAGTTCTTAAAAAGCTTAGTAAAGCCATCTTTAGAGCTGACAATCTGATAGTTGATATCACAGGAACCGATAAGGAGTATGTTGGCGTTCCTGAAAACAGTAAGAGACTTGCAGACAGTCTTTATACTGATGAAATCAATCTTGGTAAGCTTGATATTAAGCCTGTAAAGAAAAACGAGGCCTTCAAGACCGCAGGTCAGGTACAGTACGTATGCAGAGCAGGTAACTTTGCATCCAAGGGTCTTAAGTACAATGGCGCACTTAGAGTTCTTAAGGTAATGATGGGGTATGATTACCTTTGGAAGAACATAAGAGTCCTTGGCGGAGCCTATGGCTGTATGAGCAGCTATGCTAAAAATGGTGACAGTGCTTTTGTTACTTATAGAGACCCTAACCTTGGAAATAGTATTGAAGTGTTTGAAAAAGCTTCTGAGTATCTTAGAAACTTTGATGAAGAAGACAGAACTATTTTACAGTATATTATCGGTGCTATTTCTGATCTTGATACACCTAAGACACCATCAGGAAAGGGAGCTTATGGTCTGACTGCATATCTTTGCAATGCCAAAATGGAAAATATCCAGAGAAACAGGGATGAACTTCTTGGCACAACTAAAGAGACAATCCGTGGACTTGCTGATTATGTTGATGCCTTTATGCAGGATGAGTGTTTATGTGTAATTGGTACAAATGACAAGATAGAAGAGGAAAAAGATCGCTTTAAGAATATTGAGCAGCTTGTGAACAGATAAACTGATAAGCAGGAGGGGAATATTATGAGAAGAAGGTTAGCACGTCTATCAATTGTCGGTTTAATGACTGGTATGGTTCTTTTATCAGGATGTGGAAGCAGCGGCGGCAATAGTTTCATGGCAACTGAGGAAATGGCTACTGAAGCTGCTTATGACAATGGTTTGTATGATTATAAATCTGCAAACTATGATTATGAGATGGAAGCGCCTATGGCAGGCGGTGCGGACACTACTTCTTCACAGGCGCAGGAAGTAATCGATACTTCCAGAAAGCTTATAACTACCATGAATATTTCCGCAGAGGCTGAAAATCTTGATCCTGTATTAGCTTCTGTTACTAACAAGGTTAAAGAGCTTGGCGGTTATATTGAATCCAGTAATATTTATAACGGAAGCAGATATTCCGGGAAGTATGTAACAAGAGATTGCAGTATGACTCTAAGGATTCCGGCTGATAAGCTTGAGGCTTTTCTGGAAACCATAGAAGGAGCCACCAATATAACCAATAAATCTACTAATGTAGAGGATGTTACCCTTCAATATGTAGATATAGAGAGTAGAAAGAATGCTCTAAAAGCCGAAGAAAAGAGGCTTTTGGAAATTGTTAATACTGCTGAAACGGTAGAGGATATCATTACCGTTGAGGATAGACTTGCTGATGTTCGCTATCAGCTTGAAAGCATTGAATCTCAGCTTCGCACCTATGACAACAGAGTTAATTACAGCACTGTTTATCTCGATATCACTGAAGTTACCAAGTATACGCCTGTTGCTGAAAAAGGCCCGGTTGAGAGAATGCTGGAAGGTTTTGTAGACAGCTGCAAGTCAA
This sequence comes from uncultured Butyrivibrio sp., assembly GCF_947169445.1. GTDB lineage: Bacteria > Bacillota > Clostridia > Lachnospirales > Lachnospiraceae > Butyrivibrio. Next base: position 20,171 of record NZ_CAMVPU010000030.1, on the reverse strand, counting down.
TAGTGGATACAGTAGTTGAGGTATTTGTCTGGTTTGTCATTCATATTCCTCAGATTATTCTCCTTATAGTTTTAGGACTTATTTGCTTTATTGTTATCAAAAAGATCATTGCCAAGAGTAAGAAGAAAGCGCTTGAAAGAGCAGCACTTCAGGCACAGTATATGAATCAGAATACTGTTATGGGACAGACACAGTATCAGAATCAGAATGCTGCAAATATACAGGCACAGTATTCGAATCAGAATAATGCTACAAATGGGCAGGATCAGTCGAATTTGAAAGGATAAAATGGATAGTAATTTTAAAACAGGTTTCGTTACATTAATAGGTCGTCCGAATGTTGGAAAATCTACTTTGATGAATCATATGATTGGTCAGAAGATTGCCATAACTTCCAACAAACCTCAGACCACGAGAAATAAGATAATGACAGTATATACAGATGATAACTGTCAGATGATCTTTCTTGATACGCCCGGTATTCATGAGACCAAGAATAAGCTTGGAGAATACATGACAAAGGTGGCAAAGAGCACTTTGGAAGAAGTGGATGTGGTTTTGTGGCTTGTAGAACCCAGCACTTTTATCGGGGCCGGAGAGAAATCAATTATAGAAGAACTTAAGAAATGTAAGAAACCGGTTATTCTTGTCATTAATAAGATTGATACAGTTTCAAAGGATAATCTTGAAAAATTTGAAGCTGCCTATAGAAATGAAATGGATTTTGACAGAGTGATCTGTGTTGCTGCACTTAAGGGGCAGAATATTGAACTACTCATGAATTCCATAAAAGACCTTCTTCCTTTCGGACCGCCTTTCTATGATGAGGAGACACTTACCGATCAGCCTGAGAGGCAGATTGCTGCAGAAATCATAAGAGAAAAGGCACTGCGTCTTTTACAGGATGAGGTTCCTCACGGAATAGCGGTTACAGTTGAAGCCATGCGCATGAGGGAAAAGAAGGTGGAGCAGCCAAAGCCTAAAAAGAAAAGACATCAGCACCCGCCAAAAAAGAGTAAGCTTGAAGAAATGCAAATGACAGAATTGGTGGATGAAGCTTATGGTCCTGAAGTTATTTCCGATATGGACATGGATGATTTTGATGGTCCAATGGTTTTGGATTTAAGTGGTATTTCGCAGCCTGAAGAAAACTATGATCCTGATGGAATCATGGATATTGATGCTACTATCATCTGCGAGAGGGATTCTCATAAGGGGATTGTTATCGGCAAGGGCGGTGCGATGCTCAAAAAGATTGGCAGTGCAGCAAGAAAAGATATCGAAGAACTGGTGGGCTGCCAAGTCAATCTTCAGCTATGGGTTAAGGTTAGACGTGACTGGAGAGATGACAAAACTCAGATGAAGAGTTTTGGCTATGATATCAAAGACCTGAAATAAGATTAGTTACTTGATAAATTATGTAATTATGGTGTTTTCATATGGAAGATTTTGTAATCGTCCGCGGTATTATTCTAAAACATGCACCTACTGGGGATTATGACTGGGTTGTTACCATTTTTACAGCAGAAAGAGGTAAGATTACAGCTTTTGCCAGAAGCGCCAGAAAGCCTAATGGTAAATTATCTGGTCTTGTAGAACCATTTTGTTTTGGAACTTTTAAACTATTTGCAGGAAGAAACTCCTATACCATAGTAGAAGCGGATATTGAAAATTATTTTGAAGGCTTTAGGGGGGACTTGGAAGGTGCCTGTTATGGCACCTTTTTTCTTGAGTTATGCAGTTTTTATACAAGAGAGAATAATGAAGACAAGGAACTTTTGAATCTTTTGTATATTTCTCTTAGAGCTCTTTTGAGAGATAATATTAAAAATCGCCTGGTCAGATGTATTTTTGAACTTAAGGCGCTTCAGATAGAGGGTGAATATCCCGGTATTCCGCAGAACGAAAGTTTAATGGAATCAACGAAATATGCGATGGATTATATAGAAAAGAGTTCCATAAGTAAACTTTTTTCTTTTTCTCTTACAGATGAAGTGCTATCTGAACTGGATATGGTCACTAAAAGATATCGTGAAAAGTACATAGACAGGCCCTTAAAGAGTCTTGAAATGCTTGAAACCTTTGAGTATTGAAAAAGAAATACTATTTGGATATAATAACTTTGTTTGTAATTTTTTAGGATTTATCAGAGGGATTATTGTGAGTATACTTACTAGTCACAGACGCAAAAGAACAGGTAATCATATTGTTGTAGCTTCTCTTTTTATATTAGAAGGAATTCTGCTTACAGGCTGCGGAGATAAGGAAAAATATCTTACTTCCATCAGTATAGATAAAGAGGGAATTGTTACCAATTCTATTTATGAAGAGTTTGATCAGAATTATTACGATATTTCAGAATTGTCTGATATGGCCAGTCAGGAAATCTCATATTATAATTCCGAGTACATTTCACCTAAGATTACGCTTGATGAAACACAGCTTTTGGAAGATGGTACAGTGGCCAAACTGGTCATGACATTTGATAGTGCTTCGGATTATGGTCATTTTAATCAGACTACGCTTTTCTATGGTACTGTTAACGAAGCTTCTGAGAAGGGATTTACACTTTCCGGAGAACTTGTTGATGAAGATGGCGCAAGGATTGACCTTGGAAGTAAGGACTTTAGTGACAGACATATTATTATTTCCGGTGATAGGACAAGAATTATTGCACCTTTTAATATAGAATACATGACTAAAGGTGTTACTGCTCATGGCAAAAAGGAAGCTGATTTGACTAACGTATCTGCGGATAGTGTTCAGCTGCTTCTTTCAAAATAAATAAAAAGTTTTAAATACGTCTGCAGATATAAAAGCAGTCGCGGAATGGAGGATTATGGAAGCAAACGCAAAATCAATGGACAAAATTGTAGCCCTGGCTAAGGCGAGAGGATTTGTATATCCTGGTTCAGAAATCTATGGAGGTCTTGCCAACACTTGGGATTATGGTAATTTGGGCGTTGAGTTCAAAAATAATGTTAAGAAGGCTTGGTGGAAGAAGTTTGTGCAGGAGAACCCTTACAATGTAGGTGTTGACTGTGCGATTCTTATGAACCCTCAGACATGGGTAGCATCAGGTCACCTTGGCGGATTTTCAGATCCTCTTATGGACTGCAAAGAGTGTCATGAGAGATTCAGAGCAGATAAGATCATCGAGGATTTTGCTGCTGAGAATAATATCACACTTGAGACTTCAGTTGATGGCTGGTCACATGAGGAGATGGAGAACTTCATTAAGGAGCATTCTGTTCCATGTCCATCTTGTGGTAAGCACAACTTTACAAGCATCAGAGAGTTCAACCTGATGTTCAAGACTTTCCAGGGCGTTACAGAGGATGCTAAGGATACTGTATATCTTCGTCCTGAAACAGCTCAGGGGATTTTTGTAAACTTTAAGAATGTACAGCGTACATCACGTAAGAAGGTTCCATTTGGTATCTGCCAGATCGGTAAGAGCTTCCGTAACGAGATCACACCTGGTAACTTTACATTCCGTACAAGAGAATTTGAGCAGATGGAGCTTGAGTTCTTCTGCAAACCAGGAACACAGACAGAGTGGTTCGAGTACTGGAGAAAGACCTGCTATGAGTGGCTTCTTTCCCTTGGAATCAAGGAAGAGAACCTTCGTCTTCGTGACCATGATCCAGAGGAGCTTTCATTCTACAGCGATCATACAACAGATATCGAGTATGCGTTCCCATTCACAGATTGGGGCGAGCTTTGGGGAATTGCTTCCAGAACTAATTATGACCTTACAAGACACCAGGAGACATCCGGTGAACCTATGGATTACTTTGATGATGAGACTAATGAGAAGTACATCCCATATGTTGTTGAGCCATCACTTGGTGCTGACCGTGTAACTCTTGCATTCCTTTGCGAAGCTTATGATGAAGAGAACATTGGAACAGAAGATAAGCCTGATATGCGTACAGTTCTTCATTTCCATCCTGCTCTTGCTCCTGTTAAGATTGGTATTCTTCCTCTTTCCAAGAAGCTTAATGAAGGCGCAGAGAAGATTTACGCTCAGCTTTCCAAGCACTATAACTGCGAATTTGATGATCGTGGAAACATCGGTAAGAGATATCGTCGTCAGGATGAGATTGGTACACCATTCTGCGTAACATACGACTTTGATTCAGAGACAGATGGCAAGGTTACTGTAAGAGACAGAGATACAATGGAACAGGAAAGAATTGCTATCGAAGAGCTTGATGCATACTTTGCTGATAAGTTCGAGTGGTGATAAACGATATATATATTAAGGAGACATTATTATGAAACAATTTACAGCTAGCGAACTGCGTAAAGCATGGAAGCAGTTCTATATAGATCGTGGTCATGTAGATTGTGGCGCTGTTTCACTTGTATCCGACGGATCAACAGGTGTTATGTTCAACGTTGCAGGTATGCAGCCACTTATGCCATATCTTCTTGGCAAAAAGCATCCTTTAGGGACAAGACTTTGCAATGTTCAGGGATGTGTTCGTACTAATGATATTGATTCTGTTGGCGATAAGAGCCACGGAACCTTCTTTGAAATGATGGGAAGCTGGTCTCTTGGCGATTACTTCAAAAAAGAGCGTTGTCAGTGGAGCTTTGAGCTTCTTACACAGCTTTTTGGATTTGATGCTGATCATCTTGCAGCTACTGTTTTTGCAGGCGATGAGAATGCACCTAGAGATGAAGAGGGCGCTAAATACAGAATTGAGTCAGGATTTAAGCCTGAGAATATATTCTATCTTCCTGCAGAAGATAACTGGTGGGGACTTGAATATGGTCCTTGCGGCCCTGACAGTGAGATGTTCTATGTAAAAGATATTCCTGATTGTGGCCCTGATTGCGGCCCGGGATGTCACTGTGGCAAATATACTGAGATTGGTAATGACGTATTCATGCAGTATGAGAAGCACCATGATGGTCATCTCACACCTCTTTCTCAGAAAAACGTTGATACAGGTTGGGGACTTGAGAGAATTCTTGCTTTCCTTAACGGTGTTGATGATGTTTACAAGATTGATCTTCACGCACCTGTAATTGCTTATATCGAAAAAGAGAGCGGAATCAAGTACGATTCTGACGAGAAGACAACAAGATCCATGAGAATTCTTGCTGATCATACACGTACTTCCGTAATGCTTATCGGTGATGAGGCTAAGCTCCTTCCTTCAAATACAGGAGCAGGCTATATCTTAAGAAGACTTATCCGTCGTGCTGTTAGACATGCAAGAACTCTTGGCCTTAATAAGGCACAGATCCTTGGCGTTGCACAGATTTATATTGATGAGTATAAAGACAGCTATGAGCATCTTAACAAGAACCAGAAGTTTGTTCTTACTGAGCTCGAGAGAGAAATTACTCGTTTCGAGTCAACTCTTGAGAATGGTATGAAGGAGTTCAAGAAAATTCTTGATAAGACAGCTTCTTCAGGTAAGAAAGAGATTGAAGGTAAGGATGCATTCTTCCTTTATGATACATTTGGATTCCCTGTAGAGCTTACACTTGAGCTTGCTCAGGAAGAAGGCTTTAGCGTAGATGAGAAGGGCTTTGCTGCTGCAATGGAAGAGCAGAAGCAGAAGGCAAGAGAGAACCAGAATTTCTCAGCAAATTTATCTACAGGTGCAGGTTTATTTGATGGCCTTGATGAGTCAGTTAAGGTAGAATTCCGTGGTTATGAAACACTTGGCTGCGACGGCACTATTGTTGCTATGGCAGGTGAAGAGGCTCTTACTGATGAGCTTACAGAAGGTCAGAAGGGAACCATTATTACTGACAGAACACCATTCTACGGAACAATGGGTGGCCAGGTTGGCGATAAAGGTGTAATTCTTGGAACTGATTCCAAGTTTGAAGTCCTTGAGACTATTCATGTTGCAGGTGGCAGAATTGCTCATGTTGGTAAGGTTGTAAGTGGAAGCTTCAAGACATCTGACACAGTTGTTCTTAATGTTGATGATGAGAACAGAGCTAAGACTTGCCGCAATCATTCTGCTACACACCTTCTTCAGAAAGCACTTCAGGAGGTACTTGGTGATAGCGTAGAGCAGGCTGGTTCATATCAGGATCCTGATAAGACAAGATTTGATTTCAGCTACCATCAGGCTATGACTGCTGAAGAAATTCAGAAGGTAGAAGAAATTGTAAATGCTAAGATTTTAAAGGCACTTCCTGTAGTTACCAAGGAAATGTCTATTGAAGAAGCCAAGAAAACAGGTGCTATGGCTCTGTTTGGCGAGAAATATGGTGAGACTGTAAGAGTTGTTAACATGGGAGACTACTCAATTGAACTTTGCGGTGGTACTCATGTAGAAAATACTAGTCATATCGGTCTTTTCAAGATTCTTTCAGAAAGTGGTGTTGCAGCAGGTGTTCGCCGTATTGAAGCTCTTACCGGTGATAATGCCAGAGCATACTACAAGAACGTTGAGGCTAATGTAGCTGAGGCTGCTAAGACTTTGAAGACTACACCTGCAAGCCTTGTGGATCAGATTAAAAAGCTCCAGGAAGAGCTTAAGGCTGTTAAGAGTGAGAATGAATCTCTTAAGAGCAAAGAGGCTCAGGCTGCTCTTGGTGATGTAACAGATCAGGTTGTAGAAGTAAAGGGCGTTAAACTCCTTGCAACAGCAGTAAAGGGTGTTGATATGAACGGCCTTCGTGATCTTGGCGATCAGATGAAGACTAAGCTTGGAGAGGGCGTTGTTGTTCTTATTTCCGAAGCTGATGGCAAGGTTAACCTTGTAACAATGGCTACAGATGGAGCTATGGCAAAAGGCGCTCATGCAGGAAATCTTGTTAAAGCTATTGCGCCTAAGGTTGGTGGAGGCGGCGGTGGTCGTCCTAACATGGCTCAGGCTGGTGGTAAGAACCCAGCAGGTATTCAGGATGCTCTTGCAGAGGCAAAGAATGTCCTTGAAGGCCAGATTCAATAATTTTGAAATAATGAATTATAAAAATACAGAAAAAATTATTGACAAATAAGATAGCTATGGATATACTACATAGGTATGCTAATGAATAAACGTAAACAATTGCCGTCAATTACACAGGCAGTTTCTTATACGGTTACTGTAAGGAGGTGTTACTGAAATGTCAATCTGCCCAAAGAATAAGTCATCAAAAGGCCACAGAGATCAGAGAAGAGCTAACTGGAAAATGACAGCTCCAACTCTTGTAAAGTGCAGTCATTGTGGAGCTCTTATGCAGCCTCATCAGGTTTGCAAGAAGTGTGGCTACTACAATAAGAAGAACATTGTTGAAACTGAGGCTTGATAAGTTTTGGTACAACTTCATGAGTTCGAATTTTAAGGCTTTCCGAATGCTTCGGAAAGCCTTGATTTTTGCATATCACTCTAGTATATTAAAATAAGTTGAAATTGATATGGGGGACATGCAAATGTCAGAACTTGTAAGAGTTGCAGTTGATGCAATGGGAGGAGATAACGCTCCATTTGTTACAGTAAAGGGTGCTGTCGATGCTATAAAAGAGTCAGATAATCTTAAGGTATTTCTTGTAGGTAAAACTGACGTTGTCGAGAGCGAACTTGCCAAATACGAATATGACAAAAACAGAATAGAGATTGTTGGTGCTACTGAGGTTATTGAGATGGCTGAGCCACCTGTAATGGCTATCAGGACCAAGAAGGATTCTTCAATAGTTAAGGCCATGTATATGGTGAATCACGGCGAAGCAGATGCTTATGTTTCTGCCGGCAGCACTGGTGCTACACTTGTAGGAGGCCAGGTTATAGTTGGAAGACTTAAGGGCGTAGACAGAGCGCCTCTTGCTCCACTTATTCCTACAGAGAAGGGTAATTCTCTTTTGATCGACTGTGGAGCTAATGTGGATGCAAGATCCAATCACCTTATTCAGTTTGCTAAAATGGGAACAGTTTATATGGAGAATGTAATGGGCATCAAGAATCCAACTGTTGCCATAGTGAATATAGGAGCTGAGGAAGAGAAAGGTAATGCTCTTGTTAAGGAGACATTCCCACTGCTTAAGAATTGTCCGGATATTAATTTTATCGGTAGTATTGAGGCAAGAGATATTCCTGCAGGATTTGCAGACATTATAGTTTGTGAGGCTTTTACAGGTAATGTAATCCTCAAGATGTACGAGGGTGTTGCCAAATCAATGATGCATGTCATCAAAAAGGGCCTTATGAGTAATCTCAAGACCAAGATAGGAGCTCTTCTTATTAAGGATGATCTGAAGAAATCTCTGTCTGACTATAGCATGGACAAGTACGGCGGAGCTCCGATGCTTGGACTTAAGGGACTTGTTGTTAAGACTCATGGAAGTGCCAATGATATAGAAGTTAAGAATTCTATTTTACAGTGTGTTACATTCACAGAACAGAAGATTAGTGAAAAGATTAGCGAGAAGCTTGCATAAGATGAGCATGATGCTATTCGAAATAATATATGTTAATACTGCTTGGCAGTAAAGGAAGGTTTATTATGGAATTTGAGAAGATGAAAGAAGTTATTGCTAATGTACTCAATGTTGATCCTGAGGAGATTACTATGGATACAACATTCACTGAGGATTTGGGAGCAGATTCACTTGATCTTTTCCAGATCATCATGGGACTCGAGGATGAATTTGACGTTCAGATCGATCCTGAGAAGACAGAGAACATCACTACTGTTGGTGAGGCTGTTGAGCTTCTTAAGACTGCAATTTCTGGAAAATAATTGTTATAAGTACAATATTGGAATGAGGCAGTGCAAACTGCCTCATTTTGCATTAAGAAGTTTATTACGGAAGGCAAAATTATGTTAAGTGCACAGGATATAGAAAAATTTGAGAAGATAATTGGATATACTTTTAAGGATGAGAGTTTACTTATACAGGCTTTTACCCACAGTTCTTTTGTGAATGAGCAGAAGATTAATAAAAAGCAGCACTATGAGAGACTTGAGTTTTTGGGTGATGCTGTCCTTGAGATGATCTCAAGTGCATATCTTTTTGAAAAATATCCTGATAAAAAAGAAGGTGAATTATCCAAAATACGAGCATCTTTGGTATGTGAACCTGCACTTGCTTTTGATGCGGAACAGTTAGATATCAGATACTATATTCAGCTTGGAAAAGGCGAGGAAGCCACCGGGGGAAGAAATAAGGAATCTATTATTGCTGATATTATGGAAGCAGTTATAGGTGCTTTGTTTTTGGATGGCGGAATTGAAGAGTCCAAGAAATTTATAGATAAATATGTTCTTACCAATGCAGATAGCATGGAAATGTTCAGCGATAGCAAATCCATCCTGCAGGAACTTGTACAGGGTGAGGGCCTCGGACAAATTCATTATGAAATTTGTGGCGAAAGTGGACCTGAACATGATAAAATATTTGAGGTCTGCGTTTTTGTTGGAGATAAGAATTATGGAGAGGGGGCAGGGAGAACTAAAAAGGCTGCGGAGCAGAAGGCAGCGTATCAGGCACTCCTTGCATTAAAAAAATAATTTACAATGTATTTAAAAAGTATTGAGATTCATGGCTTTAAGTCATTTGCCAATAAAATAAAATTCGATTTTCATAATGGTATAACTGGTATTGTCGGTCCTAATGGTTCAGGAAAGAGTAACGTAGCTGATGCTGTTAGATGGGTTCTTGGTGAGCAGCGTATCAAGCAGCTTCGAGGCGGCTCTATGCAGGATGTTATCTTTTCCGGTACTGAACTTAGAAAACCTCTTGGTTATGCCTATGTTGCTATTACTCTAGATAATTCAGATCATTCTCTTGCCATTGATTATGATGAAGTAACTGTTTCCAGACGTTTGTATCGTTCTGGAGAAAGTGAATACATGATCAATGGTTCTTCTTGTCGTCTCAAGGATGTCAACGAACTCTTTATGGATACAGGTATTGGTAAAGAGGGTTATTCTATCATCGGACAGGGTCAGATTGACCAGATTTTGTCCAGTAAGCCTGAGGATAGAAGAAATCTTTTTGATGAGGCAGCTGGTATTGTTAAATTTAAATCCAGAAAAGAAACTGCTATCAAGAAGCTTGAAGAAGAGAAGATTAATCTTACCAGACTTAGTGATATCCTGTCCGAGCTTGAGAAACAGATTGGACCATTGGAGAAGCAGTCTGAGGTTGCTAAGGAATACCTTAAATTCAGAGAAAGACTTAAGACCCTGGATGTAAACATGTTTTTGGTTGAGAATCGTAACCAGAAGCAGCAGTTTGAAGAGGCAGAAAAGAACCTTGTTATTGCACAGAACTCTCTTGCAGAAGCTAGAGAAAGCTATGATAAGACCAAGGAAGAATACGAGAACATCCAGAAAAGACTTGAAGAACTCGATGCTGAGATAGATGAGGCCAGAGCCAAGATCACTGATTCATCAGTAAAGCGTGAGAAGCTGGAAGGACAGATTGGTATCCTTAACGAGAAAATCAAGGCTGCATCAGCTAACGATGCTCATTTTAAACAGAGACAGTCTGATGAGCAGGCTAAGATTGATGAAAAGAAAAAAGAACTTGATAAATATCTTGCAGAGAAGGCTCTGATAGATGATGAAGTAGCTCAGCTGTCAGTTTCAAGAGATGCTGCAAGAAAAGAACTGGATGCTGTAATAACACAGATTTCCAATATTAATGATGAGATAGAAGAATGTAAGAATACTATTATTGAGACCCTTGGCACAAGAGCTACCATTAAGTCAAGGCTGAGTTCCCTGGAGACTATGAAGGAACAGGTGAATATCAGAAAGGCTGAGCTTACCGGTAAGCTTGTAAGGGCTCGTTCCGATGAATCAAGGCAGGAAGAGATAATACAGAAGCTTCGTGAGGAGTTTGATACCATTACATCTGAGATCTCTGTCATGAATAAGGAGCAGAAGGCTGCTGAACAGGAAGTTGTCAGAATCAGGGAAGAGATGAGTAAAAAGGATTCTGAGCTTCGCAAAACTCAGGAGCTTTATCAGCAGGAGAAATCCAGATTAGAAGCACTTGCTAATCTTACTGAGAGATATGAGGGTTATGGCGGCAGTGTTAAAAAGGTCATGGAGAGGAAGGACGATACCAGGGGTATAATCGGTGTTGTTGCTGACATAATCAAGACCCAGCCAAAATATGAGACTGCAATTGAAGTAGCCCTTGGTGGTAATATCCAGAATATCGTTACAGATGATGAAGATACTGCCAAGAAGATGATCCAGTACCTTAAGGATACAAAGGCAGGACGTGCTACGTTTTTACCACTTACATCGCTGGATAATCCACCAGAGCTTAAGGCAAAAGAAGCTCTTGAAGAACCGGGTGTTCTTGGAATGGCAGATGAACTAGTTGATACAGATCCTAAGTATCGAAGTGTTGCTAAGGCTATGCTTGGACGTATTGTTGCCGTTGACAACATCGATAATGCAGTTAAAATTGCCAGAAAGTACAAATATACCATCAGAATGGTAACCCTTGAGGGTGAACTTCTTGTTCCCGGCGGTGCTATCAGTGGTGGTGCATTTAAGAATAACAGTAATCTTCTTGGTAGAAGAAGAGAGATGGAAGACCTCGAGAAGAATGTAGAAAAGTACAAACAAAAGCTCGAGGATCTGAAAAAGGAAATAGAAGAAGCCAGGGAAAAGAGAAATGAACTTAGAACAAAGGCTGAAGAACTTAGGACCAGCCTTCAGGAGAAGTTTATTGCTCAGAATACAGCGAGACTTAATGTTGAGAACGAAGAGAAACGTCAGGCTGAGCAGAAGGGTAATTTTTCTGACTTAAAGGCTGAGAGCGATGAGATAGAGACAAAGCTTTCTGAGATCGCAGCTGACAGAGAAAATGCCAATGCACAGCTCGAACAGTCTGTTGAACTTGAAAAGAGCTGCACAGAAAAAGTTGAGAAATTCCAGAAAGAGCTTGAAGGTCTTCACGAAATAGAAGAAACAGAAAACGAAAAGGTTTCCAAATGGGATATCCAGTATGAAAAGATAGCTCAGAAGCAGGAATTTGAGCAGCTGAATATTACTCGTATCAACGAAGAAATTGCTAATGAGGAGAAGGCTCTTGAAGAAATTATAGAGTCTTTGAAGAACAATGAAGAAGCTCTTTTACAGAATAAGAAAGATATAGAAGAGATCAAGCTTACTATTGAAGCATCCTCCAATGTACAGGATGAGACTACAAAAGAACTCGAAGAAAAGAAAGAGCAGAAAAATCAGCTGACTGTTTCTCAGAAGGAATTCTTTGGTAAGACTGAAGAATTAAATAATCAGATGTTAAGCCTTGATAAAGAGGTTAACAGATTATCCGCCAAGAGAGAAAAATGTCAGGAAGCTATTGAGTCTCAGATCAATTACATGTGGAATGAATATGAGATAACTCTTACGGATGCAGCGCAGCTTCGCGATGAAGAAATGACTGATGTTCCTGCTATGAGAAAAGAAATTTCTTCTTTAAAGGATTCCATCAGAAAGCTTGGTGACGTTAACGTCAATGCTATTGAGGATTACAAGAACCTCATGGAGAGATATACCTTCATGAAGACACAGCATGATGATCTCATTGAAGCCGAGGAACAGCTTAAAGGTATTATCAAGGATCTTGATGAATCCATGAGAAAACAGTTTATCGAGCAGTTCCACAGGATAAATACTGAATTTGATAAAGTATTTAAAGAAATGTTTGGCGGCGGAAAGGGAACTCTTGAACTTAACGAAGAAGAGGATGTTCTTGAAGCAGGAATCAGAATCAATGCTCAGCCACCAGGTAAAAAGCTTGTAAATATGATGCAGATGTCCGGTGGTGAGAAGGCTCTTACCGCAATTGCTCTTTTGTTTGCAATTCAGAATCTTAAGCCGTCTCCATTCTGCCTTCTGGATGAGATTGAGGCTGCGCTTGATGAGAACAACGTTGTTCGTTTTGCAAGATATTTGCATAAGCTTGCCAGCACACAGTTTATTGTAATTACTCATCGTCGTGGTACAATGGAAAGTGCTGACAGACTTTATGGTATTACAATGCAGGAGAAGGGCGTTTCTACACTGGTTAGTGTTAACCTGATTGATAAGGAGCTTACGAATTAATGGCTAATAGTTTTTTTTCCAAGTTACAACAAGGTCTTACTAAGACAAGAGATAATATTGCGAAGGGCATAGATAATGTATTTAATGGCTTTTCCAATATAGATGACGATTTCTATGAGGAACTCGAAGAAACTCTTATTATGGGAGATATAGGAATCAACGCTACTAGTAAGATCATGGATGAACTTCGTTCTCAGGTTAAGGAACGTCATATTAAGGACCCTGTTGAGTGTAAGGAATTACTTATTGAAGATATCAGAAATCAGATGCAGACTGATGAACATGCCTATGACTTCGAGGATAAGCGTACTGTTATTTTCGTAATTGGTGTTAATGGCGTTGGTAAGACTACCTCTGTTGGTAAACTTGCTTCTATTTACAAGAGAAAGGGCAAAAAAGTTCTTATAGCCGCTGCGGATACCTACAGAGCAGCTGCGACAGAACAGCTTCAGGGCTGGGCTGACAGAGCAGGTACACCGATTATTACCGGTAAAGAGGGAGCTGATCCGGCAAGTGTTATTTATGACGCTGTTGGTGCTTTCAAGGCTAGAAATATTGATATTTTGATCGTAGATACCGCTGGCAGACTCCATAATAAAAAGAATCTTATGGAAGAACTTGCCAAGATGAATAGAATTATTGATAAAGAGCTTGGCGATGTTTGCCGTGAAAACTTTATTGTACTTGATGGTACAACGGGACAGAATGCGCTTAATCAGGCAAGAGAGTTTGGAGAAGCTGCAAGCCTTACTGGTATTGTTCTTACCAAACTGGATGGTACCGCGAAGGGCGGAATAGCAGTAGCTATAGTTTCTGAGCTTAATATTCCGGTTAAGTACATCGGTGTTGGTGAAGGTCTGGATGACCTTGAAAGATTTAATTCAGATGAATTTGTAAATGCACTTTTTGCGTGATGTGATTTGTATTCAAGAAGTCATATATGTGTCTTTTACAGGCATATAAGATTGACCTGGAGAAAATATATATTGTATGAAAGCTAAGGAGTGGGCATTATGGCAGATGAAAAGAAGATGACTCTCGACAGGTTTGAGGAAGCCTACGAGGATGTTAAGAAGGTAACCCTGGAAACAAAGCTTATTTACAGTGACTACTGGAGCAATAGTACAGGTAATAAAGTATACCTTAAGCCTGAAAACCTTCAGAGGACCGGTGCATATAAGGTTAGGGGAGCATATTATAAGATTACAACTCTTTCAGAAGAAGAGAGAGCGAAGGGACTTATTACTGCATCTGCCGGTAACCACGCTCAGGGTGTAGCGTATGCTGCAAAGAGATATGGAGTTAAGGCTACAATTGTTATGCCGACATCAACTCCACTTATCAAGGTAAATAGAACTAAAGCTCTTGGAGCAGAAGTTGTTCTTCATGGCAATGTATATGATGAAGCCTACGAAAAAGCACTTGAGCTTTCCAAGGAATTTGGATATACAATGGTTCATCCTTTTGATGATCTTGATGTTGCAACAGGTCAGGGAACTATCGCTATGGAGATCATCAAAGAACTTCCTACTGTGGATTATATCCTTGTTCCAATCGGTGGAGGCGGTCTTGCAACAGGTGTTTCTACTCTTGCCAAGCTCCTTAACCCCAAGATCAAGGTTATTGGTGTCGAGCCGGCCGGAGCAAACTGCATGCAGGAGTCTATAAAGGCCGGACATGTGGTTACACTTCCAAGTGTTAATACCATTGCTGACGGTACTGCTGTAAAGAAGCCTGGAGAGAAGATTTTCCCTTATCTTTCCAAGAATATCGATGACATTATAACTGTTCCGGATGAGGATCTTGTTGTTTCATTCCTTGATATGGTAGAAAACCATAAGATGGTTGTGGAGAATTCAGGTCTTTTGTCAGTTGCGGCTCTTAAACAGCTCGATGTAAAAGATAAAAAAATTGCCTGTGTTCTTTCCGGCGGAAATATGGACATCATAACCATGTCTTCAGTTGTACAGCAGGGACTTATTATGAGAGACAGAATATTTACTGTTTCTGTACTTCTTCCTGATAAGCCAGGTGAACTTTCAAGAGTATCCGGCATCATTGCACAGGTTAACGGTAATGTAATTAAGCTTGAGCATAATCAGTTCGTTTCTATAAACAGAAATGCTGCCGTTGAGCTTAGAATTACACTTGAAGCTTTTGGAACAGAGCATAAGGAGCAGATTATTGATGCTCTTAATGAAAA
Source organism: uncultured Butyrivibrio sp. (assembly GCF_947169445.1). Lineage (GTDB taxonomy): Bacteria > Bacillota > Clostridia > Lachnospirales > Lachnospiraceae > Butyrivibrio. The sequence continues at coordinate 4,933 of NZ_CAMVPU010000030.1, read as the reverse complement.
TGGTTATAAACCAAGAATTGTAAGGACAAATATTTAAAATGAGCAGTATCAAAAAGAATAATATTAAAAAAAGAGCACTGGAGTATCTGGTAATTACTTTTGCAGCTTCATTGTACGGATTTTCAACAGCTCTTTTGATCGATCCAAATAATATTGCCCCGGGAGGAATTACCGGTCTTGCGATTGTACTAAACAGACTTATTCCGATAGGTACCGGTATGTGGTTCCTGATCATGAACATACCGATCCTGATAGTTGCAATATGGAAATTTGGAATTAGATTTACCATATCTACAATATATGCAACTTCTGTAATTTCCTGGGCAACAGATCTTACAAGTAAGTACCTTGGTGCTTATGCCATCAAGGATATTATTCTTGGTGTTACTATAGGTAGTTCTTTATCTGCCATTGCAATGGGACTTGTTTTCAAAAGTCATGCTACCAGTGGCGGAACTGATGTTATAATTAAATTATTAAGATTAAAATACCCTCATATCAAAACTGGAATGCTTTACATTATGACTGATGTTGTGGTGCTGATAATTGCCGGATTTGTATTTAATGATATCACGGCTGCACTATATTCATTTTTGTCAGTAATGGTTACATCTTCTGTACTTGATTTGGTTCTTTACGGCAGAGACGGGGCTAAGCTTATATACATAATTTCAGATCATCCGGATATCATTACAGCGAGACTTCTTGATGAACTTGATATTGGTGTCACACATGTTTTTGCTCAGGGTGCTTACAGCGGTGAGAATAAAAAAGTAATCATGTGTGCCATAAGAAAACGCCTTTCGCCTTTAGCTGAGGATATCGTGAGGGAAGAAGATCCTAATGCATTTATGATAGTTTCAAGTGCCAGTGAGATATTCGGAGAGGGATATAAAAGCTATTTTGACGAGAGAATGTGAGCATGAGTAATAATTCCCAAGATACAAGAGAGAGAATTGGCGTAAGAAATACACATAATATTGTTTCTATAATTTTCCTTAGTCTGGTTGCGCTTTTGGCGTTATCCTTCAGTATTATGCTGCTTATTAAGAATGCTTCTCTGAAAAGAGAGGAAGAAGCAGTTAAAAGTGAGCTGGATGCCCTTAACAGTGAGGGTTATTATACTACTACTGAGGCAGAAAGACTTGTTGAAACAGCCAAGCATGAAGCTGAAATTGAGACCACAAATTCTATCAAAGAAATGATCCAGTCCAAGCTCGAAGCCGGTGAAGGTACAACTTCGACCATCAGATCTCTTTTCCCTGATCAGATGGTGGTGGCAAGCTCAGGAAGATATTATTTCTTTCCGATTCTTGATTCTATTGAGCATCATGGCTTTACTGAAAGCGACTTTGAAGTGGGTGATGATGGCTTCCTTGAATATGTCGGAGAAGATTCAAGTATTCATGTCAAAAAAGGAATCGATGTTTCCAGATTTCAGGGGAAGATTGATTGGGAGAAGGTTGCTGCTGCAGGGATTGATTTCGCTTTTATACGTGTAGGACTTAGAGGCACTACAGAAGGAAAAATCCTGGTGGATGATTATTTTGAGACTAACATTAAAGGTGCCACTGAAAACGGAATCGATGTTGGCGTGTATTTTTATTCCCAGGCTTTGAATGAAGCTGAGGCTTTGGATGAGATTCAGCTTGTTTTAGACTCTATTGAACCCTATGACGTTAAGTATCCGGTTGTAATTGATGTAGAGTCAGCTGATTCTGATAATGCCAGAACCGTTGATATGACATCAGATCAGTATGAGACTGTAGTTAAGACTTTTTGCGATACTGTAAGAAGCGCCGGATATATTCCAATGGTTTACGGCAATGTTAAATCCTTTACACTTCTTATGGATGCCAAGGATGTAGATGATTATGGTATCTGGATAGCATATTATGGCACACCGCTTTATTATCCATATCATTTTGATGTATGGCAGTTTACTTCATCAGGAAGAGTTGATGGAATTGATGGCAGCGTAGATTTGGATATTTGTATCACGGACTATTGATGAATGATAACGAATATGGTAAATGACTTTGACGAAAAGCTTCCTTTTTCAGCTTACGAGCAGAAGGGATATCTCAATCAGGATTTTAAATTCTTTCATATAAGGAATCGTGAACAGTTTGACATTCCTTATCATTATCATGATTTTCATAAACTGATACTGGTTCTTTCCGGTAATATCAGATATTTGATCGAAGGACGAGAGTACGAACTCTTGCCCTTCGATTTTGTGCTTGTAAATAGGGACCTTATTCATAAACCTTCATCAAGTGAGAATGATAATTCAGAATATGACAGAATTATTTTGTATCTAAGTGACGGATTCCTTTCTGAATATGGTCTTCTTGATTCTTTTAACAAAGCCAAGGAAATGGAAAGCTTTGTTGTAAGATTTCCGGGAGACGTAAGTGCTGATATTTTTGAAAAATTCAGTAGGATTGAGGAAGATATCAAAAAGGAAAAGGATGAATATGCAGGAGAACTGCTAACAAGGATTGATGTACTAAGAGCACTGATTAGTTTTAACAGGGCCTGCATAAAAGAAGATTTCGGCTTTAAGCCGGAAGCGAGATATAATCGTAAGGTTATAGAACTAATATCTTATATTTCCGAAAATTTATCCGAAGATTTGTCCATAGATTTTTTGGCGGATCATTTTTATATGAGTAAATATCATATGATGAGGATATTTAAGAACGAAACCGGCTATTCGATACATCAGTATATATCGGAAAAGAGGATTCTTCTTGCCAGAAACCTTATTATGTCCGGAGTTCCTGCGACAACTGCCTGCCTTGAATGCGGATTTAAGGATTATTCCTCTTTTAGCAGAGCCTTTAAGAATCAGCTTGGTATAATACCATCAGAGATAAAAATATGATAATCCATGAATTAATTTACAGATGCATATGACATTTAACGAGAATGTTTATAAATCCAAGTGTCAAGAAAAAATACTTGACACTAGGATTTATTTTGTATATTATACTCATTGTGCTTAATGCTAAAGAGGACTAATATGAAGAAAATCGTAGAGCAAGGCTTGTTGTATGATTTTTATGGCGAGCTTCTGACTGACCATCAAAAAGAAATATATGAGGCTGCTGTTTATAATGATATGTCTCTTACAGAAATTGCTGATGAGAACGGTATCAGCAAACAGGGAGTACATGATCTTATAAAGAGATGCACCAATACTTTGGAAGGTTATGAAGAGAGACTTCATATGATCCGCAGATTTGAAGCTATCAAGGCATCAGCTCAGGAACTCGATGATCTGGCTAATGATGATTTTGCAGATGCTTCTGAATTAAAGAACAGGATTAGATCCATATCTGTAAAAATTTTAGAGGAGCTTACATAATAGATGGCTTTTGAGAGTCTTACTGATAAATTACAAAATGTTTTCAAGAACCTTCGCAGCAAGGGACGTTTGACAGAAGAAGACGTTAAGGCTGCTCTGAAGGAAGTTAAAATGGCTCTTCTTGAGGCTGACGTTAGCTTCAAGGTTGTTAAGCAGTTTATTTCTTCTGTTCAGGAAAGAGCTGTTGGTGAAGATGTTCTTAACGGACTTAATCCTGCTCAGATGGTTATCAAGATCGTTAATGAGGAAATGATTTCCCTCATGGGATCTGAGACAACTGAGATTTCACTTAGACCTACTAATGAGATTACAGTTATCATGATGTGTGGTCTTCAGGGTGCTGGTAAGACAACTACTGCAGCCAAGATTGCCGGCAAGGTCAAGATGAAGGGAAGGAAACCTCTTCTTGTTGCATGTGATATTTACAGACCGGCCGCTATCGATCAGTTGCAGATAAATGCCCAGAGACAGCAAGTTGATTTCTTTACTCTTGGTTCACATGCTGATCCGGTTGATATTGCCAAGGCTTCTATGGATGAAGCCAAGAAGAATGGCAACAATGTTGTTATCATAGATACTGCAGGTAGACTTCAAGTTGATGACATCATGATGCAGGAACTTGTTGATATCAAGAATGCAGTTGAAGTACACCAGACACTTCTTGTTGTTGATGCCATGACCGGTCAGGAGGCCGTGAATGTTGCTACAGAATTTAACGACAAGGTTGGTATAGATGGAATCGTTCTTTCCAAGATGGATGGTGATTCCAGAGGTGGTGCAGCTCTTTCTACCAAGGCTGTTACCGGTAAGCCTATTTTGTACATTGGTATGGGTGAGAAGCTCTCAGATTTAGAGCAGTTCTATCCCGACAGAATGGCCAGCCGTATTCTTGGCATGGGTGATGTACTTAGTCTTATTGATAAGGCTGTTGAAGCCAATGCTGAGAGAGATGCTGAAAAAGATCGTGAAATGGCCCAGAAGATGAAGAAGGGCAAGATCGACTTTGAGATGTATCTAGAGAGCATGAAGGCTATGAGAAATATGGGTGGTTTATCATCCATTATGTCAATGCTTCCCGGAATGGGTAAGATTGGTGATGATATGCTTCCTGATGAGAAACAGCTTGTAAGGATGGAAGCAATTGTACTTTCCATGACACCCGAAGAGCGTAAGAATCCAAAGCTCATGAGTCCACAACGCAAATTTAGAATTGCTAAGGGCTCAGGTAATGATATTGCAGATGTTAACAGATTTATCAAACAGTTTGAACAGATGCAGAAGATGATGAAACAGATGCCCGGTCTTATGGGCGGCAAAAAAGGCTTTGGTAAGTTTGGCGGCCTTGGAGGATTTAAGGGCGGCAGATTCCCATTTTGATATGTCTATCAGCTAATTAGCTGTTTTATACATATAAAATTAACAAATACCTATTTTATTTATTTAATGGAGGAAATTAAAAATGGCAGTAAAGATGAGATTAAAGAGAATTGGTAAGAAGAAGGTTCCTTTCTACAGAATTATCGTTTCTGATTCAAAGGCTCCTGTACAGGGTAAGTTCAT
>NZ_CAMVPU010000029.1 GCF_947169445.1 uncultured Butyrivibrio sp. | reverse complement strand
AGGCCGTATTTATAAGGCCAAAGAAACGTCCGTACAGAACGGATAATTACTACGCAGCGCTTCACAGATGTGCTGCAGTAAAAGAGGAGGTGGAAGAAATTGTTCGTGCTTCCATGGAGAAATAATAAAAACACCAGAGAATTTATCATGCCTGAGGGCCTTAGTAAAAAGCAGCAGGAAGAGGTAAAAGAGATAATCAAAAACGCCCAGAAAAGTGATGGGACACCTCGTACAGCCCAGCAGACAATTCCTTTAGAGAGAATGTTTCCGGATGGTATCTGCAGGGTGGGAGAGGATTATTACACCAAGACCATTCAGTTTCAGGATATCAACTACCAGCTGGCACAGCAGGAGGATAAGACGGAAATCTTTGAGGAATGGTGCGGCTTTCTTAACTTTTTTGACAGTTCGGTTCATTTCCAGCTGTCCTTTATGAACTTCGCAACAGAAGTAGGAGACTTTGAGAAAAAGATTGCGATTCCTCATCAGGCAGACAGATTCAATGATGTAAGGGATGAATATTCCGGGATCCTGTTAAAGAACATGCAGGCAGGTAATAATGGTCTGACCAAGGTAAAGTACATAACTTTCGGAATTCATGCGGATTCCATGAAGTCTGCAAAGCCAAGGCTTACACACATTGAGGTGGATATCCTCAATAACTTCAAGCGACTTGGTGTAATTGCTGAGACTCTTAATGGAGCACAGCGCCTTGAACTCATGCACAGACAGATGCATATGGGTGAGACGGGTAAATTCCAATTCGATTGGAAGTATCTTGTAAACTCAGGACTTTCGGTAAAAGATTTTATTGCCCCAAGCTCCTTTGAATTTCCTAATGGCAGATACTTCAAGATGGGTGATACCTGGTGTGCCATGAGCTTTTTGTCCATAGATGCTTCTGATATCAGTGACAGGATGCTGGCGGATTTCCTGGGAATGGAATCGAGCCAGATCGTCACAATGCATCTGCAGTCTGTGGATCAGAACGAGGCAATCAAGACCATCAAGCACACAATAACTGAGCTTGACCGTTCCAAGATTGAGGAACAGAAGAAGGCAGTCCGCGCCGGATATGACATGGAGATCATACCAAGCGACCTTGCTACATATGGCAAGGATGCGAAAGCTCTTTTAAAAGAGCTGCAGTCTCAGAATGAGAGAATGTTCCTGCTTACTTTCCTGGTGATGAATACAGGAAAGACAAAGGAAGAACTTGATAATAATATTTTCCAGGCATCTTCAATAGCCCAGAAGCATTCATGCAATCTGGTGAGACTTGATTTCCAACAGGAGCAGGGACTTGTAAGTACACTTCCTCTTGCCTATAACGAGGTGGATATACAGCGTGGTATGACGACCTCAAGTACAGCAATCTTTGTGCCTTTCACGACACAGGAACTGTTTCAGGATCACAGAGGAGCGCTGTATTATGGGCTCAATGCTCTATCCAATAACCTTATCATGGTGGACAGAAAGATGCTGAAGAACCCCAACGGCCTGATCCTTGGAACACCCGGATCCGGTAAGTCTTTTGCCGCAAAGAGGGAAATAGTAAATTCCTTCCTGGTAACAGACGATGACATCATCATATCGGATCCGGAAGCTGAATACAGGCCTATGGTAGAGTATCTTGGAGGTCAGGTGATCAGGATAAGTCCAACGTCGGATCAGTACATAAATCCAATGGACATCAACATGAATTATTCTGAAGACGACAATCCGGTGATGCTGAAGGTGGATTTCATCCTGTCTCTTTGCGAGCTTATCATGGGTTCAAAAGATGGTCTGCAGCCTGCGGAGAAGACAATCATAGACAGATGTGTAAGGCAGGTTTACAGGAAATATCTCGAGAATCCGTGTCCTGAGAATATTCCGATACTGGAAGATCTCTACAATCTGCTCCTACAACAGGAGGAGCCAGAGGCTAAGTATGTAGCAACCGCCCTTGAAATCTATGTTACAGGATCTCTAAACGTCTTTAATCACAGGACAAACGTGGAGCTCCACAACAGGCTTGTGTGCTTTGATATCAAGGATCTTGGCAAACAGCTTAAAAAGATAGGTATGCTCATAATCGAGGATCAGGTCTGGGGCAGAGTGTCTGAGAACAGAGAGGCAGGTAAGTCCACAAGATATATTATGGATGAGATGCATCTTCTCCTTCGTGAGGAGCAGACTGCGGCCTATACAGTTGAGATCTGGAAGAGATTCCGTAAGTGGGGAGGCATGCCGACCGGCGTTACTCAGAACGTCAAAGATCTGCTTGCTTCCAGGGAAGTAGAGAACATATTTGAAAATTCTGACTTTATCCTGATGCTCAATCAGGCGGTTGGAGACAGGGCAATCCTGGCTAAGCAGCTTAACATAAGTCCACACCAGCTTTCGTATGTAACACATTCGGGAGAAGGTGAAGGGCTTATTTTTTATGGAAATGTAATCCTGCCCTTTGTGGACAGATTTCCTAAGGAGACCAAGCTGTATAAGGTTCTTACAACCAAGTTTGCGGAAAAAGAAAATGCGGCTTAACCAAAGGAGATGAGCATGGCTGAAGGATTATATACAAGAAATCCTCCAAGGGATAAGGATCCCGGAGACCAGAAGGATAATGCGCCAAGAGTGCATGCAAATAAATTAAAAAATAAGGATTCGGCCAGCAAATACTATGGACAAAAACTAAGGACCGGCAAGGCTGATAATAGTGAGACGCTTGAGGAAAAGAATCATCGTGAAAAGCTCAGAAAGCAGACTCAGAAGAAAGCATCTGAAGTTGAAAAGGTGAGAAAATCCCAGGAAGCTGCAAAGAAAGAACGAACTGTGAGTAAAAGTTCGGCAAGTGTTTCTGAGACGGCTTCAAGAGTGGCCGCTGCAGCAGACATTATGTCGGATGTGGTTAATTCATCGGAAGATAACAGAGGCGAGAGCGCAGTATCTGAAGAAGTCTTTGAAGCAGGAGGCTATGTGGCCAGTGGTGCAGCAAGCCATGTTACTTCCAAAGTGAAGAACGGCAAGTATAGCAGTAAAGTCCATGGCCGGAAGGAAGTGAGTGCTGAAACCAAAGAAGCAGCCAGGGAAAATGCCCGTCGGGAAATTCAGAGAAAAATGATGGAAAGGCAGGCTAAAGCTGCTGAGAACGGCGGCAAGATTGGAAGGAAGATCACTGAGAAGGCAGAAGACGTTGTTGGAGCTATCGGTGAATTTATCACAGAATTTGTGCAGGACAATCCAGCGATAAGCACCATTATTGTGCTGGTTCTTTTGATAGTACTTATATGCTTTGGACTCTTAAGTTCCTGTGGAGCTATTGCCTCCGGTGGCGGAGATATCACTGTCATAACATCCTATACAGCTGAGGACGCTGACATTTTGGCAGTGGAAGATGATTACAAGGAGCTGGAAGAGGGCCTGCAGGATGAGATTGATGAGATAGCTGAGGACCATGCGGACTATGACGAGATCAACTACTACCTGGATGAGGTTGGTCATAATCCCTATGAACTGGCAGCACTTTTAACAGTGATCTTTGAGGCCTACAGAGAAGATGAGGTACAGGAGAAATTGCAGGAGATCCTTGATCTGCAGTATGAAATCACCTATGAGGAAGAGGTTGAGATCCGGGAAAGAGAAGTAGAAGACACCAGATGGGTAGAGGATGACTCCTATGCAGAAGGTGGATACTACGAAGACTACACCTACACAGAGGAATATGAGTATTACATCTGCAATATCTATCTTGTTAATCACGGCCTTGATTATGTGGCAGAACACCTGGGACTCACTGATGATGATATGGCCCGCTACGAAGTTCTGAAAGAAACCTACGGTAACAGGATGTATCTCTTCGGGGAGGATGATATCTACAGTATTCCAGGAAGCAGAGAAGGTGACAGTGATGAACATCACGTTCCCGGGGAGTATCTCTCAGATGAAGAATTTGCAAGAATGCTTCATGAGGCCGAGAAATATCTTGGAGTTGAATATGTATGGGGCGGTTACAGCCCTGACGGCTTTGACTGTTCAGGATTTGTCAGCTGGGTCATCAATCACTGCGGTAACGGATGGAACTTTGGAAGGCTTACAGCCAATGGCCTCAGGGCCAGAACAGACTATGTTCCGTCCTCAGAAGCAAAGCCCGGAGATCTTGTCTTTTTCCAGGGAACCTATGAAGTTTCCGGAGCCAGTCATGTTGGAATATATGTGGGTGGTGGATGGATGATCCACGCCGGAAACCCGGTGCATTACTCGAATATCAATACGCCTTACTGGCAATCACACTTTCTGGATTTTGGGAGAATACCTTAAGGAGGAAAAAGTTATGTTTGAAAAGTTAAAAAGACTCAGGGCCGACCGGGACAGGGCACAGGCCAGACTGAATGAAGCCAAAGCAAAGCTTGATGAAGTCAATGAAAGGCTCAAGGCAGAGGAGGCCAGCAGCATGGTCGGTATTGTTGAAAGGCTTGGGCTTTCTCCTGAGCAGCTTGCAGATTACCTGGGAGTTGGGGAGAGCGAAAAGCTAACAGCTCCAATGAACAACAAGAAAGAAACAAAATCAAAGAGCACTGAAGCAGATGCTCAGGACAAAGAAAACAAAGGAATTGTGGAGGATATCTTAGATGAAAGCTTTTAAGTTAATAGCTGCCAAGGCAAAAGTCCTTGGATGTTCAGTGGCTCTTATGGGGTCACTTTTTTGTTTTACACCAGTAACAGCCATGGCGGGCGGATATGACTGCACCTGTGAGACGAAGTGTACAGAGGATCACGTGGATGAAAACTGTAAGCTCTGTAAACAGGACTATCACAACTGTGAGGGAAAAGAGCCTGAGATAGAGGAAAAGTGGGGACCACTTACTCCTGACGGCAACATGGAGCTTGTGGATGATTACGGATCTCTTGAAGCAGGAGGCAAGCAGTTCATAACTGTAATGACCAAGAACGGCAACTACTTCTACATCATCATCGACCGTGATGATGACGGCAATGAGAAGGTTCACTTCCTGAACATGGTGGATGAGTCAGATCTTTTGTCTCTCATGGATGACGACCAGGTTAGTAAATATATAAAGGTTACCGGGATTGGCAAGGAAGAGGAAAAAGAGCCTGAGGTTGTAACACCACAGCCGCAGCCCACTCCGGAACCTGAACCAGAGCCCAAGGAAGAACCTGAGCCCAAGAAGGACCCGGTCAATGTAAATGGAATTATGGCGATAATCCTAGTAATTGGACTTGGAATTGCCGGCGGATTTATGTATTACACCTCAACCAAGAACTCCAAGAAGAAGTCCAAGGCGATAGATCCTGATCAGGACTATACCGATGATGATTATCTTAGGAGCATAAGCGCCGAGGATGATGAGATAGAGCTTGAAGAGGAAAAAGAGCCTGAGGATGCGGAAGGCGATAATGCGGAGGATGAGTGATGGGAGTAACTGAAAAAGAGTTTTCAAAAGAGAAGCTGAAGGTAACGCTGGCAAAGCTATTCGGATTCCTGGAATATGACCAGCTGATTGAAGGTTTTTATAACGAAGATGATTACAACAAATATAAGGATGAAGATGAGGACGTCATCATAAACGCGCTGGCAGAAGAGTATGCCAATAATCTTTATCCTGAAATCCTTGGTCAGTTCAAGACATTTGTTCCAAACATCTTCGGATATGATTCGGAAGGGGAGCTTCTTAGCTCAGAGCTGTTCTATCTCCCTGCAGTTAAGATCTATGAAGACATAGATACTTCCTACAATGATGGCGTAACAGTAGTCTATGACACCAACGAGATTTACATGCTTACGAATGGCGATATTATTCAGGTTATGTCACTGGTGGTTCAGACAAAAGAATTTATGATGAACTACCGGGGATATGTCCAGGAGCTTAAGGGCGATATTAGCTTTGCTTTTGAAGAGGAGGATCTCTTCGGAAGATTGTGGGATATCGCTGCAGGATATCGCGACGAGGAGGATGAGTGATGGCACGAAAAAGCAGATTAACTATCTTCGCAGTAAGAATAAGTAAAGACATGAAGAAGGAGCCTGACAAAAAGGCTCCTTCTTCAGTTACCGGGGACAAGACAAAGAAGTGAGGAGGTGACCTGAATGCCTGAAACAGCAACAGAAAAGAAATCATATGATCAGAAAGCTGATTTCAAGAGCCGCGATGACAGATTAAAGGAACTCACAGATCAGCTTGAGGTTGGCGTTAAGGGTGTAAGAAATAGCGCTGAGTTTAAAAACCTTCTAGCTACAATGGCCAAGTTTCCACATTACTCAGTTAATAACTGCATCCTGATCGCCATGCAAAAGCCTGATGCTACTCTTTGTCAGAGCTATACCGGCTGGAAGAATATGGGGCGTTATGTGAAGAAGGGCGAGCGGGGTATCAGGGTCATCGCACCGGCTCCATACAAGATTGAGAAGGAAGTGGACAAGCTTGATGCCAATGGAAAAGCCATCCTTGATAAGGACGGAGAGCCTGTGAAAGAGACCAGGGAGATCAATGTCATGAGCTATAAGGCAGAGACCACCTTTGATGTTTCACAGACTGAGGGAAAAGAGCTTCCGCAGCTTGCCATCAATGAGCTTAAGGGTGATGTAAACAAGTTCACTATTCTCATGGATATCATCAAAGATATCAGCCCTGTGCCTATTGGCTTTGAAGATATCAAGACCGGAGCCAAGGGGTATTACCATGTGCAGGATAAGAGGATTGCAATTCAGGAAGGCATGAGTGATCTGCAGACTCTCAAGACCTGTCTTCACGAAGTGGTCCATGCCAAGCTTCACGCTGATCCGGGAAAAGAAATCAGTAAGAACAGGAAGGAAATTGAGGCAGAAGGAACTGCAGCAGTTGTCCTTAACTTCTTTGGCTATGACACAAGCTCCTATAGCTTCCCATATCTGGCATCCTATTCCACAGATGAGAGTCTCAAGGAACTTAAGAGTGCTCTTGGCACCATCAGGTCAACCTCTTCCATGATCATCAAATCGGTGGAAGACATGATGATTGATAAAGAAAAAACTCAGGAGATGAGTCCTGAGCAGGGAGCGCTCCTGGAACAATATGCGAAGGAACAGGCAGATGCTAAGTCCAAAGAAGGGATTGAGAAGAGCCATCATGAGGGTGACGGGCCACTGAAAAATGCAGATGGTGTTGTTGCCGACAAGTCCGGAATTGCAGGAAATGTTGGCAGAAAGATACTGGGAACAGTCCGCATCCTCCCTGATGGATGGGGCGGAGTTAAGCAGTCCCTTCTGGATAACCTGAATATCCGCAAGGATCAGATAAAAAACGAAACGGCAGAGAAGGTTGCCGGTAAAGAGAAGGAGGTAGTCACGAAATGAGTGGTATAGATGATGGATGGAAGGATGCTGCCGATTTTGGCGACGAGCTTCCATTTGGAAATTTTGAGGACGGCAGTGGAACTAAGCAGGCTTATGCGAATGATGACGTAGTTGGCAACTGCCCTGTATGCGGCGCTCACATTGTTGCAAGAGAGAAAGGTTTTCTTTGTAACAATATGGAGTGCCGTTTTGGTTTGTGGAAGAACAACAGATTCTTTGAGGCAATTGGAAAAGAAATGACCAGGGAAGTAGCAGATGAGCTCCTTAACTGCGGGACAGTCAAACTAGAGGGCTGCAAATCCAAGAGGACCGGTAATTCTTTTAACTGCTATGTGGATCTGACAGTGGATGAGGAGCAGAGGCCTCACTTCGAGATCCGATTTCCTCAAAGGAAAAAGAAAGAAGGGGAGTGATGATTGTATGGAAAGAAAAACAGGAACACCCATAGAAAAGTGGGACGACATTAATGGAAATGCACCTGAACCGGAACCTGAGGTAGTGGAGCAGCCGGTGAAGCTTCCACAGGAACAGGACCCTAACATCATCGGAAATGTCAGAAGGGGCCTTGAAGATCAGCTGGAGCAGAACGACAACATGATCGGAGATGGTGTTATCAATAATCTCCCTGAAGAAAATCACAAGCAGGAAGCCATTATCGATAATAACGCCAACGGCATTCCGGATGAAGATGAAAAGCCAATTGGCAAAGATCATTTCCATGAAGTTATCACGGAGAGAGAAGAGAAGGTTTCTCTATTGAAAGAACTCCACGAGTGTAAGCCTGAACCTGATGATCATCCCTGCAGGTCTTTTGCTCCTGAGCTGGTGCTGTGATATGAAAGAACCATCACAGGGCAGAATCTTTGTCCGGGTTACGCCTGAAGAGCGGATGAAGATAATGCAGAAAATGGAACTGGCCGGGGTTAGAAAAATCAGCGCCTACATGAGAAAGATGGCCATCGATGGTCATGTCATCATGTTGGATCTGTCGGACATAAAGGAAGTGGAAAGGCTTCTTGGCGAATACACTGATACGCTTAAAAAGTTTGAAAAGAAAGCAGAAGAGACCGACTGCATATATCTTCAGGACATCAAACAGCTTCAGGCAGAGCTGGATGAAATATGGGAAACATTAAAGGAAATTCTTTTCAGATTATCATTCATCAAATAAGGGAATTACAATGGCAGCAACAAGACTTATAGCACTTCATGCCACCAAGGGAAGGACTCTGGCCAAGTGCCTCAAGGAAAGAACTGACTACGCAATGAATCCTGATAAGACAGAAGAAGGGAGCCTTGTTACAGCTTATGGCTGCAATCCAAGGACTGTTAACGAGGACTTTCTTTTGTCCAAAAGAGATTACGAAGTGGCAAACGGGAAAGAAAAGGGAGACGTGATAGCCTATCAGATCAGGCAGTCCTTTAAGCCCGGGGAGATTACTCCGGAGGAAGCAAATCGAATCGGATATGAGACAGCCATGAGATTTACTAAGGGCAACCATGCATTCATAGTGGCTACTCATACCGACAGAAATCATATTCACAATCATGTGATCTTCAACTCTACGACTCTTAATGGCGACAGGAAGTTTACTAATTTTTCCTATTCCGGAATTGCCCTGGGGAGACTTTCCAATCTTATCTGCATGGAAAATGGTCTGTCAGTTATAGCGCCTCAGCCTTATCACAGTAAGACAACTTACATACATGCTGAGCGCGGACCTACATTCCGCGATGGAATAAGAGAAGCAATCGATACAGCTCTTTCCAAAAAGCCCGGCTCATTTGATGAGCTGCTGGCGAATCTCTCCGAGCAGGGATATGAGATCAAGAGAGGTAAGCACACTTCCGTCAGAGGAAATGGTCAGACCAGATTCATCAGGTTCCGTTCCCTTGGAGATGGTTATTCGGAAAAAGACCTGCATCAGAAACTTGAGGGCGTGGCAAGAGGAACAGAGGATAGAAAAGACACTTCTCCAAAAGAAAAATCCAAGCCCTTCTACAGAGAGGATAGCTTCGATCTTCTCCTTAATATGCAGGAGGTTCTCGCAAAGGGAAAAGGTCCCGGCTATGAACTCTGGGCGAAAAAGTACAACGTCAAAAATGTCATGAAGGCACTTCTCTTTTTCCAGGAGCAGGGACTTAGGACTTACAATGAACTTGAGAAAAGAGCCGGCAATACCTCCGAAAGATTCTCTGAGCTCAGTGATCAGATCAAGGGTTACGAGAAACGTCTTAAAGAAATCTCCGAGCTTAAGAGCAAGATCATCGACTACTCCAAGACAAAAGACATATATCAACAGTACAAACAGACTGGTTACAGCAGACAGTTTTTTGCTGAGCACAAAGAAGAGATCATGACTCATAAGGCAGCCAAAGATTCTTTTAACAGGCATAAAGGAAAGCTTCCTTCTGTAAAAGAACTCAGCGATGAGTACGGAAAAGTTTTGGAAAAAAAGAAGGCGGCCTACTCCGAATACAAGGAAGTCAGAAAAAATATGCAGACCTATCAGACTGCAAAATATGATATCGATAAGATCCTTGGAATCGAAAAGACTCCGGATCAGACTAAGAATCGTGAGCAGACGCGATGATTTTTTTGGGGACATTACTATCAGAAAGTTGATGGTGATGTCCCTTCTTTTTTTGTGCTTTTATCTCGCGAAGAGAGATTAGTCAGATTGAAAATCTGATGCGAGGGGATTGGGGATACGCCCCAACAAGTGAGTATTACGGAGCATTTATGCGCAGGAATACACCACTTGCCACTTTACTTACTACCGTTAGGACACGGCTCAGCCACGGGTCGGCGCGCCGGAACGTGGGGCGGAATTTTTGGTATAATGGAATGGCTAATATGTCCAGGACTAAACGGAGATTAACAATGATAAAGAATATTGTATTTGATATAGGTAATGTACTTGCAGATTTCAGGATTTTCGAATTCCTTGCAGACAAGGGATTTGATCCGACCATGAGTAAAAGAATCCTAAAGGCATCTGCCATGACTCCATATTGGGGAGAATTTGAAAGAGACGAGATAGATGAAGAGGAAGCGCTCAAGAAGTTTGCAAGCACCGATCCGGAGATCGCAGATGAACTTAGAAGAGCATTTTCAAATGTCGAGGGGCTTCTGACAATACGTGAGTTTTCAATTCCGCTTATACAGGATTTGAAGCAGAAGGGTTTTAAGACTTTCTATCTGTCTAACTATTCCAGGAAAGCATACGATGAATGCGGTGAATCCCTTGCATTTATGAAATACATGGATGGCGGACTGGTATCTTTCAAAGTGGGAAAGACCAAGCCTGATCCAACAATGTATCAGGAATTCCTTAAGACATATGACCTTAAGGCAGAGGAGTGTATCTTTGTCGACGACACAAAGGAAAATGTAGACGTCGCAAATGAGCTGGGATTCAAAGGGATTGTCTACACAAATTACGAGAATCTTTGCTCCGATATTGCAAAGGCTACTTAAAGTCTACTTTTAGTCTACTTTCAAAGTCTACTTGATGGATTGCTGTGAGTAATCTCGCCAAAAACTGCATATTGTATTTCAGACGTGTAAAAGAGTTCGAAAATCACAACATATTCTGGGGTGATTATAGGACTCTTATTTTTTTAAAATTGGTACAACAGAAGCCTAGAGGGTGAAGAGAAGGTTACTTTTGAGGAGAATATATCATGGAGAGATTTCTGTATTGGATTAGGAAATGTATTCATAGGAACAACAGATTCTGTAAACACTTCTGTGTCACTTGCGAGTTCTATGAGATCTGCAAGAGAGACGGAGAGAGGGATTGAGAGAGGTGGCACTATGTTTTTTGGAAAGAAAGATAAAGATGTCAGATTAACAGATAAGCAATATAAGGATCTTGTTAACGGTATGAGCAAGAAGGAACGCAAGGAATTTGACCGCCGCCAGGAACAGCTGCGTAGGGATAGAGAAGACGATAGACTTGATGCGTGGTTGGATTTTGAGGATGAGATGGATGAAATGTAATTATCTCGGTCTCCTCTCAGGCGACCTATTATCAAAAACTACCTTGTACAATATAGAAAACGGTAAATGATATAATTGTTATATCGTATTCGGAGGTCATTATGACAGTAAAAGAAGCAAGAAAAATAGTTCAGGATTTCAATGAAAACAAAAGAATAACTGATGAAGATGAGTTCATGTTCATAGAAGCAATGAACTTTCTCATTGAGGAAGAAAAAAATCCCAGGGACATGATGTGGCTTGGTGGTTATTATTATGAACTCAAGCGCTTTGACCTTGCACTTAAGTATTACGAGATGGCAGCAGCTATGGACTATGATGAAGCGTATGAGTGCCTTGGATATATCTGGTACTATGGCAGAACCGGAGAGCGTGATTACAAGAAAGCTTTCGAGTACTTTTCAAAGATGATGGACAAAGGCAATCTTGTTGCTGAATACAAAGTTGCTGACATGTACAAGAACGGTTACTACGTCGATAAGGACCAGAATAAATACGAGAGCATGATCAGGAAGCTCTATAAAAAGGTCCAGAAGTGCGACAATGTTTTTGATCCTGTACCGGAAGTGTATACCAGACTTGCTAGAATCAAGACTGCAGAGGAAGACTACGACGAGGCAATAAATCTCTATCTCAGGGCAAAAGACTGGCTTGCCCAGAGAATCAGGTTTAATGCCTTCTTTGGTAATCTGAATATCATGAAGTGGCTTATTGATGATCTTTATGAACTTATAGAGTTTGATGAAGAAACGTTCGATTTTTATGATCTTTATTATCTTCTGAAGACTCCTCATAAGATCAGATTCTTTTTCGATGACAAAGAAATGCATCTGGAATCAGAGATGGAAGGCAATGAGTGTGTTGTCTGCTTCAATGGCAAGTGGTATCACTCACGTGATGACTTCTTCAAGGATGCTGCAGTAGATAATGTAAAGCTTACATCAGTTTACCGTGACCTGTATGGATTCGAGGTGATTTGAAATGGATGAAATTATAAGAGGCGAAAACACTTCCTACGCTAGATATGAGGAACTGATTACACGAAGGGATAACCTTAAGAAAGAGGCTTTTCAGTATCATAGGGCCTACGTCAGAGAGTTTGGGGACCTTATTCTGGACGTCTTCAAAGAGAAAATAGAATGCATTCAGAAAAAGAAGACAATTGAATACTGCCAGGCTGCTCTTAACCATGGCAAAGCTGTTGATCAGAAAGCTATGCAGGAATACCTGGAAAAAGAAATGGCAGAGTTTAAGGCACAGCTAAAGGATATGGTAAAAGAGCATGAGGAATCCTTGAAGGATGGTACTATTACTGAGAAAGACGCTCTTGAGATAAAAAGGATCTACCATAGACTTGTTAAAAAGATCCATCCGGATATCAATCCTGCGGTATCTGAATCACATACTCTTATGGATCTCTGGAATAGAGTTGTAATCAGCTCTGACTGCAATGATCTTAAGGGCCTCCAAGAATTGGAAGTACTTGTTAATAAGGCCCTTGAAGATATGGATATGGAAGGAACTGACTTTGAGATTCCAAATATTGACGAGAAGATAGCCCAACTTGAGGCTCAGATATTGAAGATCCGAGAAACAGATCCTTATCAGTACAAGTACCTTTTGGAGAACGCAGACTCAGTTGCAGTAAAGAAGGCTGACCTTAAGGAAGAACTGAAGTCTTATGAAGATTATAGCAACCAACTTGACGAAATCCTTGAAGGCATTATGGGAAAAGGAGTTAAGATCACATGGCAAATGAATTAGTAGAGAAAAAAGAAAGCGCTGTTGCGGCAATAGAAGGCCATGAGCTTGGGGATATAATCAAGCCGCTAATAAAGGAAATCCACTTGTTTGATTCCTATATTGCCGGGACAACTCATCTGGAGGATAGCTCTGTTCTTGATAATATCAAAGTTGGCGATATGCTAACTCTCCAGAGAGAGGATAACAAGTTTGATAGCAATGCAATTCTTATCTTGAATGAGGATAAGAAAAAGCTAGGCTACGTTCCTGAGAAGGATAATATTGTATTCGCACGGCTAATGGATGCTGGGAAGCTACTGAAAGCGAAGATTACGCAGATAAATCAGAAGGGAACTTTAAAGCAGATTAGCGTTGGGATATATTTGGTAGATTTTTGATATAAAGATTATCTGTTTGTAGAGTTATAAAAACGGTGTGAAGAATGCATAAAAGTTCGATAACTAAGGCACTTCTACGTTGAAAGTATTCGCGTGAACGACTAAAATATAATTGTTGCGGTTTACTTTTTTGGAGGACTTTTATGGAGTACTTAACATCAGCTGAATGTGCAGAAAAATGGGGCGTTTCCCAAAGAAGAGTAGCTGTCTATTGTAAAGAAGGAAGAATAGAAGGGGCAGTCATACGAGGGAAGATGTGGTTGATACCTGAAAAAGCAAAAAAGCCTGATGATCCGCGTAGAATCCGGAAGAATAATAGCAAATGAGACTATTGTTTTGTATGAGAAAACGGGCTGTGTAAGGAGATTAACCATGGATTCACTAATAGGTGGAATGAAACTAATAGATAACGTGAATCAGACTTTGCGTGATGATTTGAGTAATGAAATCAAATCCGGCAGCAAGGTTTCTATAGCTGCGGCAAGTTTTTCGATTTACGCATATCAAGAACTTAAGAAAGAATTGGAACAGTGCGATGAGTTCCGATTCATATTTACTGCGCCTACATTTGTAACAGAAAAGGCAAAGAAGGAAAAGCGAGAGTTCTATATCCCAAGGATGAACCGCGAGCAGAATCTTTACGGAACTGAATTTGAAATCAAGCTCCGTAATGAAATGACACAGAAAGCTATAGCCAAAGAATGTGCTGAGTGGATCAAGAGAAAAGGCGTATTTAAGTCTAATGTCACCCAGGAAAATATGCCGGGCTTTATTCATACATCGGGAAAATCTTATGCGCCTATTATGGAGTTTTCGACTGTTGACCTTGGATGTGAGAGAGGTAACAATGCTTACTCCATGATTCAGAAAATGGATGCACCATTTTCACAGGAGTACCTTAAGGTTTTTGAAGAACTTTGGAATGATAATAAAAAGCTTCAGGACGTTACAGATGTTGTCTTGGAGAATATTACGACAGCATACAATGAGAACTCACCGGAATTTATTTACTTCATGACACTGTATCATGTGTTCAGTGAGTTCCTTGAAGATATATCAGAAGACGTATTGCCGAATGAGGCAACTGGATTCAAGCAGAGTAAAATCTGGAATTTGCTTTATGACTTCCAGAAGGATGCCGTGCTTGCAATCATAAACAAACTTGAAAAATATAATGGTTGCATACTTGCTGACAGTGTAGGTCTTGGTAAGACTTTCACAGCTCTTGCGGTGGTCAAATACTATGAAAACAGAAATAAGACTGTGCTAGTTCTCTGCCCTAAGAAGCTTGCTGAGAACTGGAATACTTATAAAGATAACTATGTCAACAATCCTATAGCTGCTGACAGATTGAACTATGACGTTTTGTTCCATACTGACCTTTCAAGGAATGGTGGCTTCTCGAACGGACTTGATCTCGACAGACTTAACTGGGGTAACTATGACCTTGTTGTAATTGATGAGTCCCACAATTTCAGAAACGGAAGCGGAACACATAGCAATCAGGTAGAGAACAGATACAACAGATTGATGGATAGGATTATCCGTGCCGGAGTTAAGACAAAGGTTCTGATGCTGTCGGCCACCCCAGTAAACAACAGATTCAATGATTTAAAGAATCAGCTGGCGCTTGCTTATGAGGGAGATTCCGATACTCTGAACGAAGCTCTTGATACAAAAAAGCCACTTGAAGAAATATTCAGACAAGCACAGAGGGCTTTTAATGAATGGAGCAAGCTAGACACTGAGGAGAGAACAACAGATGCCCTTCTTAGGAATCTGGACTTTGATTTCTTTGAAGTGCTTGATAGTGTAACCATTGCAAGATCAAGAAAGCACATTGAGAAATACTACAACACTGCTGAGATAGGAAAATTCCCTGAGAGATTAAAGCCTATTTCCAAATCTCCACAGCTTACTGATCTCAGTAATGCAATCAACTATAACGAAATATTTGAACAGCTAACCATGCTGTCACTTTGCATATACACACCTTCCAACTACATCTTCCCAAGTAAGATGCAGAAATACATTGAGCTCACCCACAACAAAGGACAGGGGCTTACACAAAAGGGTCGTGAGGAAGGTATCAGAAAGCTGATGAGTATCAATATGCTCAAACGATTGGAGAGTTCTGTCTACTCATTCCAGCTTACCCTTACAAGAATAAAAGATCTCATCACCGGAACTATAGATGCCATCAATCATTATGAGCAGTATGGAACTGCAAATCTTGATATGTACGAGATGGACGAAGATGAGCTCGACATGGAAGATGAGAACACCGATTTCCAAGTAGGTAAAAAGGTTAAGATTGACCTTGGAGATATGGATTACAAGAGTTGGCGTGATGAATTGCAGGCTGATGCAGATGTTTTAGAACTGCTAACTTCAATGGTGGCAGATATTACACCGGAACATGATTCCAAATTGCAGGAGCTCATAAAGCTCATATCAGATAAAATCGAGAATCCTATCAACGAAGGAAATAAGAAGCTGATAGTGTTCTCTGCATTTTCTGATACAGCGGAATACTTATATGACAATGTAAGTGAGTTCGTAAAAAAGAAATACGGACTTGATACTGCGGTAATTACCGGAGCGATTGAAGGCAGAACTACAGTAAAGGGAATCAAGCCAACACTCAATAATGTGCTCACCTGCTTCTCGCCAATATCCAAGAATAAGGATGTCCTCATGCCAAACAATCCGGCAGAGATAGACGTACTTATTGCAACAGACTGTATCTCAGAAGGACAGAACTTGCAGGACTGTGATTATCTGATTAACTATGACATTCACTGGAATCCGGTTCGCATTATTCAGAGATTTGGTCGAGTGGACCGTATCGGAAGTAGGAACCAGTATATACAGCTTGTAAACTTCTGGCCGGATATGAATCTTGATGAATATATCAATCTTAAGAGCCGTGTTGAAACACGTATGAAGATTTCAATCATGACTTCTACCGGTGATGATAACCTTATAAGCCCGGAGGAAAAAGGAGATCTGGAATATCGTAGAGCACAGCTTAAGAGATTACAGGAAGAAGTTGTTGATATCGAGGATATGTCTACAGGTATTTCCATCATGGATCTGGGACTCAATGAGTTCAGGCTGGATCTTTTGGAATACGTAAAGACACATCAGGACTTGGAGAAAAAGCCAAAGGGACTTCATGCGGTAGTAAGAGCATCGGAAGAAAATCCGGAAGGAATAATCTTTGTGCTCAGAAATGTTAATAACAGCGTGAACATTGATAATCAGAACCGTATCCATCCGTTCTATATGGTTTATATTAGCTCCGATGGAGAAGTGGTTTGTGATTATCTGAACCCTAAACATCTATTGGATACTATGAGACTATTGTGCAGGGGAGAGTCAGAGCCTATCAAGGAACTATGCACAAAGTTTAATGAAGAGACTAACGATGGAAAGGATATGGCAGAGATATCCGAGCTTCTTAGCGATGCCATTACATCCATCATTGATGTAAAAGAAGAGAGCGATATAGACAGCCTCTTCAAAAAAGGCGGCACGTCCGCACTTATGTCAGAGGTTTCTGGACTTGAAGACTTTGAGTTGATTTGTTTTATGGCTGTAAGAGCATAAAGGAGGGATTTCTGTGATTGGATTGCCACAGTCAACAGAATTTAATAAGCGTATACCCAAGCAGAAGTTTTATGAAAACCTTACTGTCAGCCCATCTCTAAAGCAGTCGTTTGTTGATCAGATAAAAACCATATATTGGAGAAACAAGATTGCTGCAAGCACGGTAAATATCGCTGAAGGAACTGATGTAGAAGAAATAGAGGTTTTTGAAATCAAGCTTTCTGGCGAGGCCATAGATGAGGGAATCCTAAAACAAATGGATAAAGAGATTCCTTATCACATATTGTTCCTGCTAGAGTTTGAAGGAAAGTATCAGGCATGGATTGGCTATAAAGAAGAGGCTCAATCTGGAAGCAGTGCGTTTAAGGTAAACAACTACTATCACACTGAATGGCTGCAAGCTGATGACCTTCCGGTGAAGATGGAGGGGTTATCCATTGAAGCTGTTTATGAAAATTTTGTAAGACAGGTTGCTGGTGGACAGCTTGGAGAGTCGAATAGTGCAGAGTCATTAAAGGACTCTGTGGAAAAAGATTTGCAAAAGCGGGCATTGGAGAAGGAAATTAGTAACCTTCAGAAAAAAATTCGCAAAGAAAAACAGCTCAATCTTCAAATGAAGTTAAATGATCAATTAAAACGACTTAGAAAGGAATTAAAAGATTTATGCTAGTAAAATGGCTAAAAGAGCATTGGAAACGATGTATCTTTTTTGGTTTTGTCTTTGTGATTTTAGTACCTTTATTGATAAATATATTGTTTAAGATACAGTCGCCAATAGACTTTGTAGTGGCAGAATGGGATGCCTCAGCAGCTCTCGCTTTTTACGGGGCATTGCTAGGCGCAGGAATAACCGTTTATGGGGTGTATCTAACGATTCAATATAGTCGAGAGAACTATAGGGAAGATGTGAGAAATAGAGTATTACCCTTTATCGTAATAGATATGCTGAAAACAAAATCGCATAAAAACATTTTTTCTACAAATGAAATAGATAACGAACCGGAGTTTGAGGGTTATATAGAATACAAATTAGAAGATTATTACTGTATTCTTAAAGACGGAAAAATAGAATACAGAAATGCTTTAACGAAAGAACAGAAACAATTAATTGAAAATGGTGGGACAAGGTGGGTTCCAAATGGCAACGGAGGAAGTTACGTAGTTGTAGATGAGATCTGTGTTCCGCTTGAATTTGAAAATATTGGCAATGGTACGGCTGTAAACTTTAGATGTGGTATTAACCGGAGGGATGTACCTATAGATGATAGAAGGTTTTTACCAGTTATTGCGTTTCGAGTCGGTGGAAAACTTATGATGCACATTTTTTCGGAGGATTGTGGGAGAGACAGTAAGAATCTTGGGGAGTACATATTGTCATTTGTTTATGAAGATATATACAAAAATAAATATGAACAGAGTTTTGACATATCAATTGAGTACAATGAAGAACACCATGCACCTATGTTTTCAATAAACATGGATCATGCTCAGGAACTATTGAAATAGGAGGAATGATAATCGTGGAAAAAATGAAAATGGAAACAACTAATATGACAGATAAAAATATTGAGATGTTGGAGCTAATGTTTCCAAATTGCATAACAGAAGTAAATGGAAAGAAGGGAATTAATTTTGATATTCTTAAGCAGATGTTGTCAGAGGATTGCTTGCCTGGCGATGAAGCTTATGAGTTTAATTGGGTAGGGAAAAAAGATTCAATAGTTGAAGCAAATCGACCAACGAGGAATACATTAAGACCAGATAAGAATAAAAGTGTAGATTGGGATAATACACAAAATTTATTTATCGAAGGAGATAATCTGGAGGCATTAAAAATGCTCCAAGAAAGCTATTTGGGGCAAGTAAAGATGATTTATATAGACCCTCCATATAATACAGGACATGATTTTATATACCCTGATTCATTTAAAATGAGTCAAGAAAATTATGATGATATGACAGATTATTACGATGAGTTAGGTAATATCAATTACACGCGTGAAAATAGTACTGCCCAGGGAAGATATCATTCGGATTGGTGCAGCATGATGTATTCTCGTCTTATGCTTGCAAGGAATCTTCTCACAGAAGACGGTGTGATTTTTATATCTATTGATGATAACGAAGTATTCAATTTAAAGAAGATTTGTGATGAAATTTTTGGTGCATCTAATTTTGTGGTTCAGTTGGCAGTTCAATTAAATCCGAGAGGAAGAAATTTGGATGTGTTTGTTGCAAAAACATATGAGTCTGTCCTTGTCTATGCTAAGGATTATAATAATCCAACTACAATTCGAGGCGTAGAAAAAGAAGGTAAAATGGTTGAGGAATACAATAAAGAGGACAGTAACGGAAAATATAGAGCTATTGGACTTAGAAATAGAAATCAGGCGTTTAATCCTGTTACAAGACCAAATTTATATTTTCCATTATATGTAAATCCGCGTGATGGAAAGGTCTGGACAGAGCGAAATTCTGAGTACACTGATGAAGTATGGCCAGACGCACCAGATGGAACTAAGACGTGTTGGACATGGATGAAAACAAAAGTTGAAAATGAAAACGATCTTATAATAGCGGAGAAAAGTGGAGAAGAATGGAGAATATATAGGAAAGACTATCTACTTAAGGATGGTGAAATGGCTACCACTCTTGTTAAATCCCTTTGGACAGATAATACGATAAATAATGACTATGGTAAAAAAGCAATCAAAGAACTATTTGGAAGCAATGTTATGAGCTTTCCAAAAGCTCCAGAGCTAATAAAGAAGATGATACAAATTGGAACCGATAAAAGATCAATCATTTTGGACTTTTTTGCAGGCTCATCAACGACAGCACAAGCTGTTATGGAGGTTAATGAAGAGGACGGGGGAGATAGACATTTCATTATGGTTCAATTAGATCAACCTTGTGATGAAAAGAGTGAGGCATATAAGGCAGGGTTTGAGACGATTAGTTCTATTAGCGCAGAAAGAATAAAGCTTGCTGGTGAAAAAATGAAGAGAGAAAATCCAGAATCAAAGGCAGATGTTGGGTATCGCTTCTTTAGAGTTGATACAAGTAATATGAACGATATCTACTTCAGCGCCGATAGATATTCGCAAGGATTAGTTGCGGCAATGGAGTCTAATATCAAGGAAGGTAGGACAGATTTGGATTTGCTTTTTGGATGCCTTTTAGATTGGAATTTACCAATATCATGTTCCTACAAAACTGAAGAGATGGAAGGGGTAAAGGTTCATTTATATAATGATGGCGATCTAATTGCCTGCTTTGATGAAAATGTTCCCGAAGCTGCGGTAAAAGAGATTGCAAAAAGACAACCACTTAGAGCAGTGTTTAGAGATAGCAGTTTTTCAAATAGTCCTGCAAAGATAAATGTTGGAGAAATATTTAAGCTTTTGGCACCGGATACAACTGTAAAAGTAATTTAAGGAGTGATCCGAGATGAAGATACAATATAAACATCAAAAATTTCAGAGAGATGCAGCTCAGGCAGTTGTAGATGTATTTGCTGGTCAGCCTTATGGTACCCCATCATATATGATGGATAGAGGCTATGAGGGCAAGATGGCAGGATCTAGCCAAACATTTACACAGGTATCTCTTACTGAGGATATAGATTTTACCGGATGGAATAACATGAAGATTATTCCTGAGCTTACTGACAGCGTGATATTGGAGCAGATACAGAAGATTCAGCGTGACAATCAGATTAAGCAGTCAGACAAGCTGGAAGGTAAGTACAACCTTACTATCGAGATGGAGACCGGTGTAGGTAAGACTTATACATACATCAAGACTATGTATGAGCTTAACAAGCATTATGGGTGGAGTAAGTTTATCGTAGTTGTTCCAAGTATTGCTATCCGTGAAGGTGTTTACAAATCCTTCCAGATGACACAGGAGCACTTTGCAGAGGAATATGGAAAGAAGATCAGATTCTTCATCTATAACTCTGCACAGCTTACTGAGATAGACAGGTTTGCTTCTGACAGCTCTATAAATGTAATGATAATCAATTCCCAGGCATTTAACGCCAAGGGTAAAGATGCTCGTCGTATTTATATGAAGCTGGATGAGTTTAGAAGTCGTAGACCTATTGATATCATTGCTAAGACAAATCCTATTGTGATTATAGATGAACCGCAGTCTGTAGAAGGTAAGCAGACAAAGAAAAACCTCGAAGAGTTCAATCCTTTAATGACTCTTCGTTATTCAGCTACCCATAAGTCTGACAGCATCTACAATATGATTTATCGCCTTGATGCTATGGAAGCCTATAACAAAAAGCTTGTTAAAAAGATTTCTGTTAAGGGAATCACTGAGACTGGAAGCACAGCTACTACGGGATACGTTTATTTGCAAAGCATCAATTTGTCAAAGGCAGATCCTACAGCTACTATTCAGTTTGATGTTAAAGGTGCAAATGGAATAAAGAAAGTAACTAAAACGGTTGGTAAAGGCTTTGATTTATATCCTAATTCTGGTGAATTAGCAGAATATGAGGATAATTACGTCGTTGGAGATATTGATGGACGAGATGATTCTATTACATTAGTAAATGGAACAAAACTTTTTGCCGGTGATGTCATAGGTAAATATGATGAAGATCAGCTTCGCAGAATCCAGATTAGAGAGACTATCCTTTCTCATATTGAGAGAGAACGCCAGTTGTTCTCCAAGGGAATCAAGGTCCTTTCGCTGTTCTTCATTGATGAAGTAAAGCATTATCGTGAGTACGATGAAGCCGGAAACCAAACCAATGGTAAATACGCAGATATGTTTGAAGAGGAATATAAGGATGTCCTTGAGAATATGCAGCGTGAAATCGGTGATGAAGAATATTGGAAGTACTTGCAATCAATCTCTGCTGAGAATACCCATGCAGGATATTTCTCTATTGATAAAAAGGGTCGCATGACAGATTCCAAGCTTTCTGATAAGAAAGAAAAGACTTCTGATGATATTGATGCATACGACCTTATCATGAAAAATAAGGAACTTCTTTTAGAGAGAGATCCTAAGAAGTCTCCGGTCAGATTTATCTTTTCACACTCCGCTCTTCGTGAAGGATGGGATAATCCTAACGTATTCCAGATTTGTACTTTGAAGCAGAGCGGAAGTGATGTGCGTAAGCGTCAGGAAGTAGGTCGTGGTCTTCGTCTTTGTGTAAACCAGGACGGAGAAAGAATGGATGCTAATGTACTTGGCGCAGATGTTCATAACATCAATGTTCTTACAGTTATTGCCAGTGAAAGCTATGATCAGTTTGCTAAGGGATTGCAGACAGAGATTGCTGAAGCTGTAGCAGACAGACCTAGAAAGGTTGAAAAGAGCCTGTTTGTTGGCAGAACAATTCCAGATAACAACGGTGTTGATTATATAATTGATGAGGATATGGCTGATGATATTCAGTATAGCCTTATTGTTGAAAAGTATATTGATAGCAAGGGGCAGATTACTGAGAAGTTTTATGAGGATGAAAAAGCTGATAACTTGAGATTCTCTGAGGCGGTAGAGGCTTATGCAAAGGGAATTATTGAGATTCTTAAGTCTGTTTACGATGCAAAGGCAATGATGCCTGAAGATGCCCGCAAGAATAATATTGAGCTTCATGTTGATCAGAACAAGATGGCAATGCCTGAGTTCAAGGAACTTTGGAACAAGATTAATTCTAAATCAGTATACGTAGTTGATTTTGATTCCGATGAGCTTGTAAAGAAATCTATTGCAGAACTTGACGCAAAGTTGCGTGTTGCAAAAATCAGAATTACCGTGCAGTCAGGTAGCATGGAGAAGATTGATTCTAAGGCTCAGATTGCAAGTGGCGATGCCATGAAGCTTGAAAAGACCAAGGAATATGATTCAACTGCTGCAGTAAGCAGTTCTGTCACATATGACCTCGTTGGTAAGCTTGTTGAAGCTACCGGTCTCACAAGAAAGGATATTGTTCGTATATTAACTGGAATTCAGCCTTCTGTATTTGAGCAGTTCAAGTACAATCCAGAGGAGTTCATTATCAAGGCAGGAAACCTTATCAATGAGCAAAAGGCTACGGCTATTATCGAGCATATTACTTACAACGTTGTTGATGAAAAATATGATACGGATATTTTTACAGAGCCTACTATCAAGGGTAAGCTTGGCACAAACGCTATGAAAGCACAACGTCATTTATATGATCATATCGTTTATGACTCTACAAATGAGAAAGAATTTGCTGAAAAGCTTGATACTTGCGAGGATGTAGCAGTATATGTGAAGCTTCCTAATGGATTCTATATCAATACTCCGGTAGGACATTATAATCCTGACTGGGCTATTTCCTTCAAGAAGGGAACAGTGAAACATATTTACTTCATAGCTGAGACAAAGGGCTCTATGGATACCATGCAGCTTAAGGAAATGGAGAGTTCTAAGATTCATTGTGCAAGAGAGCATTTCAAGGCTATCAGCAGTGATTCTGTAAAGTATGATGTAGTTCATACATATGAGGATCTTATGGATTTGCTTAAATAACAGGAGGCATATTATGGCTGATTTTCAGTATGAAATTGTAGAGGAACTGGGAGTCCTTTCAACTAGCGCTAAGGGCTGGACTAAGGAATTGAATAAGGTTTCATGGAATGGTGGTGCACCAAAGTATGATATTCGTGATTGGGCACCGGAGCATGAAAAGATGGGAAAAGGTGTAACTCTCAATGATGAAGAGTTTGCTGCACTTAAGGAACTGTTGAACAAATAATTTTAAGGGGACGGTGCAAGAATGGTTAATCATGAGAAATTAAAGGATAGCCTTGTAAAGTATAAGGCAGCATTTGAAAACAGATGGCCGGATGAGCGCTATAAGTGGGAGGCGGTCAAGTGGTTTCAAACGCATTGGGACATTAATGCTGATAATTTCTATGAGATGTTTACTGTGGCAACAGATAAAACATTTAATCTTCTTGCGTCCATGAACAACTTCCCGCGAGGAATGATTCAGGTATTTGCAGAACAGGATAAAGAAGCTGTGCGTGAAATGTTTATCGACTTATATGACGAGACAAAGCCAGTAACAGACCGAATTGCTAGATTCCAGGTTAGTGCACAGAGTCTGTGTGATAGGCTATTACCGGGCAAGCAGCATTACCAGAGGCCAATGGCTATCACAGTGTACCTGTGGCTGAAGTATCCTTCAAAGTATGACGTATTCAAGTACTCTGTATGCAAGGCTACAAGCCAGTACCTTGAAAATTCTTTTATTCCAAAGAAGGGAAACGTGCCTGCTAATATAAAGGGAAACATGGAGCTCATTGATGAAATCATTTCTGAAGTGGAGAAGGATGAAGAGCTTCTTAAGATGTATAAGGCAAAGTTGGATGATAAGTGTTACTACGATCAGACCTATCGTACATTGGCGTTTGATATCTCTTTTTATATTGCGAATTTCCTGAATGATTCTGGTGAAAAGAAAGAAGAGTGGCTTGCCACAGACTATGATCCGGGAATCAGCAAAGAACAGTGGATAAAGCTTCTTAATGATGATGATATATTCACTGATCAGGCCATGGAAATAGTCACCCGTATGAGGGACTACGGAGGCCAGGCTACTTGTTCTCAGTTATCGACAAAGTATGGCGAAACTGCAAATTTCTACAATATGGGCTCTACAGCTCTTGCAAAGCGAATTGCTGAGAAGACGCATTGTGAGCTTAGGACTGATGAAGAAGGAAAAACTCGTTACTGGTCTGTGCTTTATATAGGCAGGCATGCTGATAAGGATGAAGAAGGTGCTTTTGTATGGAAGCTTAGAGATGAGCTTGCAGCTGCACTTGAAGAAGTCGATCTGTCAGAGGTGGCTCTGTTTGCGGAGACAGTTGATGAAAAGCATTATTGGTGGCTGAATGCCAATCCAAAGATCTGGAGTTTTGCAGATATTGGCATAGGGGAAGTTCAGAGTTATACGCTATACAACGATAATGGTAATAAACGAAGGATTTTCCAAAACTTTCTTGATGCAAAACCAGGAGATCTTGTTATTGGTTATGAGTCCAATCCAGTAAAGCAGATTGTGGCTCTTGCAAGGATAGCACAGGAAAATGATGGAAAGAATCTGTACTTTGAAAAGGTTGAAGGATTAAGTGTTCCTATCGATTATGCAACGCTTAAGGATATAGCTGAGCTTGAAAGAATGGAATATTTCCAGAATCCGCAAGGAAGTCTCTTCAAGCTTACTAAGGGTGAGTATGATCTTATTATGGATCTTATTCGTGAGGAAAACCCATTACCTGAAAGTACAGATCAGATTGATGCATATACAAGAGAAGATTTTTTATCAGAAGTATATATGACTGGGGAGAGTTACGACACTCTTAAAAATATTCTTATGAAAAAGCAGAATATCATTCTTCAGGGCGCACCCGGAGTTGGTAAGACTTTTGCAGCAAAAAGGTTAGCATATTCTGTTATGGGTGTAAAGGATGAGAGTAGGATTGAGTTTATTCAGTTCCACCAGAATTATTCATATGAAGATTTCATAATGGGATATAAGCCGGTTGGCGAAGGTTTTGAGCTGCAAAATGGAATTTTTTATAAGTTCTGTATGAAGGCAGCCAATAACCCAGAAGTACCATATTTCTTCATTATTGACGAAATCAACAGAGGAAATATGAGCAAAATTTTCGGAGAGCTTTTGATGTTGATTGAAAAAGACTACAGAGGCACAAAGGCTACCATGGCATATAGTGGACTTCAGTTTGCAGTACCAAAGAACCTTTATATCATAGGTATGATGAATACAGCAGACAGAAGCCTTGCAATGATCGATTATGCGCTTAGAAGAAGATTCAGCTTCTTTTCCATGGAACCGGGATTTGAGTCGGATGGTTTTAAAAAATACCTGTCTGAACTTAATGATGATACGATTTATGCGCTTATAGATGTTGTAATAGCGCTTAATAAAGCTATTACAGATGATCCTTCTCTTGGAGCAGGATTCTGTATTGGACATAGCTATTTCTGTGGACAGAAACCGGGTAATGAAGAGGATTTGGCAGGATGGATGACATCTGTTGTTGATTATGACATTGTACCTATGCTGGAAGAGTACTGGTTTGACGAGCCTGGCAAAGTAAGACTCTGGAGAAGTCGTCTTAATGGGGTGTTTAACAGCTGATGACAAACGACAAAGGGATACTGATTAAAAATATATATTATATGCTGACTTATGCATTTCAGATCCTGCGTCAGTCTAACTATGATTATATAGCTGCGGAGGATTTTGAAAATATCCATGATATGTTTGCAGCTATTCTTGGAAAAGGCGTAGCACAACAACTTAAGCATGGATTGTATCGTGAATACGTGAATAACTCAGATAATCTAACTACGCTTCGGGGAAAACTTGATGTTCATGGAACCATTAAGAACAAGTTACAACACAAACAGAAATTATTCTGTGATTATGATGAGCTGTCTGAGAACAATCTTTTGAATCAGGTTATCAAGACTACTATGACTCTTCTTCTTAAGCAGAAGAATGTGAAAGCGGAGAATAAGATTGTCCTTAAGAAAGATTTACTCTTCTTTGATGGTGTTGATTATATCGAGCCCGTTATGATCAAATGGGATAGAATACGTTATCAGAGAAATAATCAGAGCTACAGGATGCTGTTAAATGTATGTAGACTTGTTATAGACGGACTGCTTCTTTCTACAGAAGAAGGAACTATAAAAATGGCTACGTTCCTGGATGACCAGAGAATGAGTCATCTTTATGAGAAATTTATTCTTGAATACTACAGATATCATCATCCTGAGCTTAAGGCTAATCCAGATCAGGTAGAGTGGAATCTTGATGATGATAATGATATGTGGCTTCCAAACATGGTTACAGATATAACGCTTAAATCTAGAGATGGAAGAGTGCTGATATTGGATGCCAAGTATTACGGAAAACAGATGCAGTCAAATTTTGATGCTCAGACATATAGGAATGCTAATCTGTATCAGATTTATACTTATGTAAAGAATTGGGATAAGGAACAGACTGGTAATGTTTCGGGACTGCTTTTATATGCAAAGACTGATGAGGAGTTTCAACCGACCAATCAGTTTTCGATGGGTGGGAACAAGATAGCTGTGGGAGCGTTGGATTTGAATTTGCCATTTGCAGAGATTGCAGGACAGCTAGAAAAGATAGTTAATGATTACTTTGCGGAGGCAGTCTGATGTGGGAAATGTCCTGTTATAGCTTTATGTGGTTGTCTCTGTTCAGAAATCAAATATACAGTTGAGCGTGGCAAAAAAGTTGCATATCTGGAAAAATAGAGGAATCTTTGAATGAAAGTAAAAGATATTTTGCCATTTATAAAGGAGAATGAATTAGATTTTAAAGTTCATTGTGGACGAGGCACTACGGATGCTTTCTTGCCGTTACGTCTATTTCTTCAAGATCAGAGTAAATTTAAAATTTGGCAGGAAGAGCAAACACAGAAAAATTTTCAAAGAAAATATATATTATCACTTATCTATTGGCAAAAGGATGAATGGATATTTGCTGGAATATACGAGAGCCTATCGGTTAAAGAAACGCCAAAAGGTCCGTCAAAGTATAGATATAATACAAGACTGGTTGATGTCGGTATAGATTTGATTGGTAAGTTGATAATTGGATTTAAAAAGGAATTCAGGGCAACGTATCTTCGCTTAGAAAACTATATAGATGAACTAGAAGTACTTGAGATAACACGAGATGTATGTAAGACAGTATTCCCAGGGTATGACAAGGTTAATGTATCTTGGGAGGAACTATCTGGATTGATAGATACGGACGCATGGAAAACAGCGCTTGCTAATCAGAAGGGAGTCTATTTAATTACTGATTCAATTAATGGAAAACAATACGTTGGTTCTGCCACAGGAGAAAATATGATCTGGGGTAGATGGAAGGATTATATTGCAAATGGTAATGGCGGTAATGTAGAGCTTAAAAAGCTTTCATTTGAGTATATTCAGAAGAATTTTAGGTATAGTATTTTGGAAATATTCAAGAGTACTACTGATGATGCTACTATTCTAGAACGTGAATCGTGGTGGAAAAAGGTACTAATGACAGTGGAGTATGGCTATAACGGAAGTTGATTCTTTTCATGGAGGGATATTATGCGAATCCTCAAAGATAATCTGACTGAAACAATGAAGCCATATGTAAAGTTTGAAGATGGACAATGGCGTATGAAGCCGACTAAAGTGGACGCTGCTATTGATGCCATAATGGAAACATATGGTAGCGAAGGCTGTGTGGGCATTATAACTAATGAATTTGGCAGAGTGTTTTTCGTTGTGTATGCAGCTGATCAGAATCGACTTAGAAAAGTTAAAGAGTATTACATTGGTGTTACTGTTCCAAATAGAAAGAAAAAGGCAGCCAAGAAAACAAAAGATAGCGATGAGCAGGAGGTTATAAGCATGTCGGATGTTTTCAAACCTATAAAAGGGGATAATTATGTAATCCTTAAAAATATTGGTCAACTTTCTGCTCCTGAAAAAGG
This sequence comes from uncultured Butyrivibrio sp., assembly GCF_947169445.1. GTDB lineage: Bacteria > Bacillota > Clostridia > Lachnospirales > Lachnospiraceae > Butyrivibrio. The sequence continues at coordinate 20,486 of NZ_CAMVPU010000029.1, read as the reverse complement.
CTGGAAAAAGGAATTAAACCTAGTTCAATGGCATGGTAAGGAAGCAAAATATGACATAAGAGATTGGGCGCCTGATTATAGTTGTTGTGGTAAAGGCGGAACTTTCACAGAGGATGAATTAAAGGAGTTATACGGGGTACTGAAGCAGCTATTTGAGCCAGAAGGTAGCAATACTGAAGAGAGAATAATTGAAAAGTGTTCTTGGGAAGAACTGTATAAGAAGTGGGATGACTTGAGCGGCTATGCACCAGAATCAATCCGAGAGAATTTGAAGTATTCAAGAGTAGATACCCTATCAGGGGATAGAGTGGTAGTAAGTCTTAAGAAAGGCTTCTACGATGCAGTTGCTACTGATGAAAGTAGGTGTATTCTTACTAAGTTTATTTCTGAAATAGTAGATAAGGATGTGCATGTAGAACTGGTAGAGTCTTCTTTGCTTTAAGTATGACAGGAAGTTAAAGTAAACCAAAAAAGGAGCATTTTGAATGGGGCTTTTAGATAGACTTTTTGCCTACAAAAAGGGACAACAGAATATCGGTAATGAAAGCCTGAACGTTGCATTGGATCAAGTACAGAATGAGAATGCTAAACGTGTTCTTGAATTTGGTGGCTTTATTCAGAAATTATTTGATGCAGACAGATATATTGCGCGTAGTGAGTATTTACCAGCAATAAAGGATTATTCTTCAGATATAGACTTTTTTGATGTTCTTCAAAAAAGCGATATGCTTGATGAATTCTGTAGAAAAAATAGCGTTTCTACCAAAGTGATTACTGAAATTATTGACACGTACAAAAATATTGAGTCTTGCATAGAGCAGCATAATGAGAGCTTTATTGCAAGCAAGATGATTACTGAGAAGGATTATCTTGATAATGTATTAAAGGCTGTGGATCCAGTAATCTCTTTAGACGATGATCAGCGCCGAGTGGTTCTAACGGATGAGGATTACTGTCTGGTAATTGCAGGAGCTGGGGCTGGAAAAACCACAACGGTTGCTGCAAAAGTAAAATATCTTGTGGACAAACAAGGAATAGATCCGGCTCAGGTTCTGGTAGTTTCATTTACCAACAAGGCTGTTACTGAATTGAAAGATAGAATTCAGAAGGAATTAGGCATTAACTGCCCGATAGCAACATTTCATTCTACGGGTAATGCCATTATTCACAAGAATACTCCGGAAGAAAAACTCAATATTGTAGACCAGTCTAAACTATATTTTGTCATAAGGGATTATTTCCGTAAGTCCATTATGAGAAATGAATCTGCTGTAAATAATCTGATCATGTTTTTTGCCTCTTACTTTGACGCACCATATGAGGGATCGGATTTAAATGGCTTTTTCAACAACATAGCTAAAGCGAATTACTCTACTATGCGTAGTGATCTTGAGGATTTTAAGAGAGACGTTATAGATGCGCGAACTAAGAAATCAGTCACTATTCAGAATGAAGTATTGCGTTCTTACCAAGAGGTTGAAATAGCTAACTTCCTGTATTTGAACAATATAGACTATGAGTATGAACCTATATACAAGTATGACATCGAGTATTCAAGAAAACCTTATACACCAGATTTTATAATCTTTCAGGGTGAAAAGAGTGCGTATTTAGAGCATTTTGGAATCACTGAGTCCGGAGAAAATGATAGGTTCTCTCCGGAAGAAATAGAACGATACAAGAAGGCTGTTAATGATAAGGTTAAGCTTCATAAGGAACATGCTACGACTTTGATATACACCTTTTCTGCTTATAAAGATGGCAGAACTCTTTTGGACCATCTCAAGGAGAATCTTGAAGAAAAAGGCTTTGAGTTAAAACCAAGATCAAATAAAGAAGTTATGGAAATGTTGGTGGCAGGCGAGGAAAACAGATATATTCGCAAACTTATTAATCTTATCTGCCGCTTTATTTCTAATTTCAAGGTTAATGCATACCAAGCTGATGATTTCAACAGGATGTATCACTCAACTCAGAATGTCAGAAGCAGGTTGTTCCTCAGCATCTGTAACGACTGCTATCTAGAATACGAGCGTTGGTTAAAAGAGAACAAAGCTGTAGATTTCGAAGATATGATAAATGAGTCCGCAAGGCTTCTTAGAGAAGTAAAAGAAATGAAGAAGAAGCTGGACTTCAAATACATAATTGTAGATGAATACCAGGACATTTCACGTCAGAGATTCGATCTCACCAAAGAACTTTCTGAAGTTACGGATGCCAAGATAATTGCTGTAGGTGATGACTGGCAGTCTATTTATGCTTTTAGCGGTTCAGATATTACTCTTTTTACAAAGTTTGAAGAGAAAATGGGCTATGCCAAGATGCTTAAGATTGTTAGAACATACCGAAATTCTCAGGAAGTAATTGACATTGCCGGAAATTTCATCCAGCAAAATAAGGAGCAGATCACTAAACAGCTGATTTCTCCTAAGCATATTGAAGATCCTGTGCTTATCTATACGTATGATGGCTCAAGAAAAAAGAAAGATGGTAGCAGGAAAAGTGGCAGTGACTATGAACTGGCCAGAGCTATAGAGCAAGTGCTTTATGACTTGATGGAATATAAAAAGAGAGAAGGAAAAGAGCCAGGGTCGATATTGTTACTAGGAAGATATGGCTTTGATGGAGATCACCTTGAGAGAACAGGTCTGTTTGAATACATCAACAGAACAAATAAGATTAAATCTGTAAAATATCCTAAGCTGGATATTACATTTATGACAGCGCATTCTTCAAAAGGCTTGGGATATGATGATGTTATTGTTATAAATGGAAAGAACGAAACATATGGCTTTCCTTCAAAGGTCGAGGATGATCCGGTTTTATCTTTTGTTATCAAGGGAGATAGATCAATTGATTATGCTGAAGAAAGACGACTGTTCTATGTGGCGATGACTCGTACCAAGAATAGAGTGTTCTTTGTTGCGCCTGAAGCTAATCCGTCTGAATTCTTGCTTGAATTAAAGCAATCATACAAGAACGTGAAACTTCTAGGCGAATGGAATGAAGAAGAGCCTGTAAGTATTGCCAAAAAGCCTTGCCCAATATGTGGATATCCGATGCAGTTCAAATATAAAAAGTCATATGGGCTACCTTTATATATTTGCTCTAATGAACCAGAAGTATGTGGTTTCATGACTAACAATTATAAAGCTGGGAAGCTTGCTATTCAAAAATGTGATAAGTGCAGAGATGGTTACCTAATAGTAAAACAAGGTAAAGATAAGGACTTCTTCCTGGGCTGTACAAATTACAAAGCTAATGGAACCGGCTGCGGAAAGATGATAAGCAGACTAACGTATTATGCGCAGATGGGATATCAGCTTGAAAACCTTGATAAACAAGATGATGTCAGAAGGGCTAATATCCTCAATACATCCCCAGAAAGAGTAGAGTCTAAGCCTGAGAGAGTTACTTCAACAAAGGTTAATGGAGAAGTTACTTTGAAAACGAATGACAATGACGAACTAGTTGTTGTGAAGAGAGCTTCAATCAAGCCTGTGATTTATGAAGGTAAGGATCTTAATGATGTACTTTATACTGTTGTTAATGCTCTTCAGAATGTCAGCCGCATAAAGTTTTATGGTGTTTCTATTCTTTGTGATGTTTTACGAGGCATGGACAATTCAAGAATTAAACAAAATAAGCTTGATACTGTTCCTGAGTATGGGGCGTTAAAATCATTTTCTCATGAGTCTGCTAAAACAATCATAGATTGGATGATAACTGAACACTATATTCTACAAACAAAGGGCAAATATCCTGTACTGCATTCTACTAGTGAGGGCCTGCATTATTCTGAAAGTATAACTGAAGGAAAGCTTAATAAACTTAAGAAATGTTTGGAGACGGAGGTAATAACATGGAACAATTAGATATGAGTAAGCTTGAAAAAGCACTTATATATGTGGATCGTATTGCTGATGGAAAGAACCCTGTGAACAATATGCCTGCAGATGATGATGCTGTGCTGAATGATCCCAATGTGATTCGTTGCATGTTCTTTGTCAAAGAAGCTTTAACAGCATTAAAAAACAATGGTGGCGTAGTTGGAAAGGCTGTCAAGATAAAAAAGAAAGATTTTCCTTTGGAAACGCTTTCTGAATTTCATTTTGAAGAAAAAAAGACTATCACGAAGTTTGTTGAGCAGCTTAATGCCCCTATTAATCCAGATGAATATGAAAAATTATCATATAAAATCATCACTGATTGGTTGAAGAAAAATCGGTACTTACAGGAAGTTGATGATGAAAAAATAGGAAAGAAAGTGACCCTCACAACGGAGAAGGGCAGGGCTGCAGGTATTACACATTCACTGCAGAATAATCTGAATGGAGCACCTTATTATCGTGTTGAGTATGATAAGCCAGCTCAAGAGTTTATTGTTAGTATTATTCCTGCGATTCTTGCTGAAGTCAGAAGTCAGGATTAAGAGGGCGAAAAGTTTTTTATAAAAATTTAAAAAGTTAATTGGGAGAGAGTTATCTTGCAGATAGGAAAATTGATATCAGATTTAATAATGAGCTTAGTTATAGAGCTTTTTTCTACTGGGGTATCTAAAACTTTAGATGGAGTTAAGAGCGCTAATGTAAAAAACAATCTCGAGCAGGAAATTCAAAAGTATTTTGATTTACATGAAGATATTGTTGATTTGCAGTTAGATACATTTCTCTCTAAAACAAATGTTCTCAGGGAAATGGTTCAATTTCTTATAGACCATAAAAATGAACAGCTTTATAAAGATAAACTTGATAATTGGACAGAAGATTATATTTCTTTTTATGGGAATGGCAAAATAAGTCCATATGAATGTGGTATTATCAGGGGCGCAATAGACAGAATATACGAAATAATTGATAGGAATCTTGGTAAAGAATACCTTTCATTAGGACAAGAGTACTCTCTGCATGAAATTAGGCAGAGCGAACTGAGAATTACAAAGGAAATTCAGGAACTTCAGGAAGGTTTTCAAAAACTCAGTGAGAGTTTTGAACTAAATGATACTAATATTAGACAGGCTACAACTGTGCTTAGAGACGATAGCATGGTTGAAGGTGAGTTCAATACAGAGATAAAAAGTATATGTGACAACTATCAACGTAAAGAAAAATATAAAGAAGCTATTGAGGAGTATGACAAGCTTCTTACTAAATACGCATTACACAAAACGGAAAACAAGAATCTTGTAGAAGAGATTATTTCAAATATTGCAATTTGTTATATAAATCTTGGATTGTTTAATGATGCGTATCAGAGGCTTAAATGTTGTGACTTTGAATCATATCATATAGCAAAGTATTATTATGTTACAGCATATTATTACTTGAATATTGGTGGGATTGATGGCTTTAAAAATGCGGATGAGTATGCAAAAGAGGCAATTAAGTGTAAGGATGATTATGTTGAGGCACATTTAATATGTTTAATAGCCCAAAGCTTTTTGGGAGCAAAGACAGATAATTCGCTTCGTAGCTTGGATGAGCTGTTTGAGAAATACACTAATCTTCTTGAAAAATCGAGCTTTTACTGGCAGGCTCGTGGCCTTGTATATAGAAACGGCTGTTACTATCAGGAAGCTATAGCATGTTTTGAAAAGGCTCATAAAATATCCGCCTTGAATGTAGATTTATTTAACATAGGGATTTGTTACTATGATTGGGCGCTACCAAAAGGAAACAAAAAGAACTTTAGAATGCCATTTGATTTTGACGTGTCTATGATGCGGAAGGCGGAGAAATATTTTAATGATATTTGTAAAAATAATCACCGCGATATTATTTGGTATAAATCCCTTGAATTGTTGTTATCCTGTAAGCAGCTTTGCTATGAAAAGATTGATTTTGATGAAATTGGGTTAGTTATTGATGACCCTCGTGTTTCAGATGAAACTAAACGAAGATACTATTATGAGCTTGCCTTACAGAATAAGGATTACATACCGGATAACTTGTCTGAGGCTGATAAGGAATATCTTGATGTATTGAACAGGGCGAAAGCAGGACAAGAGATTGAAGCTATAGATATAGCAAGTAAAGCAGTAAGGAAAGGAATTGATGCTGATGGTAGGATGCTTTATCTGTTATTGGACATGTTGCTTCATAATGATAGGTTAAAAGAGTTTAAAGAAATCAGATCTCAATATAATGATGAGTATAAACAGCTTAGTTCTAAAGATATTTTGGAAGCCATATATTTTGCTAAATCAGGTGATATTGATAGAGCAAATGAGTATTTTGATTTGTATACGACTCGGAAAGATATTGGAATCCTTGAGAGAACCTCCAATTACTATAAAGATACTAAGCAAATAGAAAAGCGTACGGAATTATATAGATATATTTTACGTGGTATTAAAACGGGAAATATAGCTATGGGTAGCTGTGGCTTTTTTTATGGTGAGATTTTTGCTCATTTAGCAAAATATGATTATGCTTTTGCTGAAGAGTATTTAGATGTTCTTTCAGAAAAAGAGTGTGATAGTGAAGAACAGTACTACCGAATTAAAGTATCAGTTTATCAACAAACAAATGATTCGGAGAAAATGCTGTATTGTCTAAAGAAAATTTATGATAATACAAGAGATATTAAACAGCTTGAACATCTAGCATATTTATCAATGGAATGTATGCTATATGATGAGGCAATTGGGTATTGTCAGCGTGCTCTGAAATTAAATGGGCCTGATGAATATAAAGCTGATATTTGTAACATCCTGAGTGAGGTGTATATTTTACAGGATAAGCTTGAAGAAGCATATCAAATATTGCAGCAAGGAGTGGCTTACGGCGAAAAATACCCCAATAGCAATATTCATGCGGTTTATACATTTAGGTGCATGAGATGTGGAAAAGATACCGGGATATCATATGGGATAAACTTTAAACACAAGTATCCCAATACTGTTCCGTGGTTGAAAGAGTTTACTGCTATAGAGAAAGATGCTGAAGGTCAAGATAAACTTACCGACGAAACTGTTGCAATATTTAACTCTTTTAAAGAACAGTTTGAGAGGGAAAAGGGGTATTTGAATAGCCCACTGGGATCATTTTGCGCTTTTGAAAAGATGACAAACAAAAAGCTTAGTGATCTACTTTTTTGGCAAGATATTTATTCGATTAAAATTAAAATATCTAATGGCGATTTTAGTATTCCAGAGATAGAAGCGAAAAACAAAAAAGATGCAGTCGTAATAGATGCATTGGGATTAATGCTTATTGCTAAGTTTAATCTGTTTGAAATTGTAAGAAAGACATTTAAACAAATATATATTACATACAGTACAATTAGAACGCTTCAATCTAATTATATTCTCGATTTTACCAAGGAAGGAATAAAGTATGCGGGTGAGGCACTCAAATTTATTGAAAAGGATTTAACGGTTGAAAAAGTAGCAAACTACCATAATGTTTTGAAACTCGAATTTGCTGAGATTTTCTCGGATTCTGTCACAGACTCAATAGCATGTGCAAAAAAACTAGGAACTACATATCTTTACCCTGAGTATGTTATAAAGGCATGCTACGAGAATCAATATGATGGATTGATCGGAATAATGGGATTGGTGAGTGCTCAGAGAAAAAGTAATCCTACTCTGGCAAGCGAAATCGTTTATCGTTTGATTCATGGAAAAATGAGTTTTGTAAATTTCAATATTCAGGATGTGGTTTATGCGTTTGAAAAGAACGACTGGACAATAAGTGTAGATCAATTGATGCCTTATGTGCGTTATAAATCAGATTGTGAGATATACAGTTATTTGAGCGTGTATTTTGGAGCGTATGATGTACTAGTTTCGAAAAATGAAGAAGCTGCAGCTATATGGAAACAAGAAGTACTAAAGGAATTTGATCGGGTATATAATCGAGCCAAAAACATGACAGGATGGTGGACTGAAAATAAAGATAGTGATGAATTGGACGCGGCTATTAAATTATTGGCTGCTTTTAAAATTGCTAAGGAAGTTTATAGATTACGCATAGAGAGAATGGGAAAATCATGGGAAGACGAGATTAGAAGCACTAAATGGAAGTATATTCCAGAGGAAGTAGCATTGGCGCATGACGAGAAACTAGATGAAGTATTGAATCAAATTGAATGGGCAAAGCCTTTAATAAACTAATAGGAAAGGTTAGTTATGCAAATAGAATATTTGCTTTGCTGCTTGCGCTTTCTATGGGTATGTTTTCTTTTTTGTTATTGAGTGTTAAGACAGAGAATGAGTTTCAAGCATACAGCATACACCCTTCGGTTGATCTGAATAAGAATGTGCCTGGTTTTACAGCTTATGAGATTACAACGAAGTCTTGCAATAGATGTAATCCCTGACTCCGGAGCTGTGGGAGATACTGAATATGTAATTGCATGAAGGAATATAAGGTGGGCTAGAGTAATCTAGTCCATTTTTGTGGGAAGAATAGGGCTTTTTGGGGGTATGTTTCCTAACCTTTTCTATTGCATTCGGATATGATGATTATGATGCAGTAGGGTATTATCCTTCGAAAGAGCAGCGATTGAAATCAATAAAAGAGATATAGGTAAACATACGGAAGAAGTGCGGCGTTCTGAATGCAGAAGAAACCTTATAGCATTGAGTGTTGTGGCTGTGTTGGCGCTGCTATTTCCAGATTCACCAGGCATAGCTCCTTTTGTAGGTGCTATGTTGTTTTCTGCAAAACTATCGGGCATATTTTGAAGATTTGATGATGACTATGAGTGTACTAAATGCTAGAAAAACCAAGCAATTCTGTGATTGATATTGTTCCGCGAGGGGACTATAATGCATGAGAGACTATAGTGAAGCAGATTCTTGTCAGGTTTTGAATATCTGGGAGGAGCGACGATGAAGGGCTTTATTACAATAAAAGAAGTTTCAGAAAAATGGGGGATTACAGAAAGAAGAATCAGAGTCCTTTGTGAACAGGGAAGGATTCATGGAGCTTCAAAGATAGGTCCTATGTGGGTAATTCCAGTAAAAACAAAAAAACCAGAAGATAAAAGAATAAAGAATGGGATGTATATTAAAAAATAGAAAAGGTTTTCTAGGGTGAATTAGATGGGATTTGCTAAGTATCATGAAGACAATATAAAACTTTATGATGAAAGAATGTTTTATAAAGATGCGTCAATGAAATACCCATGTGTTAGGGATACGTATGTTCCAAAACATGTTTTCAAATACAGATGTCCATTTTGTAGTAGTGGTTTTGACAATGAAGGCACTATCGCTAAGCATATTATTTCTAATCATGGAGGCAGGACAACTTTTGTATATTTAAACAACAGGCGTGTTTATGATCAGGTTGAATCTACTAAATGTATTTATTCTTTGGTTTTGTATTGCTTTAATGAGAAACCTGTTGAAATAAAAATAAAGGACGACTTTGATAGAAGCTATACTATATGGACTCAGGCTGGAAAATTTGAATACAATATTCAGAACTATATTAAAGATAATGTGTTTTCGTGCATTGATATTACGCTGGATAATGAGGAATATCACTTCAAACAGTTATTAGATATTAGCGTGGTATCGATTGATAAAATTCTTGCAAAGAAATACGTTTCTGATTTGTTTTATGAGCAGATTTCGGAAGAGTTATTTACTCCGATAGAATATCTTAGTTTCATAAAAATGCTAATAATTGAAGGAAAAGATACCGCTGATGTCATGGTTCGTATTGGAATGATGGACTTTGACTGGAATAGTGATACAAGGCAGTTATATTGGTATCACTACCTGGCGTCTGAGCAAGATGAGTTGGTGCCTCAAAAGGAGCTGCCCGTTCTTGATGTAGTTCATATGATTATGTTGGGGAATGTAGCAGAGGCAAGGTCAAATATTGATAAGGGAAACATAACAGGGAATGATAAGGCAGGATGCCTGCTTGTGCTTGGATTATTGGCAGATGATCCCTTGACTGTAAATTTCCAGAGAGATGTTTATTCATATGAAGGTTTGCTTGGTACATTAGTAAGAGTATTAGAGCATTTCTATTTGCTAGAGAAAAATAATGATCAACCTATAGATAATGAGATAGATGAGATTAGCATCTTTGGAAAATATCCGTTGATTTCGGCTGTTATGGAATTGAATAATGCTATCAATAAAGGGATAGAGATTTCAAAAGATACCTATGAGTTGCTTAGAGGGCTTACACCATTAGCTGCAATTATGTATTGTAGAGACTTAAGTGATGAGGCTGCGAAAGAAAAAATACTAAAAAGTGCAATGAAAATTCATTCGGGCTCAAGCATGTTAAAGCAGATAGCGCTTGATCAGAATTACAATTGGATTTACAGACGGTTATCTGTTTCTGATGGTAATCTTTATAGAGAAGCAGTTCAAAAAGTTAATAGTATTTCAAAGCATAAGGTATCAGACAGATATATTGATGAGTTTCCAATTGATGATGAGATTATAGTTACTCCTCTTGGAGGTGAAAAGACTGTAGGCGCTAGTTGTTTCGTTGTTTCATATCATGGATTGAATGTAATGCTGGATTGCGGAATTAATCCGTATATGAAGGGCGAAGAAGCATATCCTGCGCTGGATGATTATCCTAAGCAGATAGATTACATCTTTATTTCTCATGCGCATATAGACCATAGTGGGGCTTTGGTAAAAGCACATGCAATGTGGCCAAATGCAAAGATATATATGACAGCTCCTACCAGAGTATTTGCTGAATACATATTCTCTGATATGGCTAAAGTTAATAATGGAATAAATAAAGAATTCGAGATAGATATTGTAGAGATAGAAAAGAATCTTATGATAGAGACTTTAAAATCAATCAATATTATTGATTTTGAAGAACAGATAGTATTAGGAGAATCTATCAAAGTTAGATTCCATTCTGCGGGTCATATACAGGGTGCGGCAATGATCGAGATGGAGATTGGCGGAAAGAAATTACTTTATACGGGCGACTTTGCGACAAAGGATCAGGTTTTGACTGCAGGTTTACAATATGGCGAACTGCCTAATAATATTGACTACTTGATTGCTGAGTCTACTTATGTTGGAAAGAACGTTGAAGACAAGACTAAGTTGATAGATGATTTGAAAAAGAGAATAATAGATGGACTCAGCCGTGGAAAGGCAATGATTTTACCGGCTATGGCAGTAGGAAGAAGCCAAGAACTTGCGTGTATTGTCGGCGATATGAAGTTGGAAGGCTTGATTGATTCTGATGTAGATTTGTATTTGGCTGGAATGGCGATACCTACAACAACGCAGATCATTCCTTTTATGAATGATAGGTATGAGGAAGTAATTGGACAGTTCAAAGAATTTGATGGAATTGAGTATCCGAATAAAAGTGCGGTTGTCATTGCTAGTTCAGCAGGCATGACAAAAGGAAGTGCATCTTACAAAATAGCTAAGCATTGGAAAGATACTAATGTTAATTATCAGATTCTTTATGTTAGCTCAATAGATGCTAGAACTGAAAGAGAACTGGATTCGTTTAGTGGCGGTCATGTTGAGATGGTTCATTATTCCTTGCCGACACATTCGGACGTAGAGGGAATAAGAGAAATCGTAAAGTATACAAATCCTAAGGTTATTTCATTTGTACACCAAGGAAAACCTGAAGCTATGGATGTATTTGAAAGAGAAGTTCGAAGACAATTTGAAGATGATGTAATAATAAAGAAATTAGATAAAAATAGAACAGTCGAGGCTTTTAATTTATATGACTTGATTAAGGAGGAGTGTGGCAATGAAAACCTTTAACATCAGTACTAGTTCTGGTGAAAAAATTGAAATCGCATTAGAAGCGGTGATAAAAGACTACATCGCATTTAGCGTTATCCCTAGAAGTATTCCAACTGAAAATGGAGAAGAACGCGATTTAGAACCTGCGGAAAGAGAACATTTTAGAAAATGTGGTGATGAAGTCAGGGATAAACTAAAACAGATTTGCAAACTTCTTGAAAAAGATTCACCAGAGGAAACTGCTGAGTATCTTAATACTTTTGCTAAGCTTTATGAAGAGGACAAGGAAAACAGAAAGCTAATAAAGAATGCACTTTTTGAACCACCATCTGTGAGCCTGATTAAGAAAAATAGATATGAAGCATTTGATAAAGTATATGATGCCATAACGAGGATAGACAAGGTTGTTCCTCAAGTAGATGATAGGTTATTATCTCTTAATCCAAAGTCATCTTTATATGGTTGGACGGAAACTTATAAAAAAGGTTCTACGACGCACTCTCCATTGACCAATGAGACTATTCTTGAGACTTTGAAAGTCTTTATAAGACACGAGGATAGAAAGCGATTGTCTGAGTGGATTATAGAGATTTTGTCATATGACAGAAACGGATTTCCGTCGGAGGCCTTTGCCGATAAGTTTGATGCTGAAAGAATGGTGCTGTTAAAAAATCTGGAACTGATGATGAAAGATGATGAGGCGCTAAGGTCCATTTTGGTTAAAGAATTGCTCGAAGGAAGCATGCTATTTGACCTTGCTAAACAAGCCAAAGATGCGGTTCGTGTAAAAGATTTAGAGGCCAAGTTGCTACAGCAAGAGGAAGACTTTAAGAAAGAAAAGGAAGTAATAGAGAAGGACTTCTGGGAAAGAGCAGAACGTCAGAAGAACATTATAGAAGAACGTAATATGAGCATTAGTGAGCTGCGCAGTGAACTAAAAGAATATGAGCAGCTTGAGAAAAACTATAAGGGCGCAGGAAAAAAACTTGATGACACGTTGAATGACCTTGAAAGTCAAAAGCAAATCAATAATGAGCTAAACGAGCAGTTGAGACAAAAAGATGAAAGTATAGATGCCTTAAATAGGGAGCTTTTGCTGGCAAAGACGGAATTGACAGAAGTAAATGAGAAGCTTGAAGCGATTAAGGTGGATATAACATTAAAGAACAATGAAATTGCTAGGCTTAAGGAGTCCGTTGGATCTAAAGACAGCGATGCTACAGACAATTTGTTAAAGGGACTTGTATCAAATTTGAATGATCAGATTTTTTATCTTTCAATGTTTTATCAGATATTGTCAGAAGACAACGGTGTATTGGATGAGATGAATCTTGATATGTTCAAGGAGGTGCTATTACAAGTTGATTCAGCGTTAGATGAAATAGGATTGAAAAAACTGGGAACCTTGGATGAGGTGGTAGAGTATAATTCTGCAATACACAATCCAGTAAGTGAATCAATAGCAAATGGAGAAAAGGTAAAAGTAACCGGATTTGGTTGGGAAATAAATGGCGAAGTATTTATTAAAATACCGGTAGAAAAAGAGGTACAGTGATGGCTAATGGTGTTGAAAAAATACAAATTCCTTTTGTATCAGGCAGAGTAAGCTTGAATGAGGAATTAACAGTAGAGGATTTGAAAAGAATTAGTGCGCCGATAATTGAAAGGTCTATGGAGCCAATAAAGAAAGCTCTTGATAAAGCTGAGCTTTCTAAGGAAGATATTGACTTGGTTATTTTGGCAGGAGGCTCTTCTCAGCTTCCTGGTGTTTATTCACGTATCTATGAAGAACTCGGTGTAGAACCTCGAAAAATACCAAAGGATTTAATGCTTGCTATTTCATATGGCGCGTCATTATACCAAAAGGAAATCTTCCAATACCCAAAGACAAAGAGGGATGTAAGAACGCTTGGTAGTTCATTGGGAATACTTGTTGATGATGGTGGAAAGAAAAGCGTTAAACTGTTACTTAATCATAATCAACCACTTCCAGCTACTGAGAAGTATATTTTTGATGTGAGTGAGGGTCAAACCACAGTATCGCTAAATTTAGTTACTCTTTCCGGAAATACAGATAGAATTGAAAAGAAACTGAAACAAAGAAACCTTAGTCTGTCTGGGGATGCATCCAAAATTGTTGTTGAAATTACTGTTACAGAAAATAGACTTATAGAATTAAACGCTTATGATCCAGAACATCCTGAGAGAAAAGCAATCATACAGGTTGATAGCCAAATGATGACTAAGGAAGATATTGAAGCAAAACGTTCAGAATTAGGTATCCATATGGTTGCTACCGGAAATAGATTGAATCAGGAGCCCTGCATTGGAATAGATTTAGGAACTACAACATCAGAATTGACTTACACATATAGGTCTGAGGATCAGCTGAATAAGCTTGCCAATCCAGATGTACCAAGTCAGTACGACAAATATTGCTTCCCGTCAGTAATCTATTTTAATGACAGAGCGGATAACCCTGAAATTGCTAATACTAAAGCATGTAATGCTTTGGGAGATGCTTCCAGCAAAGAAAAATTGTGTAGTAATTTTAAAGTAGCAGATAGAAGCAAATATGTTGTTGAAGTAGATGGTAAGGGATTCAGAGTTGGAGATTTGTCTGCGCTCCTTTTACATAAGATTTGGGAAACTGCGCAACTGACATTTGATGATATGAATCTAAAGAGCGCTGTTATTACGGTTCCGGCAGCTTTTGATTTTGATGCGTGCCAAGAAACGTATAATGCAGCTCTTATGGCTGGAATTGAGACAGTTACACTTATTGATGAACCAACAGCAGCATATCAGTACTATTCACATGTACAAGATCTTTCAGACTCTAATATTAGAAATGTATTGGTGTTTGATTTTGGTGGTGGAACTACTGACGTCGCCATACTGGATGTAAAGAATGATGCTTTGCACGAAAGTAATGAATATAAGGATTGCTTATATTCTGTTTTGGGAGTAAGTGGTGAAGTTAATTGTGGGGGAAAGAACATTGATGATGCATTGGTAAACGAAATAAAGAGTCGTTTCCAGGAAAAGAGTGGATGTACACTTTCTCCGACTAATGAGATGAGACTGCGTCACATTGTTGAAGAGGCAAAGGTAAAACTGTCAGAGTATTATAACGAAATGGGTGACGAGTAATGCATTCAGAGGATATTAAGGAATACATTGATATTTTCAATGAAGAAAAGAACATGCTGACTGAAGCATATTCTTTAAGAACAGTGGTATTAGATTTAGATAACGACAGTGTTGTGGATTTTTTGAACAGTTATGTTGATACCATTTCTTTTCAGAAGACTGATGATGGGATTAACGCGTTAGCGCTAATTATGTATGGCTATCGTGCTGGAATTATTGAGTTGAAAGAAAAACCCGAGATAATGACGCACCAGTCCGGATATGTGAATACTCCACTTTGGTCTTCAGGTTCTTCTATGGACGAAATGCTTAATAAAGAATCTGTTCCAGATGATGAAGAAGACGATGGTTCATTTTCTGCCAGTAACTTGATTGAGTGGATAATTAATCCTGAGGGTAATGTGGAAATAAGAGATGGAGTATTCGGAAAAATGATTTTACCTATGGTAAAAGAATTGAGTAAGAATGTTCCACCAGGTAAAAGAGCAGATTATACGGTTATTATTCCTCCAGTTTCTAGCGGATTGGATTTTCCGGATTGGCAGAAGTTTTTTGCTAATTTCAAGTCAACATATTGCAATATCAAAATTAAAGACTATAGCGAATTGATAAATATCCAGAAAGATGAAAGAGTATACTTCTGTATACATCAGACGGATGGTAATAGAGAGTTCTTGATTGTTTCAGCATATGAAATCATACGTGGTCAAAAATCGTGTGTGGGTTCAATTGCTTTTGATGTTAGTAATAATGAGCAATACGAAATGGAGAATGTTCGTGAGGTTAACTTTGAGATAGATAATAGCAGAAGGGAACTAGCACGAAAGGCAAAAGAATTAATTGAAATCAAATCTGACTGGAAGTATGTTGAACTGAAATGCCCTCAGATTGGCGGTTTTAAATCATTTTTAGGAGCAGTATCACCTACATTTTTAGATGAAATGTACGTGAAAACTTCTAATGAGCCGCAGAAACAAGGCGCAGAAGGATTGTGTAAAATCTTCAAGGGAACTGAAGCACTTCAAGTATCGCAGATATGTGCCAGCCTTTTAAATGAAAAAAATCTTAACCAGATTTCTCTAGGGGACATGGTATATGTTGCGGATTTGCTAGACAAGGATAGTGCGTTTGAAACAGTATTAATAAAACAAAATCACAACAGGTCTCTTGGCACACTTCGAGATATTGGTAAAGAAATAGATCTTTCTAAACTGGCTGAAATACCTTCGAATTATGCGAGATTTTGTTGGAAGGTAAAAAGCACAGTACGATCATTTTTACCTTATTTTTCACTCAACAAGGACAGGAATACTATTAAACAGATAATAGAATCTATAGTCGATCATTATTCTCATTGTACTACTGCACAGGTGGCTGAGGATTTAATGTATCTTTTTAACAGTTATGAACCAAATGCTTATTTTACAGCTAAGGTGTTTATGATCCTGTCAGCTATGGATACACTCATTATAGATAGTAAGGATGAGATGGTTGAGAGTATTCAGAATGTTGATTATGTAGTGTACTCAGCTTTTGATGAAAAGGAAAAGGAGCTTATCAGAAAGAAGACTAAGCCGGTTAAAAAAACTGTACGAACAAAGACTACAATCTTCAAAACAGATCATAAAGATAAGACCAGAGATATGACCATTGAGAAAGCTAAATTCACGCCTAGAACTTATAATTGTTTGCAAAGGGCTGGTATTAAGACAATTGGTGAACTGGCAAATAAAACACCAGAGCAGCTTTATAAGATCAGAAATCTTGGAAGAAATGGTGTGGCTGAGATAAATCATAAACTTTTTATGTTAGGAGTAAGAAGATAAATTATAAGGGTTGCGGGATATACCATTTGGTTATGTTTCGCAACTCTTGCTTTTACTTTTACGTACTTTTATGAGCGAATGTCAGAACACCAGTACGTATATCCAGGGAGGTTTTTGGGACTGCAAATCTGGCAGAATAGGATTATCAGAAAGAGCAAAACCGTTTATCACTGTTTTAGCAAAATACCAATATCTTTTTTACCGAAGCGAATATGTATTACAAAATGACTTGGCGGTAAGCTTATAACAGGATAAAACTCTTTTCATACGAAGTGGAGGTTGTGAATTATGAAGAGAACATTATTATGTATTTTAGTAGCAGTTATGATGATGATAACAGCTGTGGGAATGACATCAGTATCTGTAGAGGCAGCTGGCAAGAATAAAACAACTAGCAGTTATTCATCAAGTAAGAGCAAGAGTAGCTCAAAGAAGAAAACTACAAGCTCAAAGGCAAAGAGCAAGAGTTCAAGCAGTAAGAGCTCTTCAAAGTCAAAAACATCAAGCAGCAAAAGCTCATCAAAGAAGAGCAGCTCAAAGTCATCAAAGAAATCCTATGATTCTTATGATGTACATAATTACAAGTCAGCACAGGACTTTGCAGATGATAAGTACGAAGAGTTCTATGATTACGAAGATGACTACGAAGATGAAGACGAAGCATATGATGCAGCTGAAGATTATTGGAATGATAACTATTGATGGTTTTAGCAAGGAGGATTTGAATTATGACAGGACCTTTTGATAGATTATTTGGAAATACACCGTTTGACCTTAATCACGATGGCAAGATTGATGCATGTGAGGCAGCGTTTATCAATGACACATTTTACGAGGACCATAACGGAATCTCATCAGGAAGCTATGATGATGAAGATGATGAGGTTATAGACGAGCTTGAGATGGCGGGCCTGGACAGAGATGACCTGGAGTTTATGGATGAGGATGAACGTAGATCAGTTCTTGAGGATGCAGGCCTGGATCCTGATGACTTTGATGATGAGTTTTAAACCCATCAAGAAAGTGTAGGCGTGTTATGGCATATGATAATTTTGAAAACACACCATTTGATCTAAACCATGATGGACATATTGACTCTAATGAAGCGGCATATATCTATGATACTTTTTACAATGAGGACAATAATGTTGTAGATGCCGGACTTGAAGATGATATTTCCTTTGGTGGAGGCGGATATTATCCAACTGCAGAGCAGCGCAAGAAACAGAAAGAAGATATGGATCAGCTTCGTAGGAAAGTCCAGGAAAGCGATAGGAACAATAAGCTGATTGCATTTGGCATTATGATTGCTATAGGAATTATTCTTCCGAACAAGCTGGCAGCTTGCCTGCTAATATTTATTGTTTATGTGATTGCATCGATGTTTGATGTTTTTAGATGAGAAAGAGGAAACGAATATGAGGACATACTTAGGAAAGGTTGGTTTTGCAAATAGAATATTTGCTCTGCTGCTGGCACTTTCTTTGGGTATGTCTTCTTTTTTGTTCTGGAGCGTTACGACACATGCAGAAGATGAAATTCCAGCATACAGCGGATACGCTTCAGTGGAATTAAACAAGAATGTGCCGGGCTTTACAGTAGATGAAATTACAACGAAGTCTTATGAAAGCTATGGTGAGCTTGATAAACAGGGACGTTGTACTCCTGCTATGGCATGTCTTGGAAAAGACCTGATGCCTACAGAGGAACGTCAGGCAATCAGTATGGTAAAACCTACCGGATGGAAACAGAACAAGTACCCTGGCCTGGTAGATTCTGATCCTCCGTATCTGTATAACAGATGCCACATGATTGGATTCCAGCTGACCGGTGAGAATGCAAATGAGCAGAATCTGATTACAGGCACTCGTTACTTGAATGTTGAAGGTATGCTGCTTTATGAAAATGAGGTTGCAGACTATGTTCGCAGCACTGGAAACCATGTAATGTATAGAGTTACTCCTGTGTTCGAAGGCAAAAACCTTCTCTGCAGCGGAGTTCAGATTGAAGCATATTCTGTAGAAGACAAGGGCAAAGGAATTTCTTTTAACGTATACTGCTACAACGTACAGCCGGGAGTAATTATCAATTATTCCAATGGTACCAATAAGGCAGATCCGAACTATAAGAAGAGCGTAAGTGCTAATGCGTTTGTGGTTACAGGGGGCACTAGCGGAACAACTGTAGATAGATCTGCTCCATCGAAGAGTAATGATACTACTCCTGCAGAAACAACCTATGTTGTCAATAAGAATTCCAAGAAGTTTCATAATCCTTCATGTGATAGCGTGAAAGATATGAAAGAAAAGAATAAAATGTATTATGAAGGCACAAGGGATGAGCTGATACAGCAAGGGTATGATTCTTGCAAGAGATGTAATCCTTGATGACAGCGTGATTTTCCTGACGCCAGGAAATTGGTGATAAATACTGAGGTTGAACGACCATGCCATTTCAAATTATCAGAAATGATATTACAAAAGTAAAAGCAGATGCCATAGTTAACACAGCAAATCCGGAGGTTGCGATTGGTGCTGGCGTTGATTCTGCCATATATAAAGCTGCAGGAGAAGAAAAGCTACTTGCTGCCCGAGAGAAAATTGGACGCCTGGAGCCAGGAGAAGTAGGTATTACGCCTGCTTTTAACCTTGCTGCAAAATATATAATTCATGCCAGCGGTCCTTGGTGGGATGGCGGAGATCATGACGAGGAAGATCTTTTGAAGGCTTGCTATGACAAATCTCTGGAATTGGCCTATAAGCATAAATGTAAGTCCATTGCTTTTCCGCTGCTTGCAACGGGGACCTATGGATTTCCTCAAAAGCTCGGTATTGAGATTGCCGTAGATTCTTTTACCAGTTTCCTCACTGAGCATGAGATGGAAATCTTCCTGGTGGTGTTCGGACAGAAGTCTGTAAGGATTTCTGGAGAACTTGGAGAGGAAGTACGCAGCTACATTGATGATGACTATGTTGCTGAGACTCTAGATGAAGAGTATAGATTAGAGCGTCCTCGTGATAGAAGACGTGAAAATTACAAAGAATTCGAATCAGAAGATATTGGAAGCGCACCTAAGGAGAATGAGATTTATGGTGCTCCTATGATGTCTTCTCTTAGTGTTGCCGGAGCTGCACCATCTAAGAAGCGGGGGCTCTTTGCTTCCAAGAAGGCAGAGTCTCTTGATGATGCTTTAAAGAGCATGTACACGGATTCTTTTGAAAAGCATCTTCAGCAGCTGATCAACAAGAAGGGACTCAAGAATTCTGAGGTTTATGCTGCAGCGAATATTTCAAAGCAGTATTTTTCCAAGTTGATCAAGGGCCAGGTTAAGCCATCAAAAGAAAAGGTCTTAGCGCTTGCAGTGGGTCTTAAGCTGAACATGGATGAGGCAGTGGATTTCCTTAGACTTGCTGGATATGCGCTGTCTCCGGTATCGCAGACGGATGTGATAGTTGAGTATTTCATCAGGCATGAAGACTATAACGTTATGAAGATAGATATAGTGCTGTTTGATTACGGATTGGATCCGCTGTCAAATGGCTGATTGGATAGGTCGCCTTCGGGTTGACCTATTTCTTTTGCCAAAAAGGTATTATTACATCAGAACAAAGGAAACAGCTCACTGCAGGGAGCTACGGATGTAATGACGGAGGCAAAAGAGATGAGTAAAGGATATACAGAGATTGTTTATATTTTAGATAGATCAGGTTCAATGGGCGGTCTTGAGGCAGATACCATCGGAGGTTTCAACGCCATGATGGAAAAGCAGAAAAAGACAGGCGAGAAGG
>NZ_CAMVPU010000028.1 GCF_947169445.1 uncultured Butyrivibrio sp. | reverse complement strand
CCCCTCGAGAATACCGCTCAGTACATTGAATCCTTAGTCGTCGATTATCCTGAAAGTGAACTAAGTCGCTGCGCGACGGCCTGCCAAGGCTATGCTCTACATTTTAATTCTTTTCAAAGATGTATATCTATTGTATCCTATATTCGAGGTGAGTTGAAAAAATGCTCACTAAGGGATAGCGATTAACAGGTGTCTATCTAGCCATACTACCATTGACGAAAAGTATGAATTGAAAATTCAGTATATGGTTGATGCTTATCACATCAGCTTTTCTTTTTTATACTTTTCATGCAGAATAAGTTGTAGACATTCACCATTAATCTGCAATCGCGTACCCTGTAATTATGTTTATTCTGCACAATTATAAGCAAGATCAAGTTATTGAAATTCCATAGGTAATGGCTTTTCTCACGCGACTTAGTTCAATTAGATAAAAAACGGCGTGAAGCCCGAACAAAACTGCAGGTTGCATATATATGTAATCTGTTTTTTTGTTCGGTCTTACACCGTTTGTTTACGAAAGAATATAATAAAAACCGTATTACGTGAATCAAGCTTTCTCACTGATATTATTACTTCTCATATACCCTCTTATCTTTTCGATAACCTTAATGACATTTTCTATATCCTCTTCAGTTGCATTTTCTCTGGCATATGAATTTATTTCTCTCAAATGTTGTAGTCCCAATCCAAATTTATCCTTCATCCATTCCTGATTAGGAAAAATCCAAATGTGGAAATGCTTAGAACGATCCTCTTGAACAAGTGTCACTGTTTCTGCTATATCCAGTTCTTTTATTGCCGTTTCTGTCCATGCAATTGTATTTCCTATTTCAGTGCGCTCATCTTCCAATAATTCTGAAAAGGACTGAATATGTCTTTTGCTTGTGATAATCAAAAAGCCGGGTATCGGTATCTCTGGATCAGCTGCCAAAATTATAGATTTTCCATCATATAAGATTCCCCCCGGAAGCTCTATATCGCCTTTTGCAATGGAGCATCCGATACAATCCGTGATTATTTCATTACCTAAAATATCTCTTCTATTCATACTTCCTCTTCCGACCATCCAAGAAAATTACTAATCCAATCACTTATTTCCAACATTACCAGATATTCTGTAGTGTCTTCCTCAAGCAGCCTTTTCCCATTTGGTTCGAATCCATGAGCCTTATAAAACCGTATTGCATCCGTGTTCTTTTCCAAAACCCAAAGGAAACGAACGTCATGTTTTTCCTTGACAAACTCTATCAGCTCAGTTCCAATGCCCTGGTTCCAGAAGAAATAATCCACATACAGCTCAGAAATTTCTTTGTCCTCAACATGAATCATCCCTTTAACTATTCCATCATCGTAGACCCAGATATTATCTAGCGTTTCAGGTTTACCATATTCTTCTGCAAGCTTGACTACTTGCAACTCATTAAACGAATAATCATCATTATGAAAAATCGGTCTATACTTAATTCTCTTCGCAAAAACTAGAATTTCCGCGATTCTTGATAAGTCTTCTGGCTTCGCCCTTCTAATATTTCCCACTTCACGCCTCCACTACACCTGTTATCTGCAAATGAACATGCCATATTCCTTTGGAAGATTGATTTTTCCGTCTACAGCATGCTCTACCAAAATATTCCTAATCTTTTGTTCAGGTATATCTAGGATTGCTTTGAACGAAACCAAACTGCGCAAATACTCAACCAGATCCTCTGTATCAGTTATCTTAAGTGAATCCTCGTAAAAAAATGGTGTTACATCATCAAACTCTTTCCGAAGGATGTCCTCTCCATTCTGCATCGTAAAATTATGATTTGGTTTAAAGCTTTCTCCACCAAGCTTAAACCACTCAGCCAGAAGATCAGTAAAGTTATTCTCTCCAAGAGTGGTTGTATAAAACTTGCCATCCTTCCTCAGGACTCTTCTTACTTCACTGATTCCCTTTGCAATATCCGGAACATGATATAGCATGGAATTGGCTATGACCATGTCAAAAGAACTATCTTCAAATAGCAGGTTCTGTATATCTGCCAACATAAACTGTACATTTTCCTTATCGCCGAGATTTCTTTTTGCTGTCTCGAGCATACCTTCTGATAAATCTGTCATTACGAGTTTGCCGCATTTTGCCAATAACTCATCCCGGCCCAGCCATATGCTGCCAGTGCCACATCCAAGCTCCAGAACCTGCATCCCTTCGCTTATCTCATAGTGTGAAGCTATCCAGTTTCCATACCCCAATTTATTAGTGGAATATTTGTCATGAAAAGATAATCTTATATCAAGCCCCTTTGAAGTGGCGTACTGCGCTTTTACTGCTTCTGAATCATTTGAACTTCCTATCTGCATCGTGTCTCCTCCTGTTGTCCTGTCTTCATCAAATGATCAATTCTTATAACAGTGCCAGAACTGGCTTCTCGCCTCAAGTACAAACTCGCCGTCTTTTTCAATCCTGTCCTCGAAATATGCAAGGAGCTTGTCCTCGTATCCGGTAATAGTTTTCTCCTGATCTCTATAGTAATCCTTCATCTTCGCCACGATTTCTTTTGACTCTGTATAATGCCAGAAGTTTGGCAAAAGAACTGACTCCACCCTTGCAAAGTACTTCTCCATCATAGTTATGTACTGATTTCGTTTCTCAGTTTGACAGGCTATAGTTTCATCTATAAATGATGAATCTTCTCCTATAGCTTCAAGCACTTCTTTAAAAAGGTTGTTCCAGTTAGCAACGTTTCCACCATTGAAGGAAAAGAGGCCATCCTCTGCCACAGCTTTGCTGGCATGAGCCACGATTGCTTCTATGTCCTTTATCTCAGAATCGAGATAATGACCTACAACCACATCATAAACGCCGTTTTCTTCAATCTGATTCCAGGTCTTCTCATCCTCAAGGTCAGCAAATTCGAGGCTTATCTCTACACCCTCAGGTAATGTATCCTTGTTTTCAGGAATGAACCTGGCAAAATCATCTGCCCAGCTTCCATGGATGTCATAACCTGAAATTTTTGTTCCCTTTGGAATGTCTGTCCAGTTGTTCCTCCAGAGCTTCGCATATCCACAGCCCAGGTCAAGAATTCTTTTAGCTTTATGAAGATCAAGGGACTGAAAAATTCTCACATACCAGTCAAGTTCGCCATTTGTATGTTTAAGCGCATCCCAGTGACGTTCATCAGCGGACTGATCTGTACTCACATACTGTACAATACCAGCAACATCATCCCAATCAAGCTCCTCTTTGCGGGCTAAAGTTCTTTTGATAGCATCAATTATCTTCTCGAGCTGATATTTCTTTTCCTCCATCTTCTGAAGCTGGATTTCCAGCGCACCTTTAATATCGCTGGCATCTCCACTCTTTAAATTGTCACGAATTTCTTCAAGAGAAAAGCCTATCTGCTTCAAAGCAACAATCTTTCCCAGAATCTGCAGCGCTGCATCATCGTATAAGCGGTAATTACCCTCAGAATAGTCCGTCGGCTTAAGGAGCCCCTTTTCATCGTAAAGGCGTATCGCCTTTTGTGATACCCCCGCCTTTTTGGCCATCTCTCCGGATGTCATTTTCTTCTCCATTTACAGAACCTCCTTCTTGTTTATAAATCCACCTTAAGGGGTTCCCTAAGGGAAGAGTCAATAAGTATTTTAAAATATTAATAGCCGATTATCCTGAAATAGAACTAAGTTTTATCATCGTCGCAAGTTTCTTTCCACATAGAATTCCAAATATGCAGCAGCCACAACTTAGTGCCACATATAAACCGCCATCCACATATTGTTTCTTCTCAAACAAATTATACGCTTCGAGGGAAAATGTAGAGAATGTGGTAAAACCGCCGCATACCCCTGTCTTCCAGAAAAGGATGGTATTATCAGATACCCCTTCTCGATTACTGGTAATTCCAACAACAAATCCAATTAGTATGGCACCGAGGATATTTGTAATTAGAGTTAATATCGGAAAATAAGTTTTAACAGGAATCAGACTTATTGCATATCGTGCAACTGCACCCAAAGCTCCTCCAAGTGCTACAAACAGAAAATTCATATCAACCTCTCTATCGTCATTTATGCTGCAAGTTAGTTTTTCAAAGACATCACATAAATCTGGCAGCTTCTTTCGCCCTTTCTACCAGATGCCTACCAATACCGTTCCTGTGATAATCCATTAAAACTCCCATAACTGCCAGTTCAACAGTAGCATTTCCTGTTTCCTTTAGGCAGAGGAATCCTACTGCCTCATCATCTTCCTTTGCTGCAAAGAATGTCCAATTGGCACTTTTCCACAAGAAGAATCTCGTCATAGTCAATCACAGAAAGGTAGTAGTCATCTTACACTGTGCCTTTCTTTTATCGCTTCTCTAATATCCATCCAAAGCTTCCTATCAAACCATTACTTAATGATATATGCGTCAACTATTTCTCCAACATACATGGTATGGAAATCCCTGTTTGCCATGTCCCGGGAAGCAGCATAAGTGTCATTGCGGACATATTTCCCATTTCTTCAAATTGCATTTTTCATACTCCCCTGTTTTAGATATGCTTCCTGAATCTTATCAGCCATTACAATTCTCCTCCCTCATTTGTCAGATTACATCTCTTCTTTATTGCTATTAAAAAACATTATCAATTACAATCCTTGAAATTAATGTTAGCATGTGCTAACTTCTTTTTCAAGAGCATTCACGTTTTTATGACATAATGCTCGGAAAGGAAGAGAAATAAGTATGAGTAAAGTTAAGGTTGTTTTTTGGAGTGGAAGTGGAAATACACAGGCAATGGCAGATGCTGTTGCAAATGGCATCAGAAGTGCCGGTGCTGAAGCCGAGGTTACTACATTTGATTCCCTTTACCCATCAGATGCAGCTAGTGAATCAGTGATTGCTTTTGGCTGTCCGGCAATGGGCGCAGAAGTCCTTGAAGAAGGAACCGTTGAACCCTTCATGGCTGATTATGAGACCAAGTGCAGCGGTAAGAAGGTCGCACTTTTCGGTTCCTACGGCTGGGGAGACGGCCAATGGATGAGAGACTGGCAAGACAGACTTTCTGCTGCAGGCGCAACCATCATTGGTGGTGAAGGCGTAATTGCCAACAATGCCCCTGATGAAGACGCAGTTTCACAGTGTGAGGATTTAGGCAGACAACTTGCACAGGCATAAATCTTTACCCAAATAAAAAGGCATTGGTACTGAAATGCCAATGCCTTTCTGTTTCTATTCAAATATAACTTACTCAAAGGCTGATTTCACAGAAGCATCAATACAGAAATTAGTCTGAAGACCTACTATCATAAGCTTTTTATCAGTAATTCCTTTTTTGTATATCTATAACAATAAGTTTCATTGTGTAGCCCTCAATTGTAAGTTTTTCCTCAATCTTTTCCTTCTAACAATTCATCAGTTAATTAAACCCGCACCGCAATCATATTCTTCCAGGAGATGATCATAGATAACTTTGGAAAAAATAATCAGGCACTTATCAACCAGATGCTTTTGTTCTCCATAAAAATGTTCCAGTTTTACTATTGGTTCGGTCTTATCATCATAAAAATCTTTAAACATAAGTCACTCCTCCTCCATAATATAAGTATTGACGAGGATACTCTTAATCATAGCTACTCTCTTTCTGAAAATTATTAGTTGTAAGTATAATTGCCAGACAAATCTCTGCCAATAGAAGTTTTTTCAGATTCTTATTCTATACTTTTCAAGATTAACCCCGTCTTCCTTCAGATAAACTGTCTCTACTAATTCTCCGCCATTTGCCCATATTGTTTTCTTGCTTGCTTCATTTTCAGGAAGACAACTTACATAGACTTCTTCAAAACCAAAGCTTGAAAGAAAATCCAATGCCTTAGCCAACATCTTTTTTGCGTATCCTTTCCTTCTCTCTGACGGACGGACTGAATAGCCCACATGTCCTGTACACTTTTCCATCCTCTCGGTAAGGACATTATGAACCTGCATGCAACCTACCATTTTCATATCAGACTTTCTGATGACCAATAGCACATTTCCCCATGCGCCATGCTCATCGGCTTCTCTTCTCGGATTCGCCCAGCCAATGCAATAGTCAACGTACTCTTGTATGTCAGGCATTCTTTTCATGGAAAAACATCCGTCAAAAGAGGACTCTGCATCGAGCATTTCCTGCCTATAAGCCGCTATTTCTTTGGCAAAGATCATTGTAGGCTCAACAAAAAGAAGTTCCTCATCCGGATTTTCTTTTCCTGGAATATACTCAACGCTGAACTTCTCACAAACTACGCGTGACTCCTGATTGAAAGGCATTTCTGTTTCATCAAGACAGTCCTTGAAAAATTCCATGTGAACATCACGCCAATACATGAGCGTTCTGTCGCCTTCGCCCTCTGCATAAGCATGAAATGGTGGCACATCTCCAAATGCTCTCACATACACATCATAATCTCTTATTACGCATACTGCCTCGTCTTCGCTGTTCAGGATCACACTGTAATCCCCGGGTTTTGGGAGCTCATCAAGGGCATCCTCCATGACATACTCATCGTAGGAACTTGCTGTTCCAAACTTTTTTCCCTGTAAAACCAATTCAGCAAGCTTGTCAGTATCGCCGTCTTCAATGCCTCCAAAGCCCCATACCTCGTATGGCGTGTTTATATCAATATTCTTCTTTGAGCAAAACTCTGCCCATAACTCTTTTTCTGTCATTATGTCCTCCTCCTGATGTCATTTATTCCTTCTGTATAATTGCCGATTATCATTACATATTTACATTGAATGTATCGAACATAGCCTCATCTTCTTGTTTATCGTCAGAACGCCCCACGCCTTCCTGTTTGCGGGAGACGCAGGCGGAATAAATATGGCCTCGCTTATGACGCTACTCTCTACCCTGCCAAGGTTGGTGATACAATGTCCGTCACGCTTTTCATAGCCGAACATCTTGCTGCCGACAAATCTGCCGGCCTTGCTCTCAAAATTCCCAATTGTCGATATAGCTATGGAATCGAGTAGCTCGGGATCCATATTGAAATAACACGAAAGAACAAGCATTTCCTTATCAGGCTTACTTATAATGCTCCTGACTTCATGATCTACAGCCTTGGCAAGTTCAAAGATCTCTGAACATTTCTTCGTAACCACCACTCCGAAGGCAGTAGCATAGTTTCCAAGAGCACCTTCCTTATAGTTTTTGATCTTATTCCTTATGTCAGAAGCTATGACCACCTTATCCGTACCCTCATCAATCATCATCTTTGCAACAAGATAGTCATTGATTGATACCCCATTTCCCCTGCACAGATCAAGGAGAGTATCAAGCTCTTCTTCGTCAATATTCTTTATTTCGCGCTTAATATTCTGTTTCGAATCATGATCACGTTCAAACTTAAGATACTCTTCGTAGCTGACCTTGTGCCCTTCTTTGTGCCATTTCCTATTGGCATCCTTGATGAGCAACTTGCTGACAAATCCAAGATCGCTGCCGCCAGGAAGGTCATTAAGACTTTCCATAAGCTTCTCATCAACCGGATGCGGCTTCACATCGTTCGCATAAAGATCCGCAAACTCTTGCACCAGCTGAAGAAGTCCTCTTCCGTCGCAAAGAAGATGATGAGTTATAAAAAGAATCCTCGTACCGCTCTCGGAAGGATAAGCAAAGACCTTAAGCAATGCTTCTTTTTGAACGTTCCACCCGGCTGAGGATACTGTCTCATAATCAGTCTGCCAGTTGTCGTTTGCTTTTTTTATCGTTACCTGGATTTCAAGCTCCGATTGCTCCTCATAATATACCCTGGAACTTCCCTGCTCCTCGGCGATCAGACTTCTCATAAGCGGATGAGCTGACTTGAGAACATCTATGCTCTCGATGATCCTGTTCTCATCAAACTCAGCCTCAATCTCGGCTACGATGCCAAAGTGCATATTCGGACACATATAGTGCGCCCTTTCCGTATACAAATATTTTCTGTCTGACATAGGTTTATCTTTCCTTTTTATCCTATCTGTTCGGTTATCAACCTATTCTGATGCGTCATACTTATTTTGAAAAGCATTATCAGTAAACTGTCCAAATATTATGCTAGTACTCGCTAACCGCTTTTTCAAGAGTATTCCCGCATCTTCAGACATATTATTCATACAACAAAAAAGCCGGAAAGTATTATGTAATATCGTACTTTCCGACTTCTTTATTATTGTTTCTTATATCCGGTATACATTGTGAGCAGAAAACATATTACTGTTGCCCATGCAAAAAACTTATGACACTTCATTCTAATCCCTCTCTATCTGCATCTCTCTTAAGATTAGTCATGCTATGAAGTCCCAAGGCTATTGTAGAACCGTTGTGCAATGTAGCACTTGTGGCAGGCGCTATGGTTCCCAACAGCCCAAGAGCTATTAGCCCCAGATTAAATCCAACAACAAAACGATAATTGAAATGGATTCTCTTCATCAGAAGGCCAATGAGTTCTTTCAGAGTAATAAGCTTATACAGATCGTCCTCTGATATCATTACATCCGCGATCTGGCGGGCAAGCTGAGCGCCCTCACTGATTGCGATCCCGCAGTCTGCTTCTGAAAGTGCCGGAGAATCATTTATTCCATCGCCGATCATTACGACTGTATGTCCTTTTGCCTTCTCCTGCTGAATGAATCCGGCTTTTTCCTCAGGAAGGACCTCAGCATAATATGAATCAACACCAACATCTTTAGCAACTCTTTTGGCGATATGCTTTGAATCCCCGGTCATCATGACAATATTCTTAAATCCGACTTCATGAAGTTTTTTAATAACATCAGGAGCTTCAGGTCTGAGCGGATCCTCCAGGCATATCACAGCTGACAGCCTTCCGCCTATGGCCAGGAACAGCCGCGAATACTGTTTTGAAATGCCATCCAGCTTATCCTGCTCGCCTTCAGGGATCACACACTTCTCGTCCTCCATGACAAAGTGCCAGCTACCGATGACAACCTTCTGACCATCTATATCAGAAGCAATTCCATGGGCACCTGTACTTCAACACCGTCCTTCTTAAGCCAGACTCTGTCCGATTTAATGGCCATGCTTCTGGCCAGGTCATCCACCGATTTTTTATGAGTCCATTCCTCAAGCAGATCTCCGACTCCAAGAAGGAACATGACCGAGGAAGCAGTCTGATAATCTCCGGTCAAAAGAGATACCGTTATAGCCGTAGCATCAAGAACCGACACCTCAAGCTTTTTGTTCTTAAACAGACTTACAAGTCCTCTATAGATACTTTACACCTGCCGTTCCAAAAAGGACTCCACCTAAAAACCACACAACATGATGCCAATTCTTCATAAAAATCATCTCCTATTCGCTTTTTTCTTTTCTAAATGCAAAACAAACAAATGCAGAATTCATTCCTCCCACATTTGTTTGCTTCTTAAGCTTATCACAATCTGAAAAGCCCTAAAATATGCGCAGTTGATAACTTTTCTCAAAAAGACATTCCAATAAATCAAACTCACTAAATAAATTCATTTGTGATAGTCATCACGACTTTAAGCGTATCTATGTCTGTCAGAGCATCTCCTGTAGCAAGGGAATGGTTGGCATTGGGATAAACGTGAAGGGGAATCTCTTTTTCTTTTGCCTTGGAAAGAGCATCCTCTACATCTGCTATCGGGTCCTTATCTCCCATGAAGGCTACAATACTTCCGGTAGCCTTTTCATAGGCCTCCATCACCGGTGTATACCACACCTGCTTAAGAGTAAGATCATGCTCAGAAGCATAGGTAGTTCCAACTATTGTACCAAAGCTTTTCCCAATAAATACAACTGTCTCATACTTGCCAAAGTCAATCTTGTCAAGCCTCCCAGCAGCATACTGATAGGCCTTACCTGTCACTGCGTCCATCTCATCCTTGTTACGGTAGTTTACCCCTTCAAAAAACTTGTCGTAATCAACGTTTACAATATCGTAGCCCTTCTTCTTTGCTATAGTTATTGCATAGTAAAGAAGAGGCTTGTCCTTGGTATACCCGGTTCCGGGCAAGATTACTGCCAGCTTATTGGAATTCATAAGATATCCTCCGATATTTTGTGAAGTTGTTTATATTCTGACATAATGTTCCACTCGCCATGTGCTCGTTATCCTGCAATTACATGAAGCTCATAGCCATCATCCTTGCTACAAAGAATGTCTTTATCAAAGAGAATTACAACGCTATGATTGATTCTTTGATTGAACAGATTCTTAATCTGTTATGTACATCTTCTTATTATTTTACATGAAATGCATAGTCAATGTCTGTATTGTATACTAACAAAACTGAAATTCTTCATAAGACAGTCAAAGCTGTAATCCTTAACATTTCTGCCTCCAAGAAGAACTTCGCCTGAACCAACATCCCAGAATCTTGCCATAAGATTGGTAAGAGTGGTCTTGCCGCCGCCTGATGGTCCCACTATTGCGGTAGTAGTATTCGCCGGGATCTTTACTGATACTCCATCAATTACATGGATGCTCCCATATGTGTTATGCAGTCTGGTATCGCATTTTATCCAGGGACAGCACTCACTATGATGCCGTAAATAAAAAAACGGGGCCGTACACCTAAGTGTATCTGCCCCGAATCATTCCCAACGTCATCAAACGCTATTAAAGTATTCAATTACCTTCAGAAGATCCGCGCACACAACCTCTGACAGTTTTCTCATTTCATCATCTGCAGGGATCATGTCCGGCACCATGATTGGTCTCATGCCTGCAGCATAGGCTGACCTGATGCCGTTATATGAATCTTCAATTGCAAAAGCATCTGCAGGATTGACCTTCATGGTGTCGCAGGCAATCAGATATATTTCCGGATCCGGTTTAGATATCTTTACTGCATCACCTCCGACAAGTTCTTCAAAATAATTGATGATACCAGCATCACGAAGCTCAGCTTCGACTACAGCCTTTCTTGTTGATGATGCGACAGCGCATCTGACATTTTCAGCCTTAAGATATTCCAAGATTTCTTTTACGCCAGCCTTGATCGGCAACTTACCGCCATCATATTTTTCATGAAAGAGTCTGCTGCTCTCGGAAAGAAGTTTATCAGCGATACCTTCTCCGCAGGTTGCAGCGTAAGCATCCTTGACAATCTGTCGGGTCTGATTTTTATTTGTCCCGATACATCTGTTGAAAACTTCTCTGATATTCTCAAGTCCATATCCGGCTGCTACCTCTGCCCATGTATCAAGGCAGGCTCTCTCCGAGTCGAAGATAACGCCGTCCATGTCAAACATAACACAGTAATCTTTTATCATCTCTCACCTTTTCTATCAGAACACAAATGTGAACTCATATACATCGCCAACGCTGACAATGGCACCGCCATTCACTTCTGTAACTTCAAATGTCGCTCCATCCCAGCCATAAGTAATTGTTCCTTTGACATTATCGTCATATGAAGCAAATGAAAGCTTTTCATCACCAGCTTCTTCCACGCTGCCTTCCAACTCACCGATTCTGTAGATGGATACCTTGCAGTCATACCCGGACTCCCAGCTCTCAGAAACGTAAAGTGATCCGTAGATTTCTCCTGTTCCCTGGTTATCAATGTACATGCCGGTAACACCCTTGGTCGGCATTGCAAAATCCACACCTTTGAAGGCTGCAAACTCTTTTGCAATAAAATAGCATCTTGTCTTGGTGCTGTTTTCCAAGAGGCCATTATACAGAACAGGATAAATGCTTCCACCTTCCTCTGCAGGACCAAGTGCTTCAAGTGCTGCGCTCTCTTTCATGGAGTTCCAGTTACGCTGATCAGCGAGAACCTTTTCCTTAGTTTACTCATAATCCCCGCCACATCAACTCCGGGATGGGTCAGATACATTCTGCAGATGCTCTCTGCCAGTTCTTCTGAAATCTTCAGTTTCTTTGCAATCTCATTGTAAGTCTTTCCTCTGTCAGTCAGATCCATTGCCTTGGATATTATTCTATCTATATCCTTTGGAAGATTTCTCCTCATACTTCCTTGAAATGCTCAGATACACCACCATCATGACAATTACTAAGGCAACTGTTGCAAGCATCATAAATACAAATGCTGGGGAGTTTTGCTTCAAAAAAAGGAATGGCAATCCAATCAGCTCAAACACAATCCCTGTGATAAACCACAACAACGCAACGGCTTTATTATATTTCTTTACATCGGTGATTTTTGGTGGCTTGACCCCGGTAAAAAATCCCACCGGTTTAGCAGATTTTAAATCCACAACGCCCACTATGAAGAATAAGACAGCACAAAAACTCCAGATAACAAATCCGATTATCATACCCAGCTCCTCCAAAATCATCATTTCTGACAACTCATAATAATCATACATGTTTTCAGACAAAATAAAAAGCCATATTGAAGCATTGAATCATCTAAATCCATCCTATCATTCGAACAAAGAGTCGCTCGCGACTCTTTGCGCGCACCAGTCGCATCTAAAATATTATTGCAAGCACGATTGCTGATCACCTTGGCATGGAGCGAAGCACCCTCTCGAAGAAATTCAAGAGAGAACTGGGCTTTAACATCAGCTCTTTTATCATGAGAAAAAAACTGGAGGAAGCCAGAAGCCTCCTCCACTACTCTGATCGCTCCATAAGTGAGATCAGTGAATATCTGTGTTTTTCTTCCCAGAGTTATTTCCAGAATGTTTTTAAAAAGAAATATGGGATGACACCCAAGGAGTATAGAAAGAGCATATCCTAAGCAGTCACCTTACTGACCTGACTCTTAGCAACATGATTCTGCAGCTTTTCTTAAAAGGATCTCCTCCTGCTCCTTATGTATATCTCTTTCAACGTTCAGGCCGACAAGGAGCAGTGCACAGATTATTCCTGTTATGGCCTCAAGACCCACAAAGAAAAATGTAATCACATTCTGGGTCGCGGCATTCTGAATAACAGAAGTAGTCATTCCCGTAACAGCATCAAAGGAAGGCGCCACATATCCTGTAGTGCTCAGGCCCAAGTTAAAGACTCCTGTAGCAATCCCGGCTGAAATCGTAGTGATGATAGAATATACCGACATAGCCATTCCATCACATCTAAAGCCATTCTTCCACTCAAGATGATCCAGCACATCAGCAAAAAGAGCCATAAAAACATAAGCTGAAGGCAGTGCGCCAATATTCTTTATGAACTGTCCTCCAAGAACGATCGGAAGGCTCTTTGGCGCTATAAAACAGATAATACTTCCTATTGAGAGAAGGATGAATCCTAAAACCGTCGTATTCTTTTTTCCAAACTTATTTGCAATCGGCCAGACGGCAAATAGCCCTATTCCCATCGGAAGCCCACCTACAACCGAAACCAGCGTCTGTGTATAGCCATCATTGTAGGCTCCCAGAACGTTGTTGCAATAATAGACAAGCGAAGTGTTCTTAATCTGCGCTGCTATAAGATTAATCGTAAAGTATGCAAAGATCAGAATACTGTACTTGTCCGAAAAGATAGCTTTCAGCTGCTTTTTGCTGCCCACTGCCTCTTTCTTTGTGTTCCCCGAATCCTCCAGCGTAATGCGTTCCCTTGTAAAGTAATACTCCATGATAATGAGCGGGAATGCCAGAATTGATAAGGTTGAAATGGTAATAAGCCAGAGCTTTTGATTTACTCCGATCACTGGCAGGATAACAGCCGGGAAAAAGAGCGCTCCCAGGATACCTGTCATCATGGTTGACGCCACGTTATTCAGCACAGAAAGGCTCCCCCTCTGTTTAATATTTCGCGTTGACAGGGGAACCATCAGACTGTGACTCATATTAAAAAGATTAAATGCCAGACCGTAATATAGGTTAAATGTAAAGATCACCCATGCTATCTGAATGGTCTGATTACTGCTTGGAACTATGCATAGCAGTACTCCGCTTATCAGTATCAATGGCGCCGACAAAAGAAGCCATGGTCTCGCCTTGCCTTCCTTTGTCCGGGTTCTGTCTATGGCCCTTCCGATAAACAGATTTATAAATGCACTCAGCACCCTTGATATGATCGGAAAAACTGCCAGGAAAACACCTCCCCAGACAGTTGTCAGCTTCAGAACATCCGTGTAAAAGACATTCAAATAGGTTGCCAGAATGCCGTTTAAAAGTAGCGCGCCTGAAGGAGCGAGCAGATATCCCAGTATCCGCTCGCTTCCTGTAGTATCTTCACTCTTTATCCTGGAGGATAAAAGAGGCTTTTCAAAAATCCTGTTAATCCTTGTAACCACCCGTTCTTCTCCCAACTTGTTATTGTATTCCAGCAGAAATTACTTTCCCCTCATACCTCCAACTCGCTTACTGTCTTTGGATACTCGCGGATCTCGTCCTCATCATGAAGAGGATTCCAAACCTGAGCAAAGAACTTGTCCTTCCTAGCTCTCATTCCATAGTTCCAGGACTTTCTCTCGCACTCGTCGCACCAGTGTCCGCCCTCAAGGATCAGTCTTGGGCTTCCTTTGAAGTGATGCCCGAACTGGCAGGTAAACTCAAGAGGAGTCTTCCAATCTCCTGTCTTCATTTCTGTAGAGTCGCAGGTACCGCCCCTGAACTTTGCAGCTCCTTTCATATCTTCCAGCGTCAGCTCTGATTCAGGCTTACTCTCATCATAGCCATGGTCGATGTGGACCACCTTATCCCAGTCGGTAAACTCTTCCATCTCACTGACCTTTTCAGGAAGTGCTTCCCAGGCCTTTTTGCTTCCCCAGTAAGCATCGATGTGATCTTCCATATTGTTATCAAGCCAGTGCTTGGTGCCATGCTCTGTATCGAGGAGTTTCTTGAAGGTACCTTTGATGATGGTGCCCATGAGCTTTTGTCCGCCAGGGAACTTGGTGATGATCTTTCCTGCAGTCTTTGCTCCGCCAAGTTCCTTAAGATATGCGTCATAGAAGTATTGCATGGAGTCACTTCTGAAGTGTAAATAATTCTCGAGCTTACCTGAATCCAGATAATACTGACCGTGAAAGTTTCTTGTGGCATACATCTTGGGATCAATTACCGGGTCAAGGCTCTTAAATCCCAACTCCCCATACATAGCTTTGTACATATCAAGTGTGCTGACACGACAGCTCTCTCCGCCACCGATGTTATAGATGTGTCCCCAGAAGCTTTCATCAAGACTTCCATCAGCATCAAAGGCTACAAGATTTCTCATTGCTCTTCCACTGTCTCTGTCTGAAGCATATTCAAGTACGTTATAAATGCAGTTGTGGAACTGGATGGCGTCTCTGATCTTTGCCATGGCAGGTCCCATGATACCTGTCTGACGAAGAGATACCCAATACTTAAGCCCGCTCTCGATAACATGGCGCTCTGCTGCAATCTTAGATACCGCATAATAGTCAAACACGCTGGGCTTTATTGGGTCTCCGACTCTTCCCCAGTGAATGGGTGGCATGCGGTCTCCTGTTTCTGCTACTGTTCCGATATAAACAAACTTATAGGTATCTTTCTTGCCACATTTTTTAATAGCCTCTGTAAGGTTCACTACCGATCCATAATTTGTCTTCATGGCTTTGTCAGGATGGTAATCTGCCTGAGGTGAAACCAATGCTGCTATATGAAGAACTATGTCCGACATTTCAACGCACTTTTCCACATCGTCTTTATTAAGTAGATCCCCATATACTATTGTTAGTCCCTTTGTTCCCTTATAAGGGTCAAAAAAGTCATGATTTTTTTCTGTATCCCTGTCAAAAACTATAAGGTCATATTTTTTTCCTATATCCGGGAGCATCTGCTTAAAGCTCTCAGAGCCCATTCCTCCGCCTGCTCCTGTCATAAAAACCACAGGTCTTTTCTTATTTTTCATTTCATTGCTCATGATCTATACCTCTTTTCTCAAATCCTGAATGATCCATTAACCCCGTCCCGGGGGATCATTTTCCTAAATCCATGACTAGTCCGGTCTTGGGAATGCCATGCTTATTCTCGAACCTAAACAGCCCCATGGTCCCCCAGTCTTCATAATCCGCCGCCCAGTAACGTACACCAATGACGCC
Source organism: uncultured Butyrivibrio sp. (assembly GCF_947169445.1). GTDB lineage: Bacteria > Bacillota > Clostridia > Lachnospirales > Lachnospiraceae > Butyrivibrio. The sequence goes on along the minus strand of NZ_CAMVPU010000028.1, from coordinate 33,391 downwards.
GTGGGTCTTGCCCCAGTCGGTAACATCTCTGAACATATTTGCCTGTCCCTCTTCTGTGTTGGGATAGCCTTTTACAACTTTGTTCCAGCCGGCAAATGCACCTGACATCTCGCCTGAAGGATATGAGAACTCTCCTACAAAAACAGGAAGTCCACACTTGTTGTTTATTGCCATTACTGTCTTCTTAAAAAGAATCATCGAATCAGCATACATGGACGGAGCGCTTGGATAAAAGCTGATTCCTGCTGTATCCATGGCATACCCATTCTTTTTCATGCAGTTGAAGTATCTTGCACTTGCCCCCGGAGTCATTACAACCGTTGCTATATGAGTTGAGAACTTAACGTTTGTCTTATCAATTCCAAGCTCGTCATAGGCTTCAAGAATTCCTTCCCTGACTGCTGCGAACTCTTTTGCGTTATACTTCCAGATATTGTTCTCAAGCCATGATGGATTAAACAGAGGTAAAAGATATCTCATGAAATCTGGCTGATTTGCAAGCTTCGGGTTTACTGCTGTCTCCAGCCCAAGGCTGACTCCTGCAAAGCCAAAGTTTGCTTCGTTACCAAGGTTCCAGTTCTCCACTGTGCATCCGGTCTGCAATATTTCTTTTGCCAGAAATTTGCCGTAGGCCTTTAGGACTACGTTGATCTCTTCTAGTGAAAGTTCGCTCCACTCCTTACCGTTCTGCAGGGCATAAAGTTCAGGATATTCATCAAATCTTGGCGCCTGCTGCTTCTCCATATCCATGTAGGTGTAGGCACACATCACTTCCGGATTGATGGGGATATTTAACTTGGCTGCAAGTTTACACAGTTCAATGGCCTGGTCAAAGGTATGAACGTTGGCGTTTGTGTCAATCTCGCCGTCTGTGATGTCTTCGGAAGTCACATGGCGTTTCGTTGCGATACGGACGTACATCTCCGTGGCACCTTTTTCTATGTAAAGTTTCTCAAGATCTTCAATGCTGCCAATCTGTTTGCCTTCATATTCATAGGTGTAACCGTTATTAAAAGCTGTGGCAGTGAACGGGCTAACCGAAAGTGCATTTCTAAATTCCTGCTGCGTTTCTACCGGGCTATATCCCATTTCTGTGTATAAAAACTGTGCAGTAAGTACCTTTACAACTACCAGTGCTACAATTGCTGTAAGAGTGATCAGTGCTATCTTTACCTTTGAAATCTTTTTCATTTTCATGATTATTTCCTCTTCACTATCCGGTGCTTGTTTCCGTTTCTCTTTAAGGGTATAATATAGACATCGTGTATTGTTTACAACTTACAATATTTTTATATACGTAGTGTTTAATACACATTTATTCCAAAATGTACAGTTTAGAGTGTTTCAAAAATCCCGTGTACTGTTAAAAATCTAAACTTTTCATAAAGTGAGGAGGACATATATGGCAGCCAAAAACAACAGACGTATCCTAGTTACCAAGAGGATCCTTAGGGAATCCCTTATGGAATTGATGCAGGAAAAGCCAATTTCAAAGATCACTATCAAGGAAATATGTGATCTTTCCGAGATGAGTCGCTCAACCTTTTACCTTCACTATCAGGATCAGTTTGAGCTTCTTTCAGATGTAGAAAACGAAGTTATGGAAAACACTTTGAAGGCTTTGGAAAACCTTAGTGGAAGCTTCAACACCACTGAATCTATTGAAGCTTTCCTTGAATATGTAAAAGAAAATAAAGAAACCTTCGGAATCCTGCTGTGCCAGCAGGATTCCGAAGATTTTCAGAAAACTATAATCGAAACAATTGCAAATAATGTAAAGGCTGCAGTGCCTGAAATCCTGGATAACAAAAATGCAGACTACCTCTTCACTTTCGTTATGTACGGAAGCCTTAATGTACTGCGTGTCTGGATACAAAGTGGTTTTGACACCCCCACCAGGGACCTGGCAGAGCTGATATACCAGTCATGCAATAATGTGGCCAAATAATGCTACCACTTTAGACTTGCATTTAGTGCAAGTTTGGGAAGAATATATTCCGGTATAATCGACGATATGCTTTTTCTGCGCCATTCAAAAATAGCTCATTTTACATGAAAAAGAGAATAAAAATTCAACCTTTTATCACTACTAATTTGAACATGGAAATGCTCGCAGATTATTAAATAGCAGCTCCCCGAGCAATCTCCGTAGCAAACACTCTCTTTTGGTATAAAGTATATGTCTGATAAAGTAACAACATATAAATTGCAATCAATAACACTGCCTTTGCATACTGATTTTCTGCCTCCAAAAGCGGAAGTGTTATTGTATTATTAACAGAGAGTTTTGTTAATACTACTGATATATAAAGTGCGTAAATAGCCTGGCAAATACCCCAAATTGATACAATAGCTATCGAAATCGCCCATATTTTCCTGTTCTGGTTACGAATAAAGAAGAAAAACGCTGACATTGCTCCCCAGACCATAGGTAACACAAATGCAATTGTCAAAATAGTAATTGCCATCCACGTTCTGAGTGTTGATGGACTGCCTTCATTTAACACTATTCCCTCGATTATCTTATCTACATCCGTAATGAAGGAAGCCAAAAAATAAGCTATCAAAACCGCTCCCATCCTCTTCGGCGAAAGCGTTCCACTTACTACACATATCAAGCCGTAAATAAAGGCTGCTATAGATACTGTAATTCCAATGAATTGACATATTTGAAACGGTACCAATTGGAATGATTCTGATGCCAGCACTCTTACTACAACGCCAACACCTGCTATTAAATAGGAAAATACAACAGCTGCATAAAGAACTATCATTATGTTGTTTACTGCCTTATTCTCAACTACTGGATTCCTCTCTACTACTTTTGTCATTTCTTTTCCGGATAATAGGTCGTCCAGGCTCACTTCCAGAATTTGAGATATTTTCTTTGTAGTAAGAAGATCAGGATATCTGTCTCCACATTCCCATCGAGAAACAGACTGTCTCGTCACATATAATTGTTCTGCTAGAGATTGTTGCGTCATCCCTTTTGCTTCTCTCGCTCTTCTAAGTTGTTCGCCAAATTCGACCATGTCAAATCCGCTCCTTCCATATTTGTTTTTTATCTGCAGATTTGACTTTAGTATCTCTTGCAGCAGTAAAGATTACAAGCACCACCTTAAAAATCCATGTTACCACTATGGTGCATTCCCATAAATAGGCGGTTTTCAGCTAGTCCACGTTTCTTTTTCCTTCTTGTCTTTGAAGATGAAAAATGCGCCTAATCCACCCATAATAATTGCACCAATAATACTAATTCCTATGCTGATTGGAGTAAACATTCCTACAAGCAGAATGAGGAGTGCCAATACAATTGATATTATCCCAGATCCAATCTCAGTCAGTTACTGGGTCATTTACTGGGTCAACCATGTCTTTATCTTATCCGCTTTCTGTTATAATCAGCCAAAAACACATAATTTCTACTTTCATGGCTGGTTATCGCATTGCCCAAATAAACCATCTAACGTTTCTACGTTATCTAAGAAAACACTATACTCATTTTACATCAATCCATTTGTTGTAATAAGAGTATTACTATTTACTGTCTTTCTTCCTTTTTGCAGCCTCTAGCACACTTGCCAAATTACCTTCATTAAGAAGCTTCGGATAATTATCATCGATATCCTTGAGAATTACCCGGTTATCCGATTCTGATGTTCTGGTACTGTCATATAGCTCATCCAGGTTATGTGCAGTAAAGATACTCTCAAGTAGTTTCTTTGCTTCTTCAGGATGCGAAAGATTATCGAATCCTCCATAAAAATCTACAACTGCTTTCTCTATCTGCTCTCTTGTAATATTCTCTGACTTTATGATGCCGACAGCATCTGACATATCATACTTGTACGGTCTTAATGACGCAAGTTTCATTGCTACATCGTACTCGGAAGGAAGCATCCTCGCTTCCAGGATATTGGCAAACAGCTTATAATGCTTAGAATACTGCCTGATCTTTTCAGTGTATGAACTTGTTTTCCTGAATTCCTCATTAATCCAACCTGTTGGCAATCCATTTTTGTCGCCTACGGTATTTATAGCATCCTTCATTGAAGAAGAGGCAAAGATCAAACTATCGATATCCGTAGTAGAAGCTCGAAACCCATATTTTGACACTATAGCAGCTCCGCCTATAATAACAATTTCTGCAGGTGTGTTCTTTCTATTGATCTTTTTATACTCTTTAGCAAGTTGGAACAGCAGATTGTCTATATTATCTTTCGTAAATAAAACCTTATCCATTTATAATCTCGCATTCTACTATATTAAAATTAAGGAACTCGGGAATTGCGTGATTCAAAGCTTCTTGTTGCGCATCTTTTCCCAAAAGCATTTCTGATAACTCTGTATCAGCGGGAAAGACCGGCTTTTCCAACTTATACCTCCTGATTTCCTCGTACTCAGTGCACTTTGGAAGGTCGTTCCGCTTGCTCAGATAATCAAGCATTGCAAGAAGATAAAAAGCTTCTGCTTTCATATCCAATTTCCAGTAATAATCTATTTTTTTCTTTTCCAAAAGGTCGATCACGTAATCTATCTCACCAATACGATTTACTAGATGACACTGCTCACTTCTGAAAAGGTTGAAGGAATGATTCTTATCGCACAGCGTAAGAAGCTCATCTATTGTGAGGTTAAGAGCATCAGCTATCTTTTTCACAACGCCAAGAGCGCAGTTAAGGATATCCACCTTCCCATTAACAATGTTAAAGACCGTAGGATAAGCAACCAGAGCGCTATTCGCCACTTTATATATAGATATACTGTTGTCTTCAAGATATTGCTTAATGTACATAATCGCATCCTCCTTCTGATTTCATTATATACTTAGAATTATATATACGCAAGCGTATATATGCTATCAGAAAAAATATCCGGGCAATGCGCCCGGATGAATTATTATGCAGATTATACATAGTCTGTGAAGCAAACAACGACCATTTTAAACTGAAATTCTCTCCAGATGTTCAGAATCCTGTGTCTGCTTATTGTAAAAGTCTCCTGTAGCAAAGCTTTTTTCAAATTCTTTTCTTGTTTCAGCAATACTTGATCTGATATCCATCACAGATGTTTCTCCATAACGTCATAGCACAGATAATCCCCGTTTTCTGTCTCAATCATGTTGTATTTTGCGGTTACATAACCACGTTTGAGATATATCTGTTTTGCTGGTAGTGAGGCATCAAGAATAATATGGTCATGCTTCTTTCTTATTATTTCCTCTGCAAAATCCATCAGTTCTCTGCCATATCCCTTACGTTGAAAATCAGGAAGAACAAATAGCCTGTTTATCTCATTATCTGCCACTGTTACTGTTCCAATTGCAGTGCCATCTACTTCGATCAGAAATACTATTCCGGCAACAATATCCGCTCTGATTCTGTCATCTGAATGGTGGTTGCTGAAAAACTGTACTGCTCCGCTCGGATAGTACTTGGGGTAAACTGACCATATTGTTGTTTGCGTTATGTCTTTTACAGAATCAAAATCCGTCTCTTTTGCTGCTCTAATCACTGCCATTTTAAACCGCCTTTATCATGATCATTTCCATCGGTTGTTCATATCCCGCTCCCAACGTTCCATTAGCTGTCTTCCATAACTCCTATTACGATGATCGGAATCAATAAAATCCGAAGTGTCTGTCATTGCAAAAGCAAGTCTGTCCTGTCCAATTATCTTAGTCAGGTATAGTCCACCCGGCTCTTTAAATTTTTTTATCACAATTCTTTCTCCATCTTCACATGAGGAATCCCATCTTCCATAAACGGCTCAGATACAACTTCAAAGCCCTCTTTCGCATAATAACCGGTAGCGTACTCCTGCGCTTCAAGATATATCATCTTAGCCTTAAGCTGCTCAGTAGCTATCTTTACACCCTCATGGAGAATCTGACCTCCGATACCTTTACCATGCTCCAGAGTAACGGCTCTTCCTATCTGAGCTATACCAGAATCTTTATCATGGTCTTTCCAAAATACCCGCAGACACCCTGCGACTCTCCCGGAATCGTTATAGCCAAATACATGTATCGCATCCTGATCCTTATCATCCAAATCCTGATAAATACATTCCTGCTCTGTGACAAATATTTCGAACCTTGTCTTTAATATCTCATAAAGCTCTGTGGTGCTGAGCTCGTTAAAATGTTTAACTATCAAATCCATCCAGTATCTTCATTATCTCCTTGTTTCTCTCAAGCATATTGTAAATGCCATCCTCCGAAAGCACACCCTTTTTAAGCTTCTTAGGGAACTTGCCCTCTTCATCCATAGCAAAGTCATCTTTCCACTGCTGGCTTGTATAATAGGATTCCAATTCCTGAATCTTTGCCTGATATTCCTTATAATCTGCAATCCTCTGTTCAAGAGCATCCATCTTAAGTTGTGCTGTATCTAGTATCGCTTCCATCTGATATATGTGCTGAGGAATACTTTCAGCAGCCATTCTATCCTTGAAACGTTTTTTCATGGAATTATATTTCTGCTCTACTTCATATTCAGGCACCCAGATCTGAGCCTCATTTATCTTATCCATGACAAGAGCAAACGCTTCATCATTACTAAGACCTTCACTCATCTGCTTCTTATAAGCCTCATACATCCAACCTGCAATCTTGTCCTTCTGGCGGTTCTTCAGATTCTTATAGCGTTTATTCATCTGAAGGAGCTTGCCATCAACCATCTTATGTTTACTCATTTGCTCTTAAATCCTTTACGTTCCTTAGCTTTTTCAATGAGCTCAGATGCCTCGTTTAAAGCACCTTCAAGATAATCTGCTTCCCACTCTCTGCCTTTTTTCTCTTCCTTCTTTATCGCAGCCCAATGACCATATCTATCAAAAACGCACTATAATCCGGATATGCTTTCAGGATCTCACCAATGGAAGAAAATCTTTCTATTCTGAGATTACTTCCAAGGACAGCAACGATCCATCCTCCATTACAACCATCTGCTCCTAATGAAAAAATACTATTGGAACTATTCATATTCGTTACAATTCCTTTATTTATCGAGGCTGTTTGCAATAACAACATTTATTGGCTCAATCTCAATCTTCTCCCAGACCTCTTCAACAACATAAGGTTCGTTAGCAATATAATCATCAAGCTCCTTCCGGCTCTCGAAGTCCATGATAAGGGCAGATCCTTTCATCTTTCCATTATCATCCAGCAGCCCACCGGCACTGATGATATGCTCGCTCAGCTTTTTCATTCCTTCCAGATGACGAGGCCGTACCTCCATACGCTTATCAAGTTTTCCTCCGCCTTCCCAAAGTCCTGTGTTAGCCGCATTTACAACTGCTTCTGTATCTAACTTTGTTATTCCTATCTTCTTGATTTCAATGGAGCTCATACTATATATGCCTCATCTTTCAGGTATTATCTACGTCCCATCCATTCATCTTCTTAAACATATTAGTAAACTCACTTGGCAGCTGAGAGTCCTCCGCTTTAATCCTTTGGATGAGACATTTGAAAGCGTTGAAAAATAGCCATTTTCACAGATAATGAACTGTGAAAAACGGCTACCATTATAAATAAAACTCAGTTAACTTTCTATCCAGCTCCCTGATTTCACCAGAAGTAATATCTCTTAATAGCTTTATTTTTTCAATTTCTTCTCTATCGATTCGCATTTCTTCGATTTGCGACAGATATTCTTTTCCTAAAGATACTCCATAAATAGCGCCGTACTCTTCGCGGATTTTATCGCTAAAGTAATCTGGTTGTATCTCAAAGTGAGCAAGCCCCAACCATTCCGGATCACATTCTATCCCAAGTTCCTCTTTTGCTTCACGAATCATTGTGGTCCGTAAATCCTCGCCAGACTCTGGACAGCCACCAAATATTTCCCACGCTTTTCTCCAATGATTAAATCCCATGAGATAATCATCTCCTATTTTTACGACAAGGAGACAAACTGTTATCGGCGAATAATCCAAAGATGCTCTTTCCTCAGAAATACATATAAATTCAAGTAACTTGTTTCCAGCCTGATCTATTGCCAACATAAGTTTTTCCTTTACCTTTTCTTCATATATCTGGCATCCTTGAAGGTTCCTATCTTTTCAATCCTATCTTCTTTCAGCATTTTGCTAAGGACCAGTTCTATTGTCTTTACACTTACATCTGGGAGCTTTTCTGCAATATCAGCTTTCGATACTGGAGCTATTGCTCCCATAAGGACAGCTTCAACCCTCTCGGTTTTTTTTGCCTCTTTAATTTACTGCCTAAAAATTATCATTTATTAGGAAGTAAATCAATCCTCTGCCAAAAAGTGTATCGAAAATCATTTGTTTTTTAAAACACAAAAAGAGACACCCATCAGCTACGGTGAAGCTCATGCCACCAGGACTACTTATTCCTCAGCGTTCTCTGCTTCGTTTTTCTTACTTCCCATAAGCTTGAATGTCAAATATAAAGTAACAAAAAACAAGCAGAAACCAAATCCCTGTATTAATCCTTTGAAATATCCGGGCATATCGAAAACGCCAGCAGCTACAATCAACAAAATTCCTATACCATTTGCATATCCATACTTATTATTTAAAAAGTTCATCTCTTTTCATCCTCCATATGTACTATATCGAAGTGAAAACAGTCTGAATCTCAGCATTCCTTACCGTCTAACCAACTGCTCCCTTTTTGGCCAGTTCCTTTGTAAACAGCACATTAGCAAGCTTGCTCTGAGAATATGCCTTTACCACGTTGTAGCCTTTAGTCAAGTTAATATCATCAAAATGGATTTTTCCTGCTTTATGCGCTCCGGAAGCCACATTAACAATTCGTGACCCTTTACCCATAACAGGCAGAAGCTCTGTTGTCAGCAGAAAATGGCCAATTCCTCATCTGGTTGCCGGTCGGTGGATTACCGAAACATGAGTGATTTCATTAGCATCGTCCGGATATTCCTTCTCAAAATGCATACCTATCGATTCTGCAGTCTTATAGGACCCGATGTTTGTATACTTGCAATACGAATACAGTGATGGATAATCCGTATTGGAAAACGCCCAATCCCGAACAGCAGCTGCCGCTTCCTTGGCATACCCTTTGTGCTGATGATCTGCACGTATGTGATAACCAATCTCGGGAAGCATTTTACCTTCAATATTCTGGAGTGTCAATCCGCAGTCTCCGATCATCTCTCCGGTTTTTTTCAAACATACAGCCCACAGGCCAAAACCATTCTCGCGGTAGCGGTTCATGTTTCTTTCAATCCAATCCCTGACTCTCTTCTCATCAAAAATATAAGGATAATGCTGCATAATGTCTGTGTCAGCGAGGACTGATCAAGTTTACATGATTCATCGTCCAGGATAACCTGCCTTTCGATATATTTAGAGCCGAAAAAGCCAGAGGCACTCCATTTTATTCCGAGTGCATCCTGCCTTTTGAGTTTTACGTCAAATCGATTGTCATATTTTTCAAGCGTAAAAACAGCCTTGCTTTCGGCCCGGCCGTATAGCAGTTCTTTGATGACATCATTTCCGCAGGCATCCTCATTGGTGTGCCAAATATACGGATAACACTCTTTCTGTATGTATTGCGAAATCTCAACTCCATCGATTGCTTTAACTACGCTGAATAAAGGGATTTCTTCCTTGAGTTCTTCCGAAACACACACGATAACGATATCTTTTTCAAACCAGGCCAGATATACCGGAAACATTGAATAATACTCTGCGCTCTGCATCATCTCCATGGGCGGTGTAACACCGGTATGTCCATCGCCGAGCAAAGCCAGAAAGCGAGTAAGCTCCCGATAATACTCATATGTGTCCTGCGTTGCAAGCACTAGCGGCAGAGCTTTTCTGTATTCCTCGTCCCAATCGATTGTCACCTTATCCCAAAATGCAAAATTATACTCAGCATCCTTCCATATTCTGGATAATTCATATATTTTCTGTTCGTCAGATAAAAAATCCATATTAATCGGCTCTCCCTCGGCAACTCACTAATATCAATGAATATATCTTCTGTACATCGTACCACATAAGTAAAAAACAGAGTCAAATACACTAATTTGATTCTGTTCTTCACTTATATTTTTATATTCGGATTTTATGTACCAAGAAACTTTTCTACGTATTATTTTGATTTTTTTAAAATAGGACGTAGTCCTGCTCTGGCATTACGTCAATTTAGTCATTTTTCAGCATTTGACATAACTCTCTATATTATTTCTTACGCCTATATTTCAAAAGATTCAAATATTACGTAAATAAGGACAATATTATAACCATCATAAGTAAAAAATTCTATCCAAGCGTAATTACTGCCCACAATTACCAATTACCACTACGTCCATTAACAGAAAACTGCACTGCAGGCGTAAGCCAAAAAATGAGCTACGTCACATAAATAATATGTATAATTCAGACGTAAAATATTATCATTATATTGTAAGCTAATATTCTTTATATCATCACATGTCGATATAATTTCTTATCGCTTCATTTCAGCAATCCGCCATGAAATACGCACTCATATACTTTTTGATCGTTCTGATAGATTTCTTCATATCCTTGAAACCAGTTAAAATCACCGGTCACCTTGCATCTATATGTGTATTCTCCAGATTCATACAGCTCTGGCCCTCTGTAGGGCATCGTAGTATCAGCTGCTCTTAGCGCTTCTTTCAGGAAGTTACCGCTAAAGCCGTCAGCCAATACCCTTCCCATATAATTCATGGCATATACAGCCTGTCCTTCCTTCCAAACAGCTTCCTCTCCGGCAAATTCCTCTCCTCCAACATATGTATCGAGATACATATAATTGCCTTTCTCATACCTGAAATCATGAGAAGACGGTCTGGAAGATTCAGTCTCGTTCATGAATGCTGCATCGCCTTTATCCAATCTATTCTTCTGTCCATACATTTATTAACAATTGAACTTGTAAGCGCTGACTCATAGCCATGGCAAGCTCCATTAACCACATGTACCTCAGAAGAAACTCCTTCTGCCTGTAATCTCTTGGCAAATTCAATGCCCTCATCACGAAGACAATCAAATTCCGCAACTTCAACGTATGTTTTTGGAAAATAACTAAGAGATTCCATCTCCGAAATCGAGAAATAGTTTGCCTGACTTGCATCATACTCTTCAAGATAAATATCCCAAAACCACTTCATGCAACGGGAATCCCAAATAGGCGTATCTGTAAATCTTTTCATAGATTCCGTGATCATTCTTTTATCAAGTACGGGATAGATCAACATCATTCCTTGAGGGAGAGAACATCCTCTGTCGCGCAGCATAGCAGTAACTGCCCCCGCAATATTGCCTCCTCCACTATCGCCGGCAAAAATGATCCTATCGTTGTTGATATTTATCTTCTCAGCATTCTTAAGTAGCCACAAGTACGTGTTATAACAATCTTCGACTGCAACTGGATATTTGTACTTGGGTAATAATCGATAATCCGGCAATACCACTTTGCAATTTGCCATTTGAGCATACCACTTTGCAATTTGATAATGTGCCTTAGATGCACGCAGTAGAAATCCGCCTCCATGAAAGAAAAGAATGCACGGAAGATTTCCGGTATACTCTTTAGGCTCAATTACCAACGTTGAAAGCTTCTCATCATTAAATCCCGGCGTAACATATTTCTTTACATTAACGTATTGATCAGATTTACATTTCTTAAGCTTATATCCAATATTTATTAGCGGATATAAGTTACCAACTACCGTTCCCCGAAAAATTGATACGCTTCTTAGTTCTTTATCAATATCGTACTTCAAATACTTTCACCCCATAGTAAGTTATCCTGGCTGAGTAGCACATTAATGCACTCTTCTTGTCCTATCCACTTCATACGCTACATACTCATGGTCAAACTCGTACCCAAGTTTTTCAGCTAAGTGAACTGAGTTCATGTTCTGCGCATCCCAACTTGGATAAAGATTTTCACTCAAACACCTGAGTATAAGTGCTGAACAGGCAACTGTAGCAAGATGGTTCCTTCTTTCGGATTCAACAGTATCAACTTCTATTTCTATTCCTTCGTTGTATCTGGTATAAGAAGACGCCCCGGATACAATTTTGTCATCCTTCAAAATGACTATTCCCCTGCCAAGGCCAAGATACTGCTTCTTATCTGTAAAAGAAGAAACAAAATCTCTTGTCACTTTCCTGACACTGGGATATACCTCTTCTATAAGAGCCGCCCATGCTTCATTCTGCGGGGTAATTATTGCAAAACCTTCAGGCTTGTTCTCTAAGAGTTCTCGGTTCGGTTCCCCCGCCACAAAACCAAAGCACCCTACATATGCCAAAGCAGAAACCGGTTCATCGGGATTAGTTACATAGATACTTCCCATCACCTTTTGAAGGCATGAATATATCAATGTTTCTTGCCAGCCAGCAAACAAATCTTTCACTTTAGATGTATCATAGAACTTACAACACACTTATATAGTTATAAGCTCATATTCTTTAACACCGAATCCCATTTCAGCAGCTGCATCAATAGTATGTTCTCCATTTCTAGTCTGAACTCTTTCGAGGAAATGCTCTTTTCCGGGATCCTCGGATTTGTAGATCAGGTCCATACACGCCCTGTCAATTGCGATAGGATCTGTAGATGCAAGAATCCCCACATCAGCCATACACGGATCCTCTGCTATGGCGCAGCAGTCACAGTCTACAGACAGATTCTTCATTACATTGATGAATACCATGTTGCCATGGAAGTGATCGACTACAGCTGATGCTGCTTCTGCCATAGACTCAAGAAAAGCATCCTGAGGAGGAAGGTCGCCCCAAACCACGTCCTGTTCTTCAGTCTTAGTGTACTTGCCTGCAGAATGAATGTTGACTTTTCCCGCAGTCGAAGCGCAACCTATGGACAGTTGCTTAAGCGCTCCACCATATCCACCCATGGGATGGCCTTTAAAATGTGAAAGAACAAGCATGGAATCGTAGTTCAGCAGATTTTTTCCAATAATATCAGTCTTTAAATGATTTGCATGAGCTATAGGAAGCTCAGCATCCGGGCCTTCTGCATCCATAAGATCCACTACAAAATAGTCATTCCAGCCATGTTTCTTTATAAGCTTCGTATGTTTGTCTGTACTGTTTCGTTCGCCCTCATAGGCAGTGTTGCACTCCACAACAGTTCCGCCCACATGCTCAACAACAGGCTTCCAGAACGATGGCTTAAGATAATTCTGGTTTCCCTCCTCACCGGAATGCACCTTGACTGCAATTTTGCCTTCAAGTTTCTTTCCAAGAATGTCATACATCTTTACAACCTGCTCCGGTGTAATATTTCTTGTAAAATAAACCTTTGAAACTGATCCCATTCGTTACCTCCTATCCACGTCATCTTTAGTAATCAAAGTACCGGGACCTATCATGCAATGATCCCCGATATGCACTTCCCTCATATCAAGTATTGTAACATTAAAATTCGCTATGTAGAAACTCCCCTGTCACGGACGAAACTCGCGGATTATCTTTCAATAAATCGAAGTGCCATGACAAGAGAGCTTGCAAATAGGAATTTCCATCTCAAATGTTTATAATATATCTATAAGAAAATTTGGGAGCATCTTATGTCAAAAACAACTATCAAAAGAATAGCATTTGCACTCTTTTTAATAATATTTCTTATAGCAGTGTATTTCTTCATCGGTCAACCTATACTTACCTTTGTCAATGACACAGATTCATTACAAGAATTCATAGCATCAAAAGGGGTTTGGGGATGGGGAGTATTCTGTTTCCTAATCATAGTCCAGACCCTGTCAACCTGTATCCCCGGCACGCCCTTCTACCTTGCTGCCGGTTTTATACTGGGCGGACTGAAAGGTGCTCTTGTATGTGATCTTGGGGCAACAATTGGTAACTCAATTGCCTTTATCATCGGTCGCCGTTTGGGCTCTAAACCTCTTTATTTCATGTTTTCAGAAGAACGAATCAAAAAAATTGAAGACAGGATCATTGCCAAGAATCCTGTCTTCATCCACTTCTTATTTATGCTGCTTCCTCTTCCCAAGGACACCTACGCTTGGATAGGTTTTTATTCCAAGGAATCACTACCAGTCTGGATCATCCTGACCTATGTTTTTAGATTCCCTCACATCTTCGTATATACCTTCGGCGGCGAACTACTCATGGAAAAAAACTATGCTATCCTTATTGCCGGAGCCGCCTTTGCAATACTGGTTTATCTCGGACTGATGCTATATCTTAAAAAGAAAAAAGTTGCCTAGCCAAACGTTACTAATCCATGTTATAGATTAATTATTTGACAACAGGTTCTATTCTCCTGGCAATTACTACAGCAAGTGCCAACTTTATCAAATCCGGAATTATAAACGGGAATACGCACCACCCTAGAACTGTAAGTAATCCCACTTCCCCACTGCTCTGCATATATATATGCATGAACCAGGCTGTTCCGAAAGCATAGCAAATGATGAGGCCAATGACAAGCGATACTACCTTAACAGCAGCGCTTTTTTTTAAGAATTTAGTAAACAGTATATAAATAAGGCCGATGAACAGGAATCCTAAAATATATCCGCCTGTGCTTCCGAAAAGAATTCCGATGCCTCCGCTAAATCCGGCAAAAACAGGTACTCCAATTGCTCCAAGCAGCACATATATGAGTGTTGCAAGAGTTCCTCTTTCACCTCCGAGAAGTACTAATACAAAAAATACTGCAAATGTCTGAAGTGTAAATGGAACTGCCGTTGGGATGCTTATCCATGAACATATAGCTATAAGCGCTGCTCCAATAGCAATATATACCATATCTAATACTTTCAAATTTTCTCTTGTCTTAATTGCTCCTTCACTACTCATAATATCTAATCCTCCAACAATTTATTGCATTCACAAAAATCCGATTCGTAAATACAAATATGAAAGTAGCATAACAAAAATGGATTGTCAACCTCGGTACCATTCAAGGTTGACAATCCAATATTTTCTCGATTATTTTTGCTATAAGAGCATTTTTGGCAATTGTGGCCTTTCCGGTATCAAACAGGCTGGATGCTCTTTCTTTTATATCTTCAGGAAAATTACTTATATCTGAATCAAAGTTTATTCCTATTCCCGCCACTATCCATTGCAAGGTATTACTGTCGAATTCGCTCCCCGACTCAAGCAAAATACCACATATCTTCTTCCCATCTACATACAGGTCATTGATTCCATCAATATAAGTCTCTATTCCGGTAAGTTCCTTTATGGCGCTTATCACTGCAGCTCCCACAAAAGCAGTTACAGCTTTACTGTCTGTGCTTTGCAATAATTCTGGCTTTAAGATAATGCTCATATAAAGACCACCTTCAGGTGAGTAGAAAGTGTGGTCCTTTCGGCCTCGTCCACCAGTCTGCGTCACAGCAACAACGACCGTTCCATGATCCCCACCTTTCATAGCAAGTTCTTTTGCCTTATCACTTGTGGAATCAAGACTGTCATACACAAATATGTCTGATTTACTACAACTCTCAGGCAATCCGGCTTTTATTCCCTCAACAGAAATAATATCGGTGTTCCCTTTAAGCTTATAGCCCTTGTTACTGATTGCCTCTATGTCATACCCTTTTTTTCGAAGATCTCTTATGGCTTTCCAAACAGCATTTCTTGATACACCACATTGCCTAGCCATTTCTTCTCCGGAAATGTATATTAATTTATTGGATTCAAGTATAAACAGCACTTTTTCCGATGTGCTCATATTCTTCTCTCTTCCGTTTCTTTGAATATTTTGCCATACCAATATCTGTATTTTACAAGAGAGAAACCTCCTGCATAAGACCAAGAGCGTTGATCACATTTTATTTTATCATGGAATAACTGGCTATGGCAGATGCTACTGCAACTTCAGAGTCTTTTGGGAAAAAGCCTATCGCTCCGCTGCTCTACAATTTTTTCAATAGCCAGGCAAATCCACATGCAGTCCTGATATCTGCATCTTTAAAATGGTTACCCGGATTCCATTCCAGGATAGTGTTTTTTTCCTGATCTTTTAGCAGATCATGAGCATTTCGGATTTCATTACCTACTGTTGCCATAACTGGATTCCTCGTCTTTTCCTCTTTATCACCGAGGCTGAGATACACAGAATTTGTAAGGATCCTGTTTTCTCTCATATAATCCAAAAATCCCGGAAACCATATGGAAGGTGATACTGCAGCAACTCCCTCGAATTTATCGGTCTGATAAACTGCCCAAAGAGCAAATAGCCCAGCAAGTGAATAACCTCCGATATAATATTTCTTTCCCGGATCGCTAATTTCATCCAAAACCCTTGCCAATGTACCTCCTGCACCGTTTCCAAACGCCTCGTTACCAAATACAGCAGGTGCATTCCACGGCGAAAGATCATGATTCCAATTATCGACCTTCAAGGCAACAAGACAAAAATCTTCCACTGACTTTTCTGCTATGGTTCTCACTTCATTTTCAATAATAGCAAAATCGTGGTCCCCCACCATTTGTATGAGAACATTTGATGATTTGGGATTTCCATATTCAAAACGTGTCATAGTTTTTTCTCCATTACAATCATGTATATCGGCAATATTCTGTGATTGATTAATGGAACGATTATGTTCGTAGATAACTATCGCTTTTGTTCTGCTATCTTCCACATTTATTTAACTAACCACTGTAAGCTGCTCCAGCGATGTTCCGTTTCTGTGTGCCCTGCTGTAGATTTCTGTACACTTCTTATACTTATCAAACGTCTTAAGCGCTGAATCCTTATCTCCATATACCTTCCAGAAACCTGTATACTTCACACCTACCTCAGAGCTTTTCATAAACCCGCGCACGTCTTCAACAGGATATCCCAGAAAAAGACCAATCTCATGAGGAAAAGATCTATCTTTTGCCAGATGCCTTGCAAGCTCAGCCACACACAGATCGGCATTTCTATATGAATAACCCTTTTCCATGAGAATCCTACATGCTTCTTCATTTGCAAGGTCTCTTTTCAAAAATGCCGGCCTGTACAGATAGATTAGTACATGGCTTTCGGAATACTTGACCGGAATCATACGGATTCCCTTTCCTGCAAGTCTGCAGTTGAACTTCCTTACTTCGGTATTAAATTTCTCTCGATCATCTATATCCACTGTGAAAAGATTTCCTGTCTTTAGCCCAGCCAGCGTTGGTGAGCATAATCTTATCAGCATCTGATCCCCCATAATTTGTCTTCCTTCCCTTATGTGTTAGGCATAGCTAACCTGCCATCAAAAGTAAAGCCCGCGCGCGTCGGGTCATTTAATGAATATCTAATGTCATGAAAAATATCATCAGGTAGTCATATTGAAATATATGTTAGCATACACTAACTTCTTTTTCAAGGGCATTTCAAATATATAATTGTATGCCCACCCAAAAAGGCATTGGCCATCTCTGTTGAGGGCAATAAGTGTATCTTTTGAATATATGAGCATAGGTCTGTTCTTATCATTTCTGATAACCCTGATACTACACCCCGGAGTAAGACCTATACACTATATTCCAGCTTAATTACAATGGAATACTGTATACTGTTTATTTCCCACCTTCATATAAAATTTTATCTGTGATCTGATAATCCTCGTTTATCTCAGGAATGCTTACAGGCAGAGTTCCCAGAGCCTCCCCTCCGCCAAAGCACGAGACAAGTGCAGCTGCAAGGTTTGGTGCATATGCACTTCCTTCCCCGGATTCATTTGGTATTTCTTTCATAGGTGAGGAGTTATAAGCCAAGACTATAGCATCGGCATCTGTGAACCTAGCTGCATCATATGGGAGGCCGCAGCTTATCACTACTACAGTCTTTCCTGCTTCATGCTGCAAAGCTATGATCTCATCAAACACAGCAGAAGAAAAGCCATCATCAGTACCCGGATCAAGACATGCATCATTGTAGGTTCTGTACACAAGTATGCAGTGATCCGCCTCTTTGACAGCGCTTAAGCACTCCTCTTTGTTTTCTTTATCATTTTTCATCACAATGACCTGTGATTCATCTGTTATTATTCCTTTATTTACAAGTTCTTTTTTTGCTAGTTCTCCTGTGCCAATCCTGCTTGCACAGCTGTCAGCAAAAAGTATCAAAGCTTTTTCTTTGGATCTAAGGCTGACAGGGAAGGCTTTATTCTCATTTTTTACGACCGTCAGGGCCTTGTTTGCGATATTCCATGCAACTTCCCTGTTTATGCTGTTCCCCACACCTTCTTCTGCTTCCAGAATTTTATCTTCAGTCACAGAGAAATCAGTTATATCAAGCAGCCCGTATTTTTCCTTAAGCGTCAGTATCCTTCTGACTGAATCATCTATCATATGCTCATCAATAGTTCCGTCTTCTGCAAGCTTTACAGCTGTTTCCACCATCTCATCAAGGTGCCTGAAGCCTTCTGTATCAAAAACAGGCGGAAGGATAAGAAGATTTACTCCGGCATTTATAGTCTTGACAAGGACATCTTCATATGAGAAATTACCTGTTATTGCAGCCATGTCAAGGGCATCGGATACTACCACGCCTTCAAATCCCATATCTTTCCTTAATATATCGGTAATTATCGTATGACTCATTGTTGCAGGCAGATAAACCTGCTCGCCTGTCGAGATGGATGTATATGTTTCTTTTTCTATCTGCGGATACTGGATATGTGCAGTCATAACCATATCTGCACCGGCATCTATTGTCTTTTGGAATGGAATCAGTTCAAATTCTTTCAGTTCTTCGTAGGTGCTGTCGATCAGCGGAAAGCCTGTATGAGAGTCAGTATCAGTATTACCATGTCCCGGAAAATGCTTTAAAGTAGCAATAGTTCCTGTTTCATGTAACCCTTCAATATATGAAATTCCATACTCTGCCACCATCTTTGGTGAATCAGAAAAAGAACGGATTCCAATTATTGGATTATTGGGATTGTTATTAACATCCACCACCGGAGCAAAATCAGTATTTATTCCAAGAAGTCCCATCTCCTTGCCATATATTTCTGCCATTTCTTTGGCATTGGAAGGGTCACCCGTTGCAGCAAGTGCCATGTTTCCAATGCCTGATGTGCCAAAACTTATTCTAGCAACATTACCGCCCTCCTGATCAACAGTCACTAATAAAGGAAGTCCCCCACCTTCCAGATTAGTGTTCTGTATATCAGACACAAGGCGGAGTGTCTGCTCAGCGTCCACTAAGTTCTCACCAAAAAGGAGGACACCGCCATAATCGTGCCCCATCAGATCAGCTCTTATCTCTTCATTTAATTCTGTAACATTTACAGAAGGTATTTCCTCATCGGAATTTACCCCCGTCTCTGGGATCTCTTTCCAGACACGATAAGAAACAAGCATCATCTGCTCTACCTTCTCTCTAAGTGACATGCTTTTTATAAGTTTGTCAGTCTGAGATTCGTTCTTAGCTCCGACAGATAGTGTCGAAACCACCAGCATTATGGCGAAAAATACGGAAAATGCTCTTTTTTTCATAATCTAACCTCGCTATCTTTCTGGAGTCAGCTACTTCTTAAAAAGCAAACAACATGGACCAAGGGGAAGGGGTTGTGATCCATGTAAATAGATATTTGGTTTTAGTGTTTTAGATTCGGATTGTATTGATTAAACCATTCAATCCCTATTATACACAAAACAAAAGTATAGCGAAAAACATTTCTTTTGAATATCCTTATAAATTCCTTATAATTGCCTGATATCCTTCTACCATAGACAAAAGAAATACAGAAAAGCAAAGGCTTTACGCCTTATACGGGAGGAACTCACAATGAAAAACTTACTAAAAAACGGTCTAACAGGCTTTCAACTTAAGTACCTGGCCCTTATATTTATGGTGCTAGACCACATTCACTACTTCTTCGAATTCACAGGCATGGTACCCATTTGGTTCTCATGGCTCGGCAGATTGGCAGCACCTTTATTCCTGTTCTGCCTCATAGAAGGCTTCATACACACCCATGACAAAAAGAGATATTTTCTCAAGATCTACTCTATCTCAGTGATTATGGGTCTCATACGATTTGGCTTCTATAATAAACTTCACTTTGCTGTCAGAGGCGATGGCTTCATGCCAGCAAACGCTATGCTTTCAAGCTTTGTAATACTTCTAGTAGTACTTATTGGAATTGATTGGATCAGGCAAAAGAAATACTTCATTGGAATCATGGCTGTAGTAATCCCAGTTATACTGCCATATCTCTTTATATACTTTGTATATATACCATTTGCAGATAACCTTACAATTAACATCATTGCAAGCCTGATCAACTTCACAATTCTTCCTCTTCATAACATGATTCAAGATGGCGGAACTCTTACACTTATTGAAGGCGTGATCCTATATCTGTTTAGCTTTTGCAAAAACAAGAACACAAGAATCTATGCATTCGTTATCTTTGAGCTCTTGTACGGAATTGGACTTGTGACACTTGCTATTGGATCATTTAATGTTCACACTCTTATATTTGAAGGCTATGAATGGATGTCAGCCTTTTCAGCTATATTCATGCTCTGCTATAATGGACAGCGTGGCCATGGGAATTCCAGGTTCTTTTACCTCTTTTACCCAGCCCACATCTACGTGTTATATGGCATATCTCTCATTGCCTACACTTTATGCAAATAAAAACTAACACCCTGTGGGGACGATTCTGATGAAAATACTAGTTATTGATGACGAAAAAGACATACTGATATTGATAAAAAAGGCGCTCTCTTCAGATTATGAAGTGACAACAGTGCATAGGCCCTTCGAAGAGGTTCCGCAGAACCTGGTGGACTATGATCTCATGATCATGGATGTGATGATGCCTGGTGAAGATGGATATTCTCTTTTAACCAGAGTCCGTGACAAGACAGATGCTCCCATCATCTTCTTAAGTGCCAAGGCCCTCGAGGAAGACGTTATCTACGGTCTGTCCATTGGCGCTGACGATTATATCAGAAAGCCCTTTGCCATCGCTGAGCTTAGGGCCAGAGTCGCCGCCCACATAAGGCGTGATAAGCGCGATCACAGCGCCTGCATCAAGGATAGAAATATCAGTATTTATCCTGACTCCAGACTTGTCCAGGTTAATGGAAAAGAGCTATCTCTTACCAAAAGCGAATTTGACATCGCAATGCTCCTTGTGAGAAACAAGGGGCAAGTCTTTTCCAAGGAACAGATCTATGAAAAGATTTATGGATTTGATAAAGATGGCGATGAATCAGCGGTAACCGAACACATCAAAAATCTCAGAAGGAAGCTATCTGACGCAGGAAACGTTATTGAAACAGTATGGGGAATAGGTTACAGATGGAAAAAAGAAGCTTAACTATAAGCCGCTTGATCGGCATTTATATTGCAGTTGTCAGTGTGTTAATTGGATTTACTTCTCTTGTCGCGATTATATTTATTACTTTCTTCCTTAAAGGAGAAAGCTCTTTTGCCGCAGATAATGTAGAAAAAGCGGTGGAAGCCTGGATCTATGATTGTCAAAAAAGTGGTGAGATAAGCACAGCTCTTTTCCCAGAAGGGGCGGATATTATCGTAATTTCAGCTGATGGAGAAGTAAGCTTTGTGAAGGTATCCCATTCTAATGAGAAGGCGCTTCGTAAATTCGCCAGGGAGTCAAGCCCTGAGAATGGCAGGAAGCTTCACGGAAAAAACGTCTATCTGCGACTTGATGCTGTCGATGAAAGTGCATTTATTCACTACTGCGTAAGTGCGCCTCATGAGTACCTGATTCTTTCTATCTTTGCCCTTGCATACCTGTTGGAAGTACTGATTCCAACTGTGGTTCTGGTTAAAATGATTAAAAATAGCCTTAGTAAAGTATTGGATTATACAGAGAGCCTGGGGAGCCAAGACCTTAGCGCATCACCGATAAACACAGGTATCTACGAGCTGGATCAGATAAATGTTGCAACTGACGGCATGCGAAGGGAGCTTGTTGCCACCATGGAAGATAAATGGAAAAAAGAACAGGATTCAAAGGCCCAGATGGCTCAAATAGCCCATGATCTCAAGACTCCTCTGACAGTCATCAGAGGAAACGCCGATCTTCTCATGGAGAAAGACTGCGATGATGAGTCCAGAGAAAGCCTTGAAGCCATAATTCGTAATTCTGAAAAGATAGCCATGAGTGTCCTTGATATTCTTGAAAAGTAGATCTGGGAGACCTCTTGTTTTGAACCTGCCAATAATGATCATCAAATGTATTATTTTTTAAAAATCTAAGGTAAAAAAATGTGTAGTTATCTATCAATTGATATATCGCGTTTCGCTCTTTATATCCAGCAGGTATGTATTTTCTTATAAATCCACAGTCTTCAAGTTCCTGTAATTTTTTTGATAATTCGCCTGTATTCTAATATTGATAGTTGTGGAAATTTTATCACCAAAGTAATAGACATAACTAGCGCAGTATTCGCATTTACAGGCAAAGCTGCGGTAGCACGCTCTACACCCATTCCGGTATCTACATTTTTTTGCTTTAATTCCACGAATTCTCCAGTAGTCTTGTGCTCAAATTGCATAAACACATTATTCCATATTTCAACCCATCTATCATCATCTGGATCAAATCTTTCAGGAGGTGTTTCTGTAGTATCACTCCAATAGAAAATTTCTGTGTCAGATCCGCAAGGACCATATTGATCAAGCGAAGGCCACCAGTTATTTTCAGCAGGAAGATATGCTATGTGATTTGGAGATATTCCCAATTCAAGCCAACAATTTGCTGCTTCTATATCTCTGGGTACAACTTCATTTCCCTCGAAAACTGTAACAGAAAGATAGCTTGTTGGAATAGCTAATACTTTTGTCAAAAATTCAAAACTCCATTTAATTGCATCTTGTTTAAAATAATCCCCTAATGACCAATTTCCTAGCATTTCAAAAAAAGTATGATGCGTCTTGTCGCCGACAGATTCAAGATCTGTTAATCGAAAACATTTTTGATAATCAACAAGTCTTTTCCCACGCGGATGCGGATTTCCTAGCAAAAATGGAACCAACGGTTGCATACCAGCTGTATTGAATAAGCAAGATGGATCATTATCTGGAACTACCGATGAAGAATCTATTTGCTTATGCCCTTTAGATACAAAATAATCAATATACTTTTTCTTTAATTGAATACTACTATTCATGTTTGTCACCCCTATTTTTTATTATTCTAATGCAAACTGTCACGTAATTTGATGAAAAAAGTCAGCTATGAATCACATTAATGCGCTAAAAGTTCATGACATATTTTCTTTATTCGGTGATCTTGAATTTTTCATACATTCCTCCTCCTGGGTAAAAAAATAGCCCCATCAAACTAAAAGTCTGATGAGGCTCAATAAATATATTTATTATGGAGTTGTAGTTTTAGACCACATTCCTCCATATTTCCTCATCATTAGCAACAAAAACAGACCCCTGAGCATTCACGGGTCTCGCGTTCGCGGCTATAGAATTAATGATGAGTCCATTGTGTATCATATTTGTTCTGCTTTCTGATAAATATTATTTCAAAGTATAGTTGTCTTTCAATTCCATGTCAATAACAAATTGGGTTTCTCATATTTTTTACAACAACATACATAAGACTATTAAAATCAGGTAAAGCACTTGTAATTCCCTTTTCCACAATTTCAAGGTGATTCCTTGTAAGCTCAGCTTCAAAAGTCGCAAATGAAACCATTCTACAAGATGTTGCTGCTACCATCATTTTCCCCGACTCATGATCTCTTTCTTGTATCTCAAATGCACGGCTTATATCACTTTTCATTTCATTTTGGCCATCGCCCATCGTACAAATTAATGCTATACCATTTTCACTTAAATGATTTGAAATAAACCTATAAAAACCATCTCTGTCTTCATCGAGTACTAACATATGTATAACTGCTATCGAATAAATAAAATCAAAGTTCTTATCTAAATCAGTTGATAGACAGTTCAATACACTAAAATTTTTCGCATATAATGTTTAATTCACTTCCGCTCATGTAGACTCTCTTTCCAAGAGTATTGGTGTAGTACAGAATGACTGAGTCTGCAGATTAGGCTTCTTTATCTTCTGCAGCATAAATCTCGCTGCCTGATTGCCCATGTCATACATATCCACTTCTATTGCTGTAAGAGTAGGAACAGTAAGCATGGAAAATGGATAGTTATCAAAAGTCATAATAGCTATATCTTTCGGAATACTGAGCTTTTCAGTTCGTATGCTCTGCATGCATCCCATCGCAAGATAATTATTGGTACACAAAATAACTTCCGGTATCTGGTCACGAGCCAATATTTCTTCTGCTATGATACGGCTTTCCTCATAGTTCGTGATGCCCGTAATGGTCTCAATGGACAGTTCTTCCTCTTCAAAAACCATATTTATACCATCAAGCCGCCTTAATGAGATCTGGTCTTCTTTCGCATCACCCATTAGAAATACTATTCTTCTGTAGCCTTTATCCAGCAGATAATTGGCTGCTATCTGTCCTGCAGACTCATGGCTTACATCTATCCAACTTAGAGTATTGGCAAAGTCAGGTTTTCCGATTATCAGATGAGGATACTGTTCCTTTCCAAGGACGAATGCAAGCTGTTTGGTAAGGATTCCCGCATGGATAATAATCCCATCTGCTTCCTCGCTGAGCATCAGCTCTTTTACAGATTCAGGTGCAGCATCCTTAGTTACATGCTTGAGTATCAACGAGTATCCCTTTTCATCGAGATATCTGTCCACTCCCGTCACAATCTCAAACATGTGAGGATTTTCAAAACCCACACCTCTGGAAAGATCAGCAGCAAAAAGTATTATACCGTTCTTCCTTCTCGCAAAGCTCCTTGCCCTTGCATTTGGCTTATACCCCATGCTGTCGGCAATCTCCTGTATTCTTTTCTTTGTTTTCTCCGATATCGAATAGCTGTCATTAAGCGCCTTTGAGACTGTTGAAATCGACACTCCGGCAGCTTCCGCAAGATCATAGATTGTTGCTGACATAAATCACCTTTACCTATTTGACAAATACCACGTAACCGTTCTCTGAAAGCTTTCCATCTGCATAGTTCTTACTAATGATTATCCTTCCCTCGCCGGGCACAGACAAGCTTTTTTCTCCATTATTCAGGTAAATTGAAACAGATTCTTTTTCATCATATCTTCTGTATCCATATGCTTTACCAGTGGAAAGAAGGGTTTCATATTCACCATCACGGAGACTCTCGTGTTCTGTGCGTACAGCGATAAGTTTCTTGTATACATCTTCCAGCGGGCTGCCAGCATCGAACTCCATTGGTCTGCGGTATTCCGGCTCACTCTGCCCCCAAAGGCCTTTCTCATCTCCATAGAAAATGCTTGGCATGCCTACAAATGTCATCTGGAAAAGAACTGCCAGCTCCATCTTATCAATATCTCCCCTACATACTGTAAGGAACCTGCTAACATCATGGCTGTCCAGAAGATTCAGCTGGGCATATGTTGCCTGTCTTGGATATCTCACGAGAAGATTGGTAACCCTTGCGTCAAACTCCGCTGCATCTATGTTGCCCTTTGCAAAGAACTGTCCGCAAAATCTTCTGAAATCATAATTCATGGCACTGTCCATCATGTTTCCATTGATATAGTGGTTGGCGTTTTCCCACACTTCTCCTATAACAAGAGCATCTGCCTTTTCTTTTTTTACAGCAGTCCTGAAAGCTCTTAGGAACTGGTCGTCCACTTCATTGGCAACATCCAATCTCCATCCGTCAACGTCAAATTCTTTTACCCAATGCGCTCCCACGCTGCAGAAATAATCCCTTAAACCGGGATTGGCTGTATTTGTCTTAGGCATCTCCGGCACGTACGCAAAGCAAAGGTAGTCCGGTGCTTTTCCTTTTTCCGGGAAGGCAGGCTTTTCGGGCATTTCATAGAAATAGTCAAAGTACTCAGACTCTTTTCCCTTTTCAAGGACATCCTTGAAAAAAAGATGCCGCCAGCAGACATGATTGAACACCCCATCTACAATAACGCGCATGCCCATATCATGTGCGGTCTTTACAAGAGATTTAAAATCATCATCTGTTCCTCTTGTCGGATCCACGTGAAAATAGTCGATAAGGTCATACTTATGATATGAGCTGGCCACAAAAAACGGATTAAGATATATACAGTTACATCCAAGTTCCTTTATGTAATCGAGATTGTCCTCGATTCCCTTTATTGTTCCTCCGTGAAGAGACCTGCATTCTTCCCCATGGTAAGTGGCGCAGGTACTTGAAGATTCCATTCTTCGTTTCCCATTGGCAAAGCTGTCAGGAAATATATTATAAACAACTGCGTCTTTAGCCCATTTGGGGATAACAACCCTGTCTGAACGGAGATTAAAAGGAAGTTGAAAATACTCATATCTCTCAGCATCAGGTGTTTTGCTAAA
The DNA here is from genome assembly GCF_947169445.1 of uncultured Butyrivibrio sp. Taxonomy (GTDB): domain Bacteria; phylum Bacillota; class Clostridia; order Lachnospirales; family Lachnospiraceae; genus Butyrivibrio. The sequence continues at coordinate 7,024 of NZ_CAMVPU010000028.1, read as the reverse complement.
GCAATCCCCGTAGTAGTAACTCTTTTCATCTCCATCATCCAGTTCAAAGTAATACGCCACTCTCTGGAACCCTGTTTCCAGCCTTATTTCATAATAATCATAATACTTATCACTCCTTACCTTATCCATTGGAGCTTTAAAGAAAGTCAGCTCCGGTGCCATTTCCGCCCTGTCTGCATAATAAAATGTACAATTACTAAGGTCATTTTGGGCTGACCGAAGTCTGAATATATAATGAGTCTCATCAACCGCATGGGCATACTCGCTCATCGGCCGATGAAAGATTGCTGAATAATCCATATTGTCATCCTTTCGATGCACCGGCAGTTACTCCGGCCACGTAGTATTTCTGAAGCCTTATAAACAGGCATACTATGGGTATGGAAACAAGAACAGCTCCTGCACAGAAAGCTGTGTAATACTCAAATATGTTTGCCTTGTCTACCATCGTATATAATCCCTTGGCCACAGTGTAATTGTTGTAGTTATCCTTCATGATTACTGAAACAAAAATGAAATCCACCCATGGTGCTATAAATGCATTGATAGCAGTATTCACAACAATAGGCTTGGAGTTAGGAAGTATTATCTTCCAAAAGATCACATGTCTGTTGGCACCATCAATCCTGGCAGCCTCATCAAGTGACTTGGGAATGGTATCAAAGAATCCCTTTGCTATGTAATAATTCAGCGCTGCCCCTCCTGAATAAACAAGTATAAGGGCAAGAAGAGTCTGATCCAGTCCTATAGCCTTCATAAAGTGATAGATTGCGATCATGCTCATGAATCCCGGAAACATGCCAAGCACAAGGGATATGTTCATAAGTCCCTTTCTTGATTTGAACCGAAGCCTTGAATACACATACGCAACCATAAGGGTGAGGATGGTTGTTATGACACAGCTGCATGTTGCTACAAACAGCGTATTCATGAACCATCTTGGAAAATTAAATAGTCTGGTGTCAGTAAACAGGCGTATATAATTGTCAAAAGTAAACTTCTGGGGCCAGAGATTAGATGTATATGCTCCTTTTTCTGCCCTGAAGGATGACAGCAGTAGCCAGAATACCGGAACCAGCCATATTATCGCAAGGACTGTGAGGAGAGTATGAAGTCCTATGCTGACCATTTTCTTATGTCTGCTCATTGGAACATATCCTCCTTCTTCACTGATCCTGTATGGTTATAAACTGTAAGTGATACTGTAGAAACTATCATAAAAATGAAAATGCCGATTGTCGAAGCCAGGGCATAATCATGCTGGTCAACAGTAAGCTTGTACAGCCATGTGACCAGAAGATCAGTCTTTCCTGCCTGATAATAGTCAAGAGCAAATGGACCTCCACCAGTCAGAAGATATATAACGTTGAAGTTATTGATATTTCCCACGAAAGTAGTTATCGTAGCGGGCGCTGTGACAAATATCATGTACGGGAGCGTTATACTTACAAAACTCTGCAGTACACCTGCCCCATCAATTTCTGCACTTTCGTACAACTCAGACGGAATGTTCATCAATACTCCGCTGAATGTCATCATTGTATATGGGATTCCTATCCACATATTTATGACTACGACGCAAATCCTTGCCAGTAGTGTATTGGTAAGAAAAGGCAGGGGCGATGAAATAAGTCCGCATTTCATCAGAGCAACATTGATTGCCCCTGCCGGTTCAAGCGCACGTGATATCAGAAGCAGACTTACAAACTGTGGAATCGCAATTGAGATGATGAAGAGAGTCCTCCACATCTTTTTAAACTTTACCAGCTTGTGATTTATGATAATTGCAAGAAGCATACCAAGGATATAGTTAGTGAATGTGGCAAGGATAGCCCATACAAATGTCCATCCGAGAATTCCAAAGAATGTATGGGTCTTAGTCTGATTTCCCAGAAATACATCTGTAACATTAGTAAGTCCTGTCCATGTAAACAGCTCTCCAGGTGGCTGATGGCTGGAATCAAAGTTCGTGAATGCTATCAGGATCATGAAGACAATTGGAAGTACTGTAAACAGAACCAGCGTAGTCATAGGTGCTGCAAGGAGTGTTACATGAAACTTTTCGTCAAATAGCCCCAGGAACACCTCCTTGAATGTCGGAACATGCTCCCCTTTTCTGGAAAGAGCTATCATCTTCCGGACGTTCATAATAAGCAACACCAGAACGCATACAAAGAGTATGCACGCTGCTATGGTAAACACCGAAAAGAGCAGAATGAGCATGGAGTTATCTCCTGTTGTACGCTCATATATCTGCAGCTGTTCATTCCATACTTTTGTCTGGGTATTCTCTCCGAGTGTTCCAAAGTGGGAAAGATATTTAAGACCAAATCCAAAGAAAAATATGATCAGGAGTATTTCTACCAGTATGTAAATTAAACTTAAAATGATCATGTTTCCACCTTTAAGGTAAAAGAGCCATCGCCATTACAGCGACGGCTCTCATTCCCTGATTATTTATTCTGCTGTTGCCTGCTCTACAAGCTGGTCAAGCATTGTCTGAAGATCACCTGTAGAATGGCCTTCAAGCTCTGCTCCGAAAGCTTCTGCCGGTGTCCAGTATGCTCCGTTTACATGCTGGCTGATAGCGAACTTACTCTGTTCCGCAAGAGCCTTAAGTGCAGGATCTGAAGCAACTGCATCTGAATTTGCTACGTTTATGTTTGAAGGTCCATATCCAAGAACTTCAAATCTGCGAGCCTGAGCTTTTTCACTTGTAAGGAACTCAGCAAGTTCCATAGCCTCTACAGGATGCTCAGTCTGCGTATTTACCCCGAGAACCTTGCATCCAAGGAATGATCCCATCTGAACCTGCTTACCGCCACATGTGAATGTAGGAAGCTTCGCAGCTGCAAAGTTATCACCAAGTTTTTCCTTTATACTTGCTGATGTCCAAGGACCACTAACGCCACAGCAGATATTATCGCCTATGCCTCCCTGAAGAACACTGTCATCGCCTGTCACGAATGCAGGGTCATTGCAGAATGCTCTTACAGCCTCAGCTGCCTCAAGACCTTTTTCGTTATTGAAGTCACATATCTGCTTGCCATTCTCATCAAGCGTAAGCTTGCATCCATTTCCAAGGAAGAAAGAAGCAAGATACCATCCGTTAGAGATATCCATATGTACCTGCTTACCAGCCTTGTTAGCTGCAGCAAGGATTCCGTCAAGTGTCTTTACATCTTCTTCAGTAAGGACTGACTTGTCATAGTAGAGATAGTATCCATTATCAGCTGTCATAGGATAGCCATATAAAACGCCATTATAGCTTGCAGCATCTATTGTTCCCGGTGCATTTGCACTCTTTATTTCATCCGCATTTCTTGTAACCTCGTACAGAGCATCTGCCTGAACAAGTGTAATGATCTGATCATCAGGATATGAAAAGACATCTGCTGCAGCTGCCGGATCCTCAAGGTAACGGGCTTGTGCATCAGCCTCTCCTACTACACCATACTCAAATGTCCAGTCGTTTTCAGGATGCTCTGAGGCAAACTCCTCGCAAAGCTCCTTAATCAAATCCTGATCTGTCTGTGAACCCCATACCTTTAATGTAACAGCCCCCTTACTTTCCGGTGCTGCTTCGGTTGTAGTTTCAGTTTTGGCTTCTGTATTCTGCTCATTATTATCAGCTGTTGCTGTTTCTGCCGTTGTAGTATTGCCACACGCACAAAGACCGGTAATCATTGATGCAGCAAGAATAAACGATACAAGTTTCTTCTTCATTATTATTTCCTCCCTAAAGGATCTTTATTGTTTTTGCTATTGGGTACCCCGGTATCGTTATTATTTCACTGCCATGTTTTTTGGTCAACGAAAATATAGGAAAGCGCTTTCCTTACCGTCCTTAGATTGTCCCTCTCTTGCTGCTACTTTTTCTAATTCTCTTGCTCTGAGTAATCTCATTCCTGCAGTAATGTTTCAAATTCTTCTTCAAAAGAACTTTCCTCTGTACTTCCAATTTGAGGAATACTTACCATTTCTCTTTTCCATGAGCCTTGCCTGCCTTGAATATACTCCGGAGGGCTTGTCATTCTGTTTGTTCTCTGGTTTTATCATGTTATTTGATAGCCTTAATTGATCGCATAGCCAAATATGTCGGTACGTTCAGTTCATGAAGTCGTCCTTCCCCATTGGTATCTTCATACAGATTTAGAAGTGTAAATCCTGCTTCAAGCTGTCCTCCAATCTGTTCCTCTAGAGAATGCGAAAACTGCATTCCACAATCAGCTTCTTCGAGTTGTTTTCTTTGCTCTTCATTAACCAGTGGGTCGAAGGGAAGACTGTTCACAATCTCTTTTTCCTCATCATCGACTAGGTAGTTAATGTAGTGATCAACTCCGGAAAGAAGTGCACCTCCTGCCTTTAGAACTCTGTAGCACTCCTTCCAGATTGGTTTTACCTCTTTTACATAACAATTGGATACCGGATGGAAGATCAGATCGAATTCCTCATCTTCAAAAGGAAGTCTCTTAGTCATATCTCCTCTGATAATCCGGATTTCGTATCCTTCACGCTGTGCCACAAGTCTTTCACTTTCTATCTGCTTTTCTGAATAATCCAGCACCGTACATTCTGCTCCCAGCGCTGCAAAAATAGGCATCTGCTGTCCTCCACCGCTTGCAAGTCCAAGCACTTTCTTACCTTTCAAATCACCGAACCAGTCGTGGGGCACATATTTAATTGGTGTCAGCTTAATATCCCATTTTCCATTTGTAGCATTTATATACTCTTCGTGGCTAAGCGGAATCCCCCATTCCCAGCCTTCTTCAATCCATCTATCGATGGTTTCTGCATTTATATCCTGATAATTCATCTTTTCCTCCCTATAAAACTCATTCATCGAAATACTTAATTACTTCTTCCAGACTTCCTAGTATAGTCTCAGCAATCCCTTTCATTTCGTCGTTTGCAGGAAGTAGATCCGGCACCATAATTGGGCGAAGCCCACCTGCACCTGCAGAGCGAATTCCGTTGTAAGAGTCCTCGATAGCATAGGCATTCTTAGGATCCACGCCAATCTTCTCACAAGCAAGAAGAAAAATCTCCGGATGAGGCTTGCTATGGGTGACCATATCTCCAGTGATGATCTCATCGAAATAGTCGATAATACCTGCATCTCTAAGTTCATTTACCACTGTTTGTTTTCTGGTTGATGAAGCCAGTGCAATCTTCTTGCCCTGATGCTGCAAATAGGCAAGCAGCGGACAAACTCCACTCTTCATCGGCAGTTTTCCGCCATCATATTTTTCATGAAACATTACGGAAGCTTCCTTAGCGAAAGCATCATACGGAAAATCCTCACCATAGGCTTCCAGCACTATTTCCTTTGTTCTCTGATTGGTTGTTCCGGTGCAGGCAAGAAAAGTATCTTCAAAGTTTTCCAGATTATACTTTTCAGCCAGTTCCAACCAGCACTCCATGGTAGCCCTCTCAGAGTCAAAGATAACTCCGTCCATATCAAAAACTACTGCGTCAAATTTCTTCATACTCTCCTCCAAAAAAGACCTGCTCGTCATTATATAGTGCGAACTGAAATCTATAGAAGCCTTTATAAACCGTGCGCTCCTCGGACATTCTAAGTGTCTGTTCATAGCGCCACGTCTCCTCTGGATCATGATGGCAGATAACTGTAATGTTGGTAAGTCCCAGTCCATCGAAGGCTTCTATTGACTCAAAGAAATCCACTGTCTTATGGGCCATGTTCATGGAACCTGCACTGACGCCAAAGATAGCGGCATGGCAATCTATCAGGGCTTCGTAGCACCCCTTTTCAGAAATGTCTTTTACTCTTAAGAACGCATATCCAATCAAGGTATGCTGCATAGCATTCAGCATCTGCACGGCTCGAAACGATTGAAGCATCAATTCTACCGATTACATCTTCACCTTCTACAGCGAGAAAAGAAACTGCATTAACAAAGCGCTCATCAGAAAAAGATCCTATGAGTTTGTTCCTATACTCCTCATCAGGTTCCCAGAAATATGTATCTGGCTCTTCCTTGCGCAACTTCTTTTCATATTCTATTACTTTATCAACGTATTCGCATGTAAATTCAACTATTTTTATCATTGTTCTTATCCTTACTTCTCATGAATTTGGTCGCTTACATCCCATTAATCAAGCGTTATCCAGTATCTTTCTAAATATTCATCCCTTTCGCCAAAATGCACAGTATTCTCGTACTTGCCACCATTTTTAAGGATTGTCCGCCTACTTCCTTCATTATCTGGTTCACATGTTATCAGCACTTTATCTAATCCAATTTCCTTACAATATTCCAGTGCAGCCTCAAGCATTTTTGTTGCATATCCTTTTCGGCGTTCGCTTGGGCAAATGCTATATCCTATGTTTCCAAAGTATTTTTCTATTCTTTCATTGAAATAATGTCTAATCTGGATTACACCAATAATCTTATCATCACTTTCCCTTACATAAATAAACTGTGTTGTCGGGACAAATCCCTCCGGACATGTTTCAGCGTTAGAAAAATCATCTAGTTGTTTTATCCAATCATTTGTATCATCCATTCTTTTCAGCCCAAAGCAGCCAACCAGATCTCCATTGCTATTAATTAAAAAGTCTTTTCTGAATAATTGTATTTGTTTATCATATTGCATTGAAGGGATTACCAATTTGCACATTGTTTCACGAACTCCTTGTCCTTGCTTTTCATATCAGTCTGATAAAAAATTCTACCTTCATAAAAAGAAAAAGTACATGTCGTTGTGTGTAATTTTTCAAAGACATGTACTTTTTCTTATATTTCATAACCAAAGTATTCTTTTAATGCATCTGCGGCTATCTGGGTATCTGCGCTATCCATCACAGCTTTGGACAAATAATATGTTTCAATAAACAGTTCCTTGCTATTTTCCATATCTCCAAGGTTATAGTCGCATTCTGCGAGCATCATTATAAAGCCTGGAAGCAATTGAAAAAAGCCTTCCGACGCAGCTACTTTCCTGCCTTCTTCTAATTTGTCCAGATCAAAAGACGGATGCGAAAGGCTAATCGCCTCAA
>NZ_CAMVPU010000027.1 GCF_947169445.1 uncultured Butyrivibrio sp. | reverse complement strand
ACCTTACCAAGACGTCCTACAACGCCCATCATATCAGGTGTTGCAACTACAACGTCGAAATCAAGCCAACCATCGTTCTGGATCTTAGGAATAAGCTCCTCGCCACCAACATAATCAGCTCCAGCTGCCTGAGCCTCGTCAAGCTTTGTTCCCTTTGCGAATACAAGAACCTTAACAGTCTTACCTGTTCCGTTAGGAAGAACAACAGCGCCTCTGATCTGCTGATCAGCGTGACGTGAATCGCAGCCTGTCTTGATGTGTAATTCTACAGTCTCATCAAATTTTGCAGTAGCTGACTTCTTAACAAGAGCGATAGCTTCTGCAGCTTCATACTGCTGAGTCTTATCAATAAGCTTAGCAGCTTCTACGTATTTCTTTCCGTGTTTCATCTCTCATCCTCCATCAGTCTTCTACTACGATACCCATACTACGTGCTGTACCAGCGATCATGCTCATAGCACCCTCGATGTCAACAGCGTTAAGGTCTGGCATCTTTGTCTCTGCAATCTTTCTAATATCTTCCTTAGAAACGGTTGCAACCTTAGTCTTGTTAGGAACTCCTGATCCCTTCTGGATCTTAGCTGCCTTCTTAAGAAGAACTGCTGCAGGTGGAGTCTTTGTGATGAATGTGAAACTTCTGTCTGCATAAACTGTGATAACAACAGGGATGATAACGTCACCCTTATCTGCTGTCTGAGCGTTGAACTGCTTTGTGAATTCAACGATGTTTACACCATGCTGACCAAGTGCTGGTCCAACTGGTGGTGCTGGTGTTGCTTTACCAGCCTGGATCTGTAACTTAATATATCCTTCGACTTTCTTTGCCATTATGGCACCTCCTGAAAATATGTGGTCGGACATGTCGCAAAGCGACACTCCCACTCAGTGGATAGAAACTATATATATTTAAGTACGGATGTACTCAAATACCAAATCTTATGAATCGATCTTGCGAACCTCAGCAAAACTAATCTCAACTGGGGTCTCACGGCCAAACAGATCAACATTGATTGTAGCTGTCTGCTTACCAAAATCCATTCTCTGAACAACGCCTGCTGTATCCTTCCAAACGCCTGCGATAACTGCAATCTCATCGCCTACGCCGAAGTCAACAGAAATTGTATCTGTCTTAATACCGAGAGGTTTAATCTCTGCATCTGTAAGAGGAACAGGCTTACTTCCCGGTCCAACGAAACCTGTAACACCACGTGTATTACGAACAACATACCATGTTTCGTCGTTCATATCCATGTTAACAAGAACATATCCTGGGAACATCTTCCTCTGTACATTCTTACGAGCACCATTCTTAACTTCAACTACATCCTGAAGCGGAACACGTACCTCAAGAATCTGATTCTCGAGATGTCTGTTCTCAATGGTCTTCTCAAGGTTAGCTTTAACCTTGTTCTCATATCCTGAATATGTGTGAACAACATACCAATGAGCATGCTCATTAGCAGATGAATCACTACCTTCTGTTGTAGCTTCCTGATTCACAGAAGCATCTGATAATACCTCTTCAGATACTGTGTCGGTAGAATCTAAGGACTCCTGTCCAAGATCCTTTTCCATTTCTTCTGACATATTATCTCCTCTAATAACGATAGCTAACTATCTAATCATTCGGATGCGGATACCGTAACCGACCATATATGACTGCCAACGGTAACCGTCTCCTTCTCAATGTAACTACGTGTCCTACTTAGAATAAAGAAGTAATAAAGTTTACTCCATACTCAAACGCTATGTCTAAAACTGCGATCAATGCACAACAAATAACAGATACTACAACAACTGCAGTTGTCTGCTTAACAATATCGTCTTTTGCAGGCCATAAAATCTTTCCGAACTCTGCCTTAACCCCGGTAAAGAAACCAGAAATCTTAGCAAAAACTCCATCCTGAGATTTCTTGCTCTTCTTGGCAGATGCATTCTTCTTAGTAGCTGAAGTTTCGGAACTGTTCTGTACTACCTTGGTCTCTTCCATACCCGTAGCCAACCTCCTAGCTATTCAGTACCGCTATAGATATGATAGCATCTTGTAGGCACTGAACAATTTAAAAATTACTTTGTTTCCTTATGTAATGTATGCTTCTTGCAGAATGGACAATACTTCTTCATCTCTACACGATCAGGATGTGTCTTCTTGTCCTTAGTTGTGTCATAGTTACGGTTCTTGCAATCTGTGCATGCTAATGTAATTCTTGTACGCATTATCTCACCTCCGGCGTATATTTTCTAAAACAATTCTTATCCGTTATACAGAGTAACACTCGAAAACACTCCGTGTTTCCTCACTGCCAGATATCCCTGCCTGACTCCGTATAATCTCATATTTGCGCATAAAAAAAAGACATGTATCTTTCTGTCGCTCGTCTAATATAACATAGACTTCTATGTTCGTCAACGATTTTCCATTCATAATTATAATATTTTTATTAAATCGTTCATTTTTGAGGAAAAATACATTGACATTTGCTTTACTTCATGTAGAATGAAAGTAACTAAACGTGGCTTTATGTGCCCTTAAGTGCGACTGATGCCAAAGGATTGGCAGAGGAAATTACTCGTACTATATCAAGGAAGAAAGGAGGGGCAATATGGCAGGCATTTCTTTAAATGGTGCTTATAACCATTTCATACAAGATTACGTATCGAAGGATGTTGCACACGCAGATACTCATCGCAAGGACGAGCTAAGAGATGTGTACAAATCCATCGCCAAAATCAATAAGAATTCCCCTCTTTATCTTTTGACAGATGATGACAAGTCGCGTAATGATGCGATTGAAATAAAAGAGAAGGCGCGTGCGCTTCAGGGTAATATTATTGGTCTCAACAATCAGGAAGACAGATCTTCCCTGAATCATACATCAGGTTTCACAACCAATGAAGAAAAAGTATCCGCTTCTTATATAGGAAAGACTCCGGAAGAAGATGTTGATAACACAGGTTTTGACATAAGCGTTTCTTCACTTGCTTCAGCTCAGGTCAATATGGGGCGTTTTCTCCCCAAGGATGCTAATGGACTTACCGCTGACAACTACGCTTTCGATGTCAAGATAGGCAGTCAGGACTTCGAGTTCCAGTTCAGCATATATCAGGGTGACAGGAATATTGATGTACAGCAAAAGATTGCGAAGCTGATCAACAAAGCCGGCATCGGAATATCCGCAGAAATAATAGACGATGCAAATTCCCGCTCGGCTATTCAGATATCCTCCACCAAAACGGGGCTTCGTCCCGGAGAGGTAAGTCAGTTTGAAATATATGAAGCTTCCAATAATGATCTTGCCAAGGGATCCGTTTCCTATTTAGGTCTTGATCAGGTTTCAGCTCCAGCTTCCAATGCTCATTTTAAACTTAATGGCGAGGAAAAGGCTGCTATTTCCAACAGATTCACTGTAGGCGGAAAGTTCGAATTACAGTTAAAGGCAACAACTGATCCAGGGGAAAGCATATCCGTTGGCGTCAAAAAAGATAACAACGCTTTGAAGAAGCACATCAATTCACTTATCGATAATTATAATGACTTTGTGAATGATGCTTCCGGTATGAAGGATGTCAAATTCAAGAGCGATAAATTAAAATCAGAGATTGTAGGAATTGCCAAACAGTACATGACAAATATGGAAGACACCGGTATCAGTCTTACAGCTGACGGAACCATATCAGTTGATGACGAGCTTCTGACGCAGGCAATCTCCGGTGCAGAAAGTGAAGCATCCCTTTCTCCTATTAAACATTTCTCGAATGCTCTGATAGAAAAAGCCAAGGACATTTCTGTAGATCCAATGAAATATGTGGACAGACCGGTTGTTAATTACAGAAATCCTGACAGCAGAGATACCTCCTCTCCATATATAACCAGTGAGTATTCCGGAATGATGTTCAATAATTATTGTTGAGTCTAAACAACTCGGCTTCGGTCGTATCACTGCAGGGATACGATTTGAATTTATAAAGTTGCCTGCTTTTTAGGCAACAAATCGCGGCGAGTGCCATATGCTCGCCGCGATTTTTATTTTCCATTTATTTTTCCAAAGATGCCATATCAAGAGCTGCCCTGATAACCTGATCCATATTGTAATACTTGTACTGTCCAAGTCTTCCACCAAACAGGATGCCGGGATACTCTTTAGAAAGCTCCACATACTGAGCATAAAGAGTATTGTTCTTTTCATCATTCATTGGATAGTATGGTTCATCACCATGCTTCCAGTTAGCAGGATATTCTCTGGTGATAATGGTTCCCTTGCCCTGACCATATTCGAAGTGCTTATGCTCTATGATTCTGGTGTAAGGAATGTCTCTCTCAGTATAGTTGACCACTGCATTTCCCTGATAATTATCAACCTCAGGAAGCTCCTGTGTTTCAAATCTAAGTGATCTGTATTCGAGAGTTCCAAGCTTATATCCAAAAAACTCATCGATCATACCGGTAAAGAGAATCTTATCAAAGCTATCTCCATTTACAGACTCAAAAGGCTCGGCCGGAGTATTTCCACTCATCTTGATGAAATCATAGTAATCAACACCGGTTTCAACCTTGATGCTTCCGGAAGCAAAAGACACCTCTCCATCGCCTTCCATTAATAGAAGCTTCTCAACCATTTTGGTATATCCGCCAATAGGAATTCCCTGATATCTATCATTGAAATAGTTATTGTCATAGATAAATCTCATAGGAAGTCTTTTTATAATAAAGGAAGGAAGCTGTGTGCAGTCCCTTCCCCACTGCTTCTCTGTATAGCCTTTTACAAGCTTCTCATAGATATCTCTTCCTGCAAGAGAAAGAGCCTGTTCTTCCAGATTGTCAGGTGTAAACTCATCTGTGCCTTTTTCCTTCTTAATTCTGGCAACTTCCTCATCGGCCTGTTTCTGAATAATAGCCTTAGCTTCATCAGGAGTACGCACTCCCCACATCTTACTGAAAGTATTCATATTAAAAGGAAGATTATAAAGTTCATCCTTATATACAGCAACAGGGGAATTTATATAATTGTTGAACTCAGCAAATCTGTTCACATAATCCCAGACCTCTTTATCTGAAGTATGGAAAATATGAGCGCCATACTTATGAACGTTGATTCCAAGCTTATTCTCAGTGTAGATATTGCCGGCAACATTTTCTCTCTTATCGATAACAAGAACTTTTTTGCCTATACCTGCCATCTCGTGAGCAAAAACAGCTCCAAAAAGTCCCGCTCCAACTACTAAATAATCGTATTTCATACCTGCTCTCCTTCTCAAAAATAACAACTTCCTATATTATAGCAGAAAAAAGGGGATGCGAAGTAATTTCTTACTCGCATCCCTTTTAAATTATTTAACTATTTAAATTTCTTCGAATCAGTCTGCCTGATACTTATCAAGCTGTGAGAAATCTCCCATCATATCAAGGATCTTCTTACGACCAGCCTTGTTGAGCTTAACATACTGCTGCATAACGCGGTTCTCAACAATCTTCTTACCAAGATCTGATCCCTGCTCAAGAGTTGAGAAATCAACTGGGTTAAGGTTAAGACGATCGCACATCTTAATTACTGTGCCGTAAGCCATTCCCTCAATCCCTCTATCAAGTGCTGTTACAAGTGTGCTGTATGGAATAGACATATCAATCGCGAACTGTCTGACACTCTTATACTGCTGTAAGATTTCCTTCTTTAAAATCTCTGCCTTTGTCATGTCACTACCTCCTATAACATTTCATATCTTTTAATCTCTTTCCTTTTGCAGACATTAGTTTACCACATAGACGGTTTTTCGTCATTCACTTTTTATGGGAATTTTCCGATAAAAATTTATTAAGTTTGCCGACTGTTTTTTGGCATTTTAACGAAAATGCACCCGGTAACAAGAATTTGCGAAAGTGTTCACACTTTTTTCACAATTCATCGATATAATTAAAGACTTTATACCGTTAATCTAAATCAGAAACACGAAATATTAATATACAATTTAACTTAGTGTAAACGTAAAAACAAACAGTGTTTACACACTGTTTGCCTTATCCACTAGCTTCGCCGCTCTTTATCTTCTCAATTTTATTGTTCAAATATGCTATAACTTCATTGTAGATATCTTTCGGAATACTATATACTTTATGCACATTTCCCGCACATATTATGTCGATAGACCCAGTTTTTTTCTTAACCGAGAGCATATCCTTGTACTGAGTTACCTCTCTATTTATATCTCCACAGCTAAATTCACAACGTCCCGCATAGAGTCTTAGGATTCCTTCTCTGAATCCGGATGTAGCATTTATCACATAATCAGGATTATTCTCTCCTAAAAGAGTATCAAACTCCTCTTTTTTTTCATGAGCTGTAAGCATTGGGCCTACAGATTTGGCATTCCCAAAAACCTCTTCGTAATTCTCGTCGAGAACCTCTGTGATTGTCGTCTCAAACAAACCGCTAAGCGTATTATAGTAAACCTTTATTGTATAATTTCCTGAAATAAGAAGCTGGATTGACTTGCTTCTAAGTCCTTTCTTAAAACGGAAAGAATGAAATCCGGCTTTTACCGAAAGAACTATTTTTTCATTTGCTATAAGATCATAAGCCGCCTTGTCATCCACAAAGAGCAGCATATCACTTCCCTCAAAGCTTCTCTGTCCGGTGCACAATACTTCTATCAGGTACTTTTTGCCGCTCTGATACAGCTTCCCTCCACAGGAAGGGCAGAAATTTATTCTTGTATTTATACCATCCGGCAGGGCAACATTGCAATTAGGACAATTCATCCAGCGCTCTCCTTGATCAAAAAATGTGAGTCCTTCACCCCAATACAAACATAGTCAAAAGTAACATTGCACTCAATATATATTTTAATAATATCACAATTCCATTAATCATATTATAAATAAACTATAAACGAAAAAGGCTAAATCTAGATCTAAAATTCAAACTCTTCTTCATTAATATATTTTCCGTCAGGTTTTAAATATCTCATAGCCTGGCCTGTACTGACAAATCTTTTTTCCGCAATGACAATGTCAAAAGAATGACTTTCAAAAGGAAGCTTTGTCGTATTCAGATCTCCGACTGCCACACTATCCACCACATTTGCAGCTATGCCGGCAGCAAATGTATTATCACAAACACCCGCCACAAAAACATTCGGATTATTTCCTTTTATATAAGAGGCATTGATTCCAAGGCCGCAGCTAAAATCCAGGACTTTAATCATTCCCTTCTTTTCCGCAGAAATTCTAAGGACTTCATCACAGGCAGTCTGCCAAGGCAAAGAAAAACCCCAAATATCAAAGTCCCATTTATCTTCAAATTTCTTTTTACCAAGTTCCATGGCATCACTGTGCCCAGAAAAGCCGCTTCCGCCATTATGATAAATAAAACTGTTCCTGCATATATACTGCTGATAGCCACATCGTGCCAGCCTTATCCCTAAGTCATCGTCTTCGAAGTATCCCGGAGAAAACATTTCATCAAAAACACATCCATCAGGCGCCACATCCGAAAGTGCCATTCTTGATAGCAAAAGCGCAAATCCTGTTAATCTAAAGGTCTTAATATATGGATTACTAAGTATCCCATGATTTTGCAGTGCATATTTTTCGAATATCAAAAGAGCAGCATCTGTATCCATTTTTTTGTGCCAGTTTACATCTTCCTGCCCCAATAATTCATAAGGAATCTCCTGCAAAGAAGCACTGTTTGACAATGCGCTGCAGGCCCCTACATTTCTGTTTTCATAAAGCCCCATTCGCAGCCAGAAAAGAGCAAGCGGCGTCAGCACAGCATCATTATTTAAAAAGAAAATGTCGTTATCTTCATGGCAGTAACTAGCGCCCAGATTGCACCCTTTGGGGAACCCAAGATTTTCCTTGCTTTCCACAAGAGTAAATTTAAGTTTGCAGTCAGTTTTCTTTTCCCTAAGATAATCCAGAACCCCATCCTGCGAAGACGCATTATCCACGACCACTATTTCCGCGCTGCCCTCTGGAACATATTCTTCTATAGCTCCTATGCACTTTTTTACAAGATCCAAGTCGTTATAGGAAAGGATCATTATGCTGGTATTTCTGACCCTAAGGCCCTGCCTTTCCCTGCATGCATAAAAAGAGCTCTCAATTACCGCCATGTCTTCCTCATCAGAGCAGTAAAAAAGAGCCATCTCAAGGCATAAATACGCCTTATTTATATTTATTTCCATATAATAAAGCCCAAGCATAAAATAGGCTTCATAATTTGTATAATCATAGGTAAGAGCCTTGGACAACGCTGATATTTCTGCACCAAAGTCCCCAAGGGCTTCCCACAAAGATGCCTCCAAAACGCACAGCTTCCCTGCATCAGAAAAAGACCTCTCCTCAATGTGGAAATACTCCTCCTGAAGTTCATATAGCGCACCGTTTAAATCGCCTGTAGCTATCAGCTCTGTCAGCTTCTCAAACACCCATTACCCCCATTTGGCAATGCTTATTAAACGCATCTACTTAAGCCTTATCTATCATTGCAAATACTTATCGATACTCTCGCAAAAAGAAATCTCCTCTTCCCATCCTGTGTGGCTTTTAAGCTTTTCCACAGAGGGCCTGATTGAAACAAAGGGAGATACCCTCTGATTCATATGGATCAAAGCCCGGTCTGCTCCAAGATGATCGGCTGCCTCATAAACAAATTCAGAAAGCGGCTTGGAATCACCCTTTGCGATATTATAGGCTTCACCGGATATTCCCTTTTCTCCGAGTAAATAAATAGCCTTTGCAGCATCAGCAGCATCCATATAATCCCAATACTGCTCGCAGGAGGAAAGATTTACTTCCTGGCCATTTCTAAGTTTCAAAACCAGATCAGGAAGCATTCTGCCCGCTGGTTCATACTTGCCGATGAGGCTGAAAATTCTGCCCCATACAAATTTAACCCCAAGCTGCTGTGCCCTGTTTTTCAAAAGATAAAATGCAGCAGTCTTACAGGCACCATAAGCAGAAAATGGCTCCGGCAACATATCTTCAGTGATTGGTTTCTTATCAGACTTAACTCCATACTCCGCCTGTGATCCTATCCCCACAAAGCAAATGTCCCTGCCAATTTGAGCTGCTGCCTCCAAAGCCTTTAAAGAGCCCTCAATATTGGCATACTGGGCTGCAAAGTCTTCTCTTCCGCCGCCCCAGGCCAGATGGAAAAATAAATCCACCTTTTCGTCTATATATTCAGGAAGTCTGTCATACTCACTCATTTCCAGAAATACTTTCACCATTTTTTCTTCCGGCACATCTGAAAATCTCTCATTGTGGGTATTTCTGACTGTCTTTTCGCCTGCATCAGCAGGACTAGTATGTTTTCTTCCTACCGCATATACCTTTATATCCTTGCTAAGAAGGTATTCCACCAGATTAGCTCCGGCAAATCCAAATGCTCCTGTAACAACTGCTGTCTTCATTCTCGTAAGTACGCTCCAGTATTACTTATTTCTTAAATCCTGAACTTCCTTTTCATAATCAAGGGCCTGTTCCTCGTTGCCAAGCTCTCTGTAGCACTTGGCCAGTGCCAGCCTTGGAAGTTCGCCGCTTCTGCTAAGATCAAGGATACTCTCACATTCATAGGCCGCATTGTAATACCATATGATTGCTTCATCCAGATCATGCTTCTCGAAGTAATAATCTCCAAGTTCAAAACACATCTCGCTGGACATCCGGGTGGTGGCATCCTTAAGAGAATATTTTAGCATCGCCTCAGAATCCTTTTCAAGAACGGCTATATGCGCAAGGACGCAGCACGCCTCTTTTATCTCATCAATGCTGCGCAGATTATCTACAACTGCGTCGACAAAAAAGGCCTTTGCCTTTAAGAAATCATCATCATCCCCTGCCATAAACAGTTCTCTGGCATACATTCCAAGAAGCCTTCTGGATATTCTTCTTCCTTTTTCGATAGTCCTTCTAAAGGCATCCAAATCTCTTCTTGAGTGGTTTTCTCTTGGAAGATGGATAATATCAATATCACTGTCACAGATTACAGGATCAATATTCACCTGCTCGTGAATAGGATCAACCCATCTAAAGCTCCGCTGTCTCTTGAACAATTTTGGACGAAGCTCCTTGTCATAGTTATAGACTGTCCTGTAAGCCAGCTGATTAGTGTAATACATCTGGACTATATCCACATCAAGGGCGTCAATATCTTCCTTAAGCTTCAGAAAGCGCTGTCTGTTCTCTTCATCTATCTCCTCATCAGCATCTGCGGAATAAATGTAGTCACAGCCGGCCAGTGAAAATGCAAAATTTCTGGCATCAGAAAAATCTCCGGTCCACTTAAAATCGTAAACCTTCGCACCCTTTTCTTTGGCAATATCCACCGTCCTGTCAGTGGATCCCGTATCCACAACTATCATCTCATCCACAATGTCTTTTAAGCAATCAAGGCACTTTCCAAGATGTTCCTCTTCATTTTTTACTATCATACATAGGCTGATCGTAACCACTTAGCACCTCCTGATGTTTGGAAAAAAAGGACAAAAACCACTAAATTAATGTTATCGTTATATTGATTTTTTTTCAACCACGTTCTCTATGGTGTAAAATAATTACTATATTTTGTTTTACGAGGAATTATATGAAAAAAGAAATAACCATCTGCCTGGCTGGTCTGGTTCTGGCAGTATCATGTATATTAAGTGGATGTAGCGCAAAGAATACGGCTACTCCTGCAAGCTTCGATGCCTCTGATTACGTTCGAATTTCAGAGATGACAGAGGCTGGTGACAATCCAGAAGCCTTTGCCGCAAGCTACGAGCCCATAAAAAACTTTGACTCACAGCTTAGCGTTCCTACCTATATTGCTCAGTATGATGACACCTGGTTCATCGTGGACTGTTATCACAACCGGATAATCTATTCTGATACGCTTGGTGAGCCCCTTACACAGTGGAACATCATGACAAGCGATGTAACAAGACCCCACACCATTGCCAGTGATGGCAAGGTTTATATCGTGGACGATACCGAGAACAACCGCATCATGGTATTTGAAAAAGTAGATGGCAAATTCATAAACACTCAGATAATACGCGATGTGGGAAGCCGTCCACACTACACTGTTTACGATGAAGACACCGACACGTTTTATGTATGGAGTTCAACTACCGGAGAGCTCTTTTGCTTAAGACACACAGAGGATTCTAACAGAATGTACGTCACCGACATCAGAAAAATCGATATCCTTGACGGTGTATACGTAAGATCTTTTTCCATAATTGATGGTGATATTTATTTTGTATCAGGAGTTTCTGACGCCGGTCTCCCGGCCAAGATATATCAGTGCAGCCTTGATGATCTTCAGATAAAAAAAGAAATCGATGTGCCGGATGCCCTTGCAGGAATGGTACAGATTACCAAAATCCAGAAGTATTATTACATAACCACTTCCACCGATAAGAGCGGCGACCAGAACTACGCAACCATAATCAGGACCAGATCGCTTGAAAACCTTATTTCCGGCAAATATGAGGATATTTACAGCACCTACTTTGTAGGCGGCGGCACTCCCTATTATATTTCAAATGCCGGCGATACCTATTTTTTGACCGAGCACAGATTATCCGGTCATTCCATTTGGAGCTTTGAAGTAAATCGCAACAAAATCGTCAACGTAAAAAGCCTGTACTGATCTGTACAGGCTTTCTTCTTTATGCGCAGGCCCGCATATCTAAATTAGCTACGAGGTAAAGCTTTTCATTTTCTTTACATCTTCCGAGGTCACTACCTGCGAACTGTATCTGGCCTTCTCATATAAGGTATAAGCAACTGCATTTTTTTCACTAAAAGCCCTCTCCTCCATCTGTCTTGGGCTGTCGGACTTTACCGGTTCTTTTAAATGCATACCACTCTCCACGTACTTAACAAATAAGAGCCTGACTCTCCCTGATGGTGACAGCCTCTCCCAGACAGTCATCTTGCTCTTATCCTTCCTGCCTGCTACATTTTCACCAAAGCTCAAAGGATTTAAGAATTCGATTTTGTCTCTTGAAAGTCTTTCCTTTATACCTTTTTTGGAAGAATTAAAAAGCTTGTAGAACTCTTTTACCGCCTTGATTGCCAGAACTATGATCAGGATTCCGACCGCTACCGCTATTATCCAGTAGAGAGCCTCCCATATAGCATGAAGGATAGAATTATCCTCCTCGATTTCAGGAAGCATGCTCCCAAAACCGCCCGACTGCACTTCCTCAGGGGCTACATATTCGTTTTCATAGTCAAAGTTAAAAAAGGAAAAAATAAAGGAAAGAACAGCTATTAATATGCGTTTTAAAAACGCCACAATTTCTTTTCCGTAATCAAGAAATGCACAGGCCAGCATAAAAATCGTAGCAATAAAGATGCATATCCTAAGCATCAGACCATTAGTCCTTCCTATAGCCTGATAGGGCACATAGTCCCTTTCCTTAAAAGGAAGAAGGAAAGTAATGGCTTGCCTTGTATTGTAAAAGATAATGCACAGAACAGCCCAGATCATCTCTGAAATCAGGACTATCACTATCGCCTCAGGTTTTTTCGATATAAGGCACAGGACAAACAGGCCCACAAACAGGAACCCTTCCGCTATTTCCGGAGTATATCTTGGCTTTTCATCGAGTCTTGAATAAATTGAAACCACCATGACCACAATCATCACAAAAATCCGAAGGGCCATATAGACAGAATCCACCTGAATTCCGCCAATAAAAGATGCCTCTATATCGCCGCTACTCAAAACCTTTGCCAATGTAAGGCTCCCTGCTCCTGCAATCACATGCATGGCCACAAAGAGAATGAAATTACTGCAAAAGGCCGAGATTACTTCTGTTGCAACGACAAAAGCTACAAGGCTGAGATTGCCCGCGAAAAGCGCTGTTTCCATCGGCATCTTAAGAGCAATAAAAAACACCGAAGAAACAGCATATACTATTAATATGTTGTTGAGAATTCTTATAATCTCTATTTTTTTGTACATATCTTTATTCCCGGATGATCCTCACAAAATCTATTCTGGAATCTAAAGGACTTCTCTGATCCATTCCCTTAGTCAATGGGCAAAACCACTTAAGAGTTCCATTTTTATCTGATAGCTTCTCTGCAGCCAAAACCGCACTGTCTCTCCTGCTTGAAGAAATGAAGCAATAAGAAATCTGCGAACTATTTGAACCATTTAGTTCTTCCGACACTGTCCCCGAAATGTCAGATGATTCTTTTCCCACCAGATCAATTCTGGCAAGGGCTCTTAATATGTTTCTGACATGGTCCATGGACTGTCCCGCCTCAAGGCTGATTACTTCACCTGTTACCTTATCTACTCCGTTAGTAATTAGAGACACCGGAATCTTATCCATTATAAATTTATAGGCAAGAGTAGCCGCCAGCCTTATACAATCTTCCAAAAGCTCCGTCTCAAACAATATTCCGGGCTCATCCACATTCAGGACTATTGCAATCTCAGGACTGGCAGTGTAATCGTGAAGGTTGACTTTAAGAGCACCGGTCTTGGCGCTGGCCTTCCAGTTTATGGAAGACATCACATCGGTTGGCGCATAGTCCCTGATTCCTCTGAAAGTAAAATTATCTTCATACAAAAATCTTTTAGACTCCACCTCTCCCATAAGCTGCCTGTAGGGCACATCCAGCGCTTTATCATCAATAAACCTGGGATATACGTAAAGACTGGTATTTTGCTTTCTTGTAGCATAATGGATATCCGGGCTAAAAAGATCTGACGCTACCAGAGAGGTTTCAAGAACATTATAGTAGCCTCTCTTTGAACAGTTCATAGTCAGCTTTCTGGTTATTCTCTCGTAAAACCTCAAACTGAATACATCAATGACGTTTACCCTGTCAGTTACAGAAGCATTGGTAGTATCCGTAAAATCAAGGCCTATATCAGTCTGAAAATTCACCTGCAGTATATGAAGCGGTATGAAATTCTGGTTAGTGATCACTTCCAAAAGGCAGGCACTGTCACCTTCCGTCACAGCATCTTTATCAAAAGAAAGCTGCGCCAGAAGCCCACGCTGCCAATACTTGTTGAATATGTACCTCTCAGCAAAAAAAAGCGCAATGAGCACTAACGGTATCAGTATTATAGGCATTTTTTACCTTTCTGTCGGAACAGGAACTTCCGCCAAAATACTATTTATAACATCTTTGCTACTTGCTGTGGTACCATAGCCACCTGCCATAATAAGCCTGTGGGCAAGGACAGGAACAGCCAGGGTTTTAATATCTTCAGGACTCACATAAGATCTGTCATTTGCAAAAGCCAGTACCTTAGCACAATACAAAAGAGCAAGGCTTCCCCTTGGGCTTACTCCTGAAGCCACATCACTGCGATTTCTTGTGGCCTGCGTAATATCCGTGATATAGGCCATAAGATCAGGATGTACCTCTACCTTCATGGCTTCTAATCTCATGGAAACTATATCCTCAAGAGTTGCAACAGCTTCAAGTTCTTTTAACTTATCTTCCTTATTTCCCTGCTGAAATCTTTTTAGGATCTCAAGTTCCTGCTCTTTTCCTGGAAAGCCCATGGACAGCTTCATTATAAATCTGTCTAACTGAGCCTCCGGAAGCGGAAATGTTCCACTGGTCTCGACAGGATTCTGTGTCGCGATTACGAAAAATGGTTCTGCCAGTTTTCTGGTCTGTCCATCAATCGTAACCTGCCTCTCCTCCATGCATTCCAGTAGTCCCGCCTGTGTTCTTGGAGTTGCTCTGTTGATTTCATCTGCCAGCAAGATATTACAAAATACCGGTCCCGGATTAAAAACAAATTCGCCCTTTGCAGCCTGATATACATTTAGTCCGGTGATATCTGATGGTAAAAGATCCGGTGTAAACTGAATTCTGTTAAAAGAGCCACTTATAGATCCGGAAAGAGCTTTAGCAAGCATTGTCTTACCTGTTCCCGGCACATCCTCCAAAAGGACATGGCCCCCGGCGACCATCGCAACAAGTGACAAAAGAACTGTATTCTCTTTTCCCACGATTATCTTTGAAATATTATCTTTAATAATCTGTAACTTATTCATCAGTTTCTCCTTGGTTAATTTTTATCATAACTAAAATGACAGGAATGCGCACAAACTGCGCATATTACATGGTACTACTATAATAATATAACCGAATTCGTAATTTTTTTACACTTCCTTTATTTCGTTTTTATTAGTACAATAGAATTTGAGGGGTGTAAAAAATGAGAGTGTTAACTAACGCAAAAACGTTGATGGAGTTATTCAAGGACTACCGCAGCATGACTGTTGATGATTTGAGTGACTTCTATCAGTCTAAGTGCGACTATTATCAAAATTACGTAGGCATCAGCCTGACCGCCGGTGTCATTGCATCTATTTTCTACATCATTTCTGATTATCTGCTTAATGGGTCATTTATTCCCACATTGATTCCCAGATTTTCAGTGCTTATTGGTATGCTTATTTTTATTGCCGTAACCCATTTCTTTAAAAGTCGCGGCGTAACTGTCTTTATGGATTTCTTTTTGGCGCACTGCATTATTTTTGCCACTATCTGGTCCATATATCATTTGGAAGACAGAATTCATGCCAGTGAGGGCTTCATCATTATGAATGTGGTCTTTCTTACGGTAGGCTTTGTGGCCAAACCCAGTGAGACACTGCTTTCATCCATCATTTTTATTCTTGAAATCCTTATATCACACGGTTTTAACCATTACGAGAATCTGGACATCATTATGGCTCTGCAGATTCCGCTTGCCATTGCGGTTTTTATTTCCCACTGCCTTCTTATGCTCTTTTATCTGGATCACTACAGAATGCGGCAAAAGCTTGAACTTGCCATGGTAACCGATCCACTTACACAGGTTTATAACAGACATCTTCTTGAAAAGATAATAACCAAGAATGCTCTTAAGGATGTTGCCGGACCTGTTGCCATAGCCATGATGGATATCGATTATTTCAAACAGGTCAACGATGAACACGGTCACTACACCGGTGATCTGACGCTTCTATACATCGGTCAGAAGCTGGCAAAGGGGACCCACGAGGATGATTATGTAATCCGCTATGGCGGTGAGGAATTTGTGATCATATTAAAGAACTGCGACGTCAATAATGCCTGTGCAAGAATGGAACAATTCAGAAGGGAAATCGAAAATGCCAAGGATACCCCTGTTCCTATTACTGTTTCCGTCGGCGTATCCCGCTACAATGGTGACTTCTCAAAGTCAATCCAAAATGTCGATAATGCTCTTTACAAGGCCAAGAATTCAGGCCGTAACAAGGTTGTTGTAGTATAATAATCTTGTAAAACACTAATAAGACTGCCACCTGTAGTCACGGCTTCAGGTGGCATTTTTATGCGTTTATTTCTGTATACTGTTCATGCGAGCATAGGTACCTCCTAAAGCCACCAGCTCATCATGAGTTCCTCTTTCTACAATATGTCCATTTTCTATAACAAGTATCTGATCTGCATTACGTATAGTAGATAATCTGTGAGCAATCGCGATAATTGTTCTTTTCCCTGATATATTATTTATGGCCGCCTGACAGACGAAGCCCTCTTTCTCCCACGAGAGTATCATAACCATCCGGCATAAGCATTATGTCCTTGTGGATATTAGCTGCTTTTGCCGCCTCTATAATATCTTCTTTTTTCGCTTCCGGCACAGCATAGCCGATATTCTCAGCAATCGTTCCGTTAAAAAGAAATGTATCCTGCAAAACAGGCGATATATTCTGGCGAAGACTTTCAATAGTAACGTCACTAAGATCATGATCGTCTATAAAAATATGCCCCTTTGTAGGCTCATAAAATCTTGAAATCAGCTTGGTCATCGTGGTCTTTCCAACACCTGTGGGTCCCACAAGTGCCAGCATCTGTCCAGGCTCACATTTAAACGAAATGTCATCAAGTATTTCTCCACCCTTTTCATAGGAGAAGCTCACATGCTCAAAAGAGATTCCTCCCTTTACATCCTTAAGCTCTATAGCCCCTTCTTTATCCTTAATCTCGCAGGGCGCATCCAATACTGCCATTACTCTTTCAGCTCCAGCAAGAGACTGCTGCATATTTTCAAGAAGGTTGGCAAGACCTGTTATGGGTGCATAGAAAAGACCTAGATACAAAAGAAAGGCAACAACATCCTCAACGCTAAAGTTATCTTTCCAGGCCAGATACCCGCCAAAGGCAACCACTAAAATAGTTCCTATGGATGATATAAATTCAACGGAAGGATGGAAAATCGCACTTATCTTAAGCGCCTTCAGCATAGCTCTTATGTGCTCAAAATTTCTTTCATTTACCTTTTCTGTCTCATAGCCTTCTCTACCAAAAGACTGGATTTCCTGAAGTCCGGAAAGGTTATCCTGAAGCTTACCATTAAGTTCACCCATTTTCTTTTGTGATGCCTTGAAAAATGGCCTTACCTGCTTGGAAAAAATAATACCGGATAAAAAGATAAGCGGAATAGGAGCACAGGTAATAAGCGCAAGCTTCCAGTTAATTGTAAGAAGCACAATAAGAACCCCAAGGAAGGTAACCACATTGGTAATGGTCTCAGGTATCATATGAGCATACAAAAGTTCAAAGTCCCTTGTATCATTGACTATTCGGCTCATGAGATCACCGGTCTGCTTATCATGAAAATAACCAATGTGCATGCGCTCAAGCTTGTCGTAGGTTCTTGTTCTAAGATCCCCCACCAGATACCAGGCTGCCTTATGTGCCAGATAATTACTAAGGAATCTGAAAAGTATTCTTCCAAGATACAAACCCACAAGAATAGCAGTAAGTCTAAGTATCCTGTTCATCCCCTCACTGTCAACTCCGCCGCTTACAATTCCAGTCATGGCAGATAAAACCTTGGGCGCTGCCAGATTTATGACAGTAAGCATAAGTGTCGACATAATAGCAACCACATATAATCCCCTGTATCTGATTGCCTCTCTGCTAAGCCTCAACAACATCTTCATAAAACTACGCTCTCCTTAAAAGCCTGTATCGATTTCAATATTATAATAATAAATCAAGTGCCCGCGATTTAATAGTGTCATTTTGTTTCTATTGCAAATTGTCGCAATGATGTGCTTTGCTGAGAAGGTCCATAACAAGTACTAAACAAATATTTTTCGTAATTTCAAATTATATAATGTATATCCAAATTCTGCTCTCATGGTGGTATATTAGATATCGTAGCATTATTTAAGGAGCAGAATAGTATGGGAAATGAGTTTGGAAGCATAGGATCAGGGAATCACCATAGACCAGGAAAAGACAGCAGGATGACTGTTAAGATCATAATCACTGCTGTGATAATATGCATATGCGTTTGTATAGGTACTGCTTTACTTTTGATAAAAAAATCTTCCTCTGATGACTTAGATATAGCAGAGGTAATCTATGATTTTGAACAGCTTGAAGAAGAAATTCCAGAAGAAGCAGAGGAACAAACTGATTCTTCCAGGGGAGATAATTCTTCATTACAGACATCTACAGAAGATGGCAGTGATGCCGAAACTAGCCAAAAAGAAAATGAGATTGATACCCCAAAAGAAGAGTTTCAGGATAATATAGAAACGGCATCCGATCCTCAGGTTATAGCTATAGCAAATGCGGAAAATAAAGCAGAAGCCGGCGCAGAAATAAATGTTGCAGATATCGTAAGTGCAAGTAATGTTGGAGAGAATTCTTCTATTACCTATGGAATAGATGTTTCAAGGTTTCAGGGGACTATAGATTGGGCTAAGGTTGCAGAAGCCGGCGTTGAATTTGCAATGATTAGGGTCGGCTACAGAGACTCTTCCAATGGTGAGATAAAGGCTGATTCTAATGCAAAATATAATATGCAGGAAGCAGAAAAGAACGGAATAAAGATTGGTGCTTATTTTTTCTCAACTGCAGTTAATTCTGACGAAGCAAAGCAGGAAGCAGACTGGGTTAAAAACTATATTTCGCAGTATCCAATTACTTACCCGGTAGGCTACAACTGTGAAGGCTTTGAAAAAGAGTCCAGCAGGCAATACAATCTCTCACAGGATGAACGAACAAACATTGCCATAGCTTTTCTTGACCAAATATACACTGCCGGTTACACTCCAATTTTTTATGCTTCAAGGTCGGAACTTTTAGGGGATGCCAAATGGAATACCTCACAGATAGAAAAGAGCTATAAAATATGGATGGCATGGTACAACCAGGATATATCTAATATAGCTAATGGGCCTGATTATGCTGGGCAGTGCTCTATGTGGCAATATTCCAGCCAGGGAAATGTTCCGGGTATAGCTTCAAAAGTCGACGTCGATGTAGCTTACTTTGGTTACAATGGCACTGAAAGCGCAAAGGATACTTCTGAGAGGCAAAATGCTTATGCTGATGTAGAAGCACTGATGAATTTTAGTTCTGTTGATGAAACGGTTACAGCCAAGAATAGTACTAATCTAAGGGATAAGCCAAGTCAGGGGGCTGACAGTCATGTGATAATAACTCTCCAGAATGGCCAAACTGCACATCGGACAGGAATCAGTGATAGCGGCTGGTCCAGAGTAGTATACGAAGGAACGACATATTATGCTGTAACAAGCTTTTTAACTACGGATTTAAGCGCTCCGAAACAGATGACAGAACAGCCGGTAGTAGAATCCTCAGGCTTTAAGACTAAGTTTACGGATTGTAATGAAAATATTACAGCTAAAGACATCGTTAATCTACGTTCCAAGCCCAGCGTAACAGATGCAGATTCAACTGTTGTAGCCACATTAAGTGCCGGCGAAACAGCCGTCAGAACCGGAATCAATAACGAGTATGGATGGTCCAGAGTTGAATACAATGGACAGACATTATATTGCGTAAGCAGCTATCTGAGGATTGTTGAATAAACAGTATTATCACGACATTCAACCAAATACACCACATAAAAATCCCCAACAAATGAGAACCATTTGTTGGGGATTATATCTTTATTCTTCCTCTGTATCTCCGACTGGCTTACCGCCTGTTGCAAGCCACTTAAGATATGCATTGATAAATGGATCAAGCTCACCATCCAAAACGCCATCAGCGTTTGAAGCCTTGAATCCTGTACGTGTATCATTAACCATTGTATATGGCTGAAGTACGTAGGAACGGATCTGGCTTCCCCAAGCGTTATCCATAACTTCGCCACGGATACCTGCGAGCTTGGCAGCCTGCTCTTCCTGCTTCATGATAAAGAGCTTAGCCTTCAGCATCTGCATAGCCTTGTCCTTATTCTGGAACTGTGAACGCTCATTCTGACAAGCTACAACTACGCCTGTAGGAATATGTGTAATACGTACAGCAGATGAAGTCTTATTGATATGCTGTCCACCTGCACCACTTGAACGATATGTATCAATCTTAAGGTCATCAGGATTTATTTCAATATCAACATCTTCCTCAATATCAGGCATTACATCACAGGATACAAAAGATGTCTGTCTCTTAGCCTGTGCATTGAAAGGACTGATACGAACAAGTCTGTGAACACCATGCTCAGATTTAAGAAGACCATAAGCATTTGTTCCTGAAATCTGGAATGTAACAGATTTGATTCCAGCTTCATCACCGTCAAGAAGATCAAGAACTTCTGTAGTAAAGCCCTTTCTCTCAGCCCATCTGGTATACATTCTATAAAGCATTGAAGCCCAGTCACAGGCCTCTGTTCCACCTGCTCCTGCATTAAGTCTAAGGATTACATCATTCTTATCATAAGGGCCATTAAGAAGATTGCTGATACGGATATTCTCAAGAGTTTCTTCAAACTCATCAAGCTCTGAACGAATCTCAGCAGCCATATCATCATCATCTACACCTTCAGCATTCTGCATATCGATAAGATCAATAATGTCATCATACTGAGTATTAAGCTTCTCCATGTTTTCCACAAGATCCTGCATATTCTTAAGATCCTTGGTCTTCTTGTTAGCCTTCTCAGCATTGTCCCAGAATCCAGGCTCTTCCATCTCTCTTGAAAGCTCTTCGATTATCTTTTTCTTAGTTCCAAGGTCAAGTGAGGCAGTAACTTCATCTAAAGTACCGCGCAAATTCTGAATTTCAACCTTCATCTGATCAAGTATTACCATAAAAACTCCTATCTAAATCTATAACACAATAATTAACTAATATAGTAAGTGTAAACGCCATATATAGCTTACAATATAATCCTCGCCAGCAAACCGCCCACCTGCAAATGTTCGTGCATATGCGAATCATATGCACAGGTAATATGCATCACACTCTGCCGTGGCAGTTCTTATACTTCTTGCCGCTTCCGCATGGACATGGATCGTTTGGATAAACCTTAGCTTCCACTCTCTTAACAGGTGCCTTGGCAATTGTATCATCCTTGTTAGTTCCTGTAACCTTAGCAACCTGCTCACGTTCAACCCTCTCCTCAATGTGAACATGGAACAGAAGTCTTACTGTATCTTCTCTGATTGCCTTAGTCATATCATCGAACATCTCATAACCGGCAAGCTTGTATTCAATCTTAGGATCTCTCTGACCATAGGCCTGAAGACCAATTCCCTGACGGAGCTGATCCATATCGTCGATGTGATCCATCCACTTTCTATCAATAACCTTAAGAAGAATAACACGCTCAATCTCACGGATTGTCTCAGGCTCAGGGAACTCAGCCTCCTTAGCCTCATAAAGCTTAACAGCTTCTTCCTTGAGCTGCTGTGTAAGACCACTCTTTGTAAGGTTATCAATTCTGCCTCTTGTAACCTTCTTAAGAGGAATTGTAGGTAAAAGAAGTTCATTCAGTTCCTGGAGATTCCAGTTGTCCGCATCTGTCTCTTCACCTACTACTGTCTGAACATCAGCCTCTACTATATCAGTGATCATCTTGTAGATAGAATCGCGAAGTGATTCTCCATCAAGAACCTTCTTACGCTCTGCATAGATGATTTCTCTCTGCTCGTTGTTAACCTGGTCATACTCTAGAAGGTTCTTTCTGATTCCATAGTTATTGGACTCGATCTTCTTCTGAGCTGACTCGATAGCCTTGGAAAGAGATGAATGCTCAATCTCCTGTCCATCCGGAATCTTAAGAGCATTGAACATTGAAATCAGTCTCTCAGAACCGAACAGACGCATAAGGTTGTCTTCCAGTGAAAGGTAGAACTTGGATTCACCCGGATCACCCTGACGTCCTGCACGACCACGGAGCTGATTATCAATACGTCTACTCTCGTGTCTCTCAGTACCTATTATCTTAAGACCACCTGCTGCTCTAGCCTCTTCGTCAAGCTTAATATCTGTACCACGTCCGGCCATGTTAGTAGCGATTGTAACAGCGCCCTTTCTACCAGCCTCCGCAACAATCTCAGCCTCCATCTCATGGAACTTGGCATTAAGTACCTGATGCTGAATTCCTCTTTTTCTAAGGAGCTTACTGATTTCCTCAGAAGACTCAATTGTAATGGTACCTACAAGAACAGGCTGTCCCTTTGCATGAGACTCAACTACTGCATCGCAGATAGCATTAAGCTTTTCCTTCTTGGTCTTATATACTGCATCCTGATGGTCAATTCTGGCAATTGGCTCATTGGTAGGAATCTCGATAACATCAAGTCCGTAAATATCACGGAATTCTCTTTCCTCTGTAAGAGCAGTACCGGTCATACCGCACTTCTTCTCAAATTTATTAAAGAAGTTCTGGAAAGTAATAGTTGCAAGAGTCTTGGACTCTCTCTTAACCTTAACATGTTCCTTGGCTTCAATAGCCTGATGAAGTCCGTCGGAATAACGACGTCCCGGCATAACACGTCCGGTAAACTCATCAACAATAAGAACCTCATCATCCTTAACAATATAGTCATGATCCTTCTGCATAAGGTTATTAGCACGAAGAGCAAGGATGATGTTGTGCTGGATCTCAAGGTTTTCAGGATCAGCAAGATTCTCAATACGGAAGAATCTCTCTACCTTGGCAACACCCTGCGCTGTAAGGTTAACAATCTTGTCCTTCTCGTTGACAATGAAGTCACCTGTTTCCTCTCTCTCAACACCCATGATGGCATCCATCTTGGTAAGGTCTTCCATATCCTCACCACGTGTCATCTGCTTGGCAAGAATATCACATGCCTCATAGAGCTTTGTTGACTTATCACTCTGACCTGAAATGATAAGAGGAGTTCTTGCTTCATCAATAAGAATTGAGTCTATCTCATCGATAATGGCAAAGTTAAGTCCACGAAGTACGCACTGTTCCTTATAAATTGCCATGTTATCACGAAGGTAATCAAATCCCAGCTCGTTATTTGTAACATATGTAATATCACAGTTATAAGCTGCCCTTCTCTCTTCAGAAGACATACTGTTAAGAACTACACCAACAGACAGGCCCAGGAACTCATGAATCTTACCCATCCACTCAGCATCACGCTTAGCCAGATAATCATTTACTGTTACTACGTGAACGCCTCTTCCTGCAAGAGCATCAAGATAAGAAGGAAGCGTAGCTACCAAAGTCTTACCTTCACCGGTTTTCATCTCAGCGATTCTACCCTGGTGAAGAATAACACCACCAATAAGCTGAACCCTGAAGTGCTCCATTCCAAGAACTCTCTTGCCGGCTTCACGAACTACTGCATAAGCCTCCGGCATAATATCGTCCAGAGTCTGACCATCAGCAAGTCTCTTCTTGAACTCGTCTGTTTTTCCTCTAAGTTCTTCATCAGAAAGAGCCTGCATCTGTGGCTGCATAGCCTCTATGGCATCAACAGTACTGCGTATACGTCTTAGTTCTCTTTCACTGTGTGTTCCAATAATCTTATCAATAATACTCATTTCTATTACTCCTGAAAAAGGGCAGACTAACCCTATATTTTAGCAAAATTACGTTGTACATTGTATCAGATTAATAAGAACTATTCAAGTTGCCTTGAAAAGCCCCTGTTGTTCACTATAATAATAAAAAGATGAATGCTTTTTATGTTAGAAAGACATTCAAATAATCCAGTAATTAGGAAAGGAATCCCCCGTGTCCTTTATCAGATCAAAAAGACTTTTTTCAGCTACCATCTGTTTTCTTCTATCATTTTTCCTTTGCAGCTGCGCCAATCCTTCTGCAAAAACAATGCAAACCGCAACTCTTTTTGCCATGGATACCGTAATGGAGCTTCAGATCATGGGTGATGAGACACTGCTTACTAATGCGGAGGAGATGATTAGAAATCTGGAAAAAAAGCTCTCTGTAACCGATCCACAAAGTGAAATTGCAGTACTAAATTCCACCGGAAAAAATACTCTTTCAGAAGATACTTTTTCCCTTACTCAAAATGCTCTTTCCCTTTGCCGCCGCACAGATGGCGCTCTGGACATAACAATATATCCGGTTCTTAAGGCCTGGGGCTTTACAACAGGTCAGTACAGGGTTCCCACTCAGGAAGAAATCGATCTTCTTATAAAAAACGTAGACTTCAGTCAGGTAGAACTCGATGAAGAATCCAAAGCCTGCAGCATTCCAGAGAACATGCAGCTTGATCTTGGAAGCGTAGCCAAGGGCTACACAAGCAGAACAATTGCCTCGTACTTTACGGAAAACGGCGTAAAAAGCGGACTTATAAACCTTGGCGGAAACGTTCAGTGTATCGGTTCAAAGCCCGGTGGTACCCCCTGGAAGATTGCAATAAAAAGCCCTTACCCCGACAGCCAAAGCGGAATTTATGGTGTCCTTGAAGCTACCGATACTGCAATAATCACCTCCGGCGGCTACGAAAGATACTTTGAAGAAAACGGGGAAACATACTGGCACATCATTGATCCTAAGACCGGAAAGCCATCTCACAATGATCTTTTGTCAGTAACAATTGTAGGAAATGACGGGCTTTTATGCGACGCTCTTTCTACCGCTCTTTTTGTAAAAGGTCTGGAGGGTGCCATAGACGAATATAAAAACAGTAACGACTTTGATATGATACTCATCACTACAAAGGGTGACGTCTACATCACCCAAGGAATCAGGGACAACTTTTTACTTTCTTCTGAATACTATAACGCTTCCATACATACCATTGAAAAATAAAAACACGCAGCACGCTATTTTGTAAATGAAACGTCAAAAAGCAACCTCAAAGGTTGCTTTTTGAATTAGTTTATTTAGAAGGAATGTATGGAGTTAATACTCACTTATGGCTTAAAGTAGCTTATCGTTTCTGTCATGTTCTCAGCAAGCTCCTGAAGCTTACCGGCAGACTCGGTAATAATAGAGAAGGTAGCGTTGAGTTCCTGCATGGAAGCATTTGTTTCCTCAGTAGATGCTGCATTTTCTTCCGAAATAGCGGAAAGATCTGAAATAATCTCAATAAGTTTATCCTTGGCAACATTAAGCTTATCAATGTGACTTGCAATATTATCTGCACTTCCTGATACATTTTCAACATTGTCAGCCATACTCTGCATATTGGTCTTGGTATCATCAAGCTGCTGCGACTGCTGCTCAAAGCTCTCATTAAGTCTTTGCATTACTTCTACCGATGCCTCAGAATCTGTAAGAAGCTGATCAACAATTTTCTTGATTTCCTCTGCACTGTTGCTGCTTTGAACTGCAAGCTGTCCTATCTCAGTTGCAACTACTGCAAAGCCCTTACCTGCATCACCTGCTCTTGCGGCCTCAATACTTGCGTTTAGTGAAAGAAGGTTTGTCTGAGAGGCAATCTCAGTAATAGCCTCAGAGAATTTGGAAATTTCTTTTGCTGAGTCATTGGTCGAATTGATTGTACGCCCGATATCGCTCACGGAAGACTGAACGAGTTTACTCTGATCAATAAGCTTACCAAGCGCCTGCATTGCTGCTTCGCAGGAGCTTTTCATTTCAGAAGCAAAACCATTAAGCTGCTCAACATTACCCGCTACCTCATCAATATCTTTTCCGATATCCTGTGTATTCCCTGCAGCTGTCTCTACATTATCAGCCTGAGTTACCGCGCCTCTGGAAATATCATCAACTGCCTGACTCACCTGGGTAGACGCCTGGGACGCCTGAGATGCGGACTGTGCAAGTTCAGAGCCCGATTCCTTTAATTCTTTTGACATAGCGATTGTACTTGTAATAACTTCACTGAGTTTATCACTAAGAGTCTTCGCCCCGTCAGCCAAAAGACCTATCTCATCATTTCTGTCTATCGACGTAGGATCAATGTTAAGTTTAAGTTCACCCTTTGAAAGATTACCAAGTTCATCAGCGATTGCTCTCATCTTACCAGAGGATTTGTTTGCAACAACTATACCAACTGTCGAAACAGCAATAGTAAGAATCAGAGAAATGATCACCATTTGGATAATAATGGTTCTAACTTTCCGGGAAACAGAGGCGCTTTCTCTGCCGGAATAAACCATTCCTACTACTGTTCCATCATCGTTAGCAAGAGGAAAATAGTAGCTGTAATACTGCTGCGTAGCTCCGGGGGGAGTTGCAATCAGGTAAGAAATCTGTTTGTTTGCGACAACATTCTGATACACAGCATCTGATGCAAAATAGCCAACCGCCTTTTTCCCGGAAGCATCATACATAGTTGTGATCATGCGCTCTTTTCCATAAAACAGTGAGTACTCAACACCCGTCTTGGACTTAAGGTCATCCATGATCTCCTCGTACTCTTCCATAATATTTTCTTCGCCTTTATAGACGATTCCATCTACGCAGGACCAATTACCGTCCCATACATTGTTCATTTCACTCTCAAGCATTTCTACAGAAAGAAGAAGCTCCTCCTGTAACATATCCTTGTAGGTATCAGTGATTTCAATACCGCTTATGACAGTAAGAACTGTCGCCACAACAACAATCGCTGCCACAGCCGCAAATATCAGTTTCTGTATAAGCTTTCCCTTACGTACTCTGGTTTCCATATTATGGACCTCCATCAAAATATACTGATTATTACTCAGATGCTTCAATGAATTAATTATATACGTTATTAAGTATGTTTTTTCACAACTTTTATTAATTCTTTATTAAATAAAAAAGAAACATTGATTTAGACAATGAATCCAAATCAATGTTTCTTAATAGAATCAATAAATTAGAACCAATAATGAATTAATACTGCTGAGCCTTTTCTTCACCGTTCATTACGCGGATAGCGCCCTGAGCCAGAGCGAGAAGCTCATCCTCTCCGGGATAAACTGTAACAGGACAGATCCAGTCAACACGCTCTTTAATCTTATCTGTGATAACCTGTCCGTACGCAATACCACCTGTAAGAATGATCTGATCAACCTTACCCTTAAGAACTGTAGCACATGCACCGATGTTCTTGCAGATCTGGTAGATGAAAGCGTCACGAACAAGGTTAGCCTTCTCATTGCCTTCTTCGCACATCTTGTTTACTTCTCTCATATCATTTGTACCAAGATATGCATTAAGTCCGCCATAGCCAACAATCTTCTTCTTCATCTCATCATAGGTATACTTGCCGGAGAAGCACATATCTACCAAAGCCTTAGCCGGGATGCCGTTTGCTCTCTCAGGAGAGAATGCGCCGTCACCATTAAGCGCTGCATAAACATCGATCATCTTGCCGTTCTTGTGAACACCTGTGGATGTACCACCGCCCATGTGAACTACAATTACGCTGATCTCGTCATATTTTTTGCCAATCTCTTTAGCATATCTTCTGGCAACAGCCTTCTGATTAAGAGGGTGGTCAATTGATACACGCTCAATCTCAGGAACACCTGAAATACGAGCTACAGGCTCCATCTCGTCAACAACTACAGGGTCAACTATGTAAGAAGGAACACCGATCTCATCACCAATCTCTCTGGCAAGGATACCGCCAAGGTTAGAAGCATGCTGTCCCTGAACGCCCTTCTTAAGATCCTCTAAAAGAGCATCTGTGCACTCATATGTGCCGCCTGGGATTGGACGAAGAAGTCCGCCTCTTCCAACGATTACATTAAATGATTTGATATCAATATTCTCTTTCTTAAGGAAATCAAGAATAATATTCTTACGGAAATCCTTCTGAGCAATAATAGATGAATATGATTCAATCTCCTCTGTGCTGTGTCTTAAGGTTTCCTCTTTTACAAGAGTCTCATCCTCAAAAATACCAACCTTAGTAGATGTAGAACCTGGATTAATAATCAAACTTTTGATCATGACTTTCTCCTTTTCAATATAGTTCAATAATTCTTACTGCTTGTTATTCTCAGCTACAACAGCTGCAAGCGCAATTGAATTAACCTTAACTTCAACAGAGTCTGATCTTGATGTAAGAATTACAGGTGCCTTTGTACCTGTAAGGATGTTACCGTTCTTAACAGTTGCAAGTCTTACTATTGTCTTGTATGTAAGGTTACCTGCGTGGATATCAGGGAAAAGAAGAATATCAGCATCACCAACAATCTTACGATCAAGAGCGCCTGCTTTGTGCTTGGCAGCCTCAGGATCGATTGCAAGATCCATGGAAAGAGGTCCGTCAACGATACAGTTCTTGATCTCGCCCTCTTCGTTCATTCTTGTAAGCTCTGCTGCCTCTACTGTTACAGGCATCTTAGGGTTAACAACTTCAACTGCTGCAAGAGGAGCAACCTTAGGACACTCAACGCCGCAGGCTCTTGCTACATCTACTGTATATTCAATAATAACCTTTTTGTCTTCAAGTGTTGGATATGGCATGAAAGCAACGTCTGTAAGGAATAAAAGACGATCAATGCCAGGAATTTCAAATACGCAAACATGTGAAAGTGGACGGCCAGTACGAAGACCAACCTCTTTATCAAGAACGCTCTTAAGGAAATCCTTGGACTCAAGTGATCCCTTCATATAAATATCAGCCTTGCCACTGGAAACAAGAGAAACTGCAGTTCTTGCTGCCTCAACTGTATCCTTTACATCGATGATCTCAAAGTCTTCAAGGTTCATTCCAACCTCTTTAGCCTTCTCCTCGATCTGCTCCTTGTCACCAACAAGAATAGAATCAACGATTCCTCTTTCCTTGGCAATCTTAACTGCCTCAAGCACGTGTGTGTCCTGAGCTACAGCCACTGACATCTTCTTGGTGCTGGCTGTCTTAAGCTTGGCCAGGATATCATCAAAATTCTTACTCATATTAAAAAGCCTCCATTCAACATATTGTTCTAAAACAATTCGCCATATGACAAAATTTTAACACTCCCCTTTTCGTTTTTCAATCGCTTTACCAATTTTTTATAAAGAAATATTAACGTATGAAAAGAGTGCACGAATGATCCATGCACCCTTTTTTATTTACGCGTTTTGCTTACTTCTTAATAAACTTTCTCTCGAACTCATCTGCCGGAAGAGGTGGAGAAAAATAGTAGCCCTGAACAATCTCGCAGCCTCGCTTTTTAAGGAAGTTACACTGCGCATCATTTTCGACGCCCTCTGCAACCACCACCAACTTCAGACTCTTGGCAATATCCAGAATAAGCTCTACGAGACGAACGTTCTTGCCGCTGTCTTTGTCACTTTCAATATCTTTAATAAAGCTTCTGTCCAGCTTGAGTACGTCTATCGGCATATGTGACAGCATATTCAAAGAAGAATATCCGGTACCAAAATCATCCATTTCGATATGATATCCCTTGTCTCTGAATTTTTTGACCACATCTATAACAAGGTCTTCATTCTCAGTGTAGGCTGATTCCGTCACTTCCAGATGGAGATTGGCTCTTCCGATGCCGGCATCCTGAACTATTTTTTCTATTATTTCCTCCGACTCTGGATCGAAGATATCAACTCTGGAAAGGTTGACAGAAACAGGCAGGATCACACCGTATTCCTTTTTCCATTCGGCAATCTGTCTTGCAGCCTCAGCCCATACATATTTATCGACAACGCCTATCTGACCATGTTTTTCAAAAAGAGAAATAAAATCCCCGGGAGGGATCATTCCCAGCTCTGAATGATTCCACCTCACAAGCGCCTCTGCACTGCATAACGTTGGCGGATTGGTCTGAATGTTAAACTTTGGCTGGTAGTAAACCAAAAACTCACGAGTTTCTACTGCACGCTTTAAGTCATTAAGAAGACGATGATCCAAAAGTTCCCTGATTCTCATGTCTTCGCTAAATACCATGAGCCTTGTCTTCTGGCCGCCCCGTACCATTGTGCAGGCCGTCCTGGCCCTGTCAAAGAGCTGAATCGGCTCCATCCCATCCTGCCAGGGCATGATGCCCATTCGAATGCGCAGATTAACATTTTGAGCACAGGAATCGATTCTTTGCTGGAAACGGTCAAATAATTTGTGATAATCTCCATCGGTTGAGCAGTAAATATCAAATCTGTCAGCCTGTGTTCTGCAGGCTATTCCATCTTTTTCCTTGATAAACTTACTGATCTCATCACCCAGTGCCCTTAGTACAATATCTCCAAAGCTCCAGCCATATAAAGCATTTACTACATGGAACTGCTCGATATTAAGGACTATAGCATCCATTTTCTTATCAGGATTATCTTTATACAAGCGGTTTGCATATTCAAAGAAGAAGTTTCTGGTATACAGCTTGGTCAAAGGATCCCGCTCTGTAGCTGCAATAAGCTTTTGCCTGTCTTTGGCTTTTTTATCTGACTTAACCTTCTGGAGCAGCAAGAAAAGAATAAGTGATGCAACAATAGCCAGTGCCGCCAGAACCGAAGGTATGTTGTCATTTAAATAATCTGTAAAAGAAACCTTCTCGGTATTATTAGAGTATCTGGAAAGGCTGGCATCAATCGTACTTTCATCTATAAGATTCGCAGTCTTGTTAAGTATTGAATATAAAATGCCATTGTTTCTTTTTACTGCAAAAGAAAAGCTCATCTCTTTTCCCGTTGTAAGGAGTGACAGCTTATGTCGACGGCGCAGGGTGTCCGTAGTATTGATACGGTTTCCGTTTACAATTGCGCAGTCTGCTTCACCCCTGGCCACCGTGGCATATACTTCTTCTAACGGTTCTCGCCAGATTATGTTATATTCAGGGTAATTGTCTTTTACAAAATTATCGAAATTAATGTTGCCCTTAAGAAGAACTACTGTGTTATCGCTGTTGTCCAGAATATTAATTCCCTTTGTCTTAACAACGACATAAATCTCAGTATCCATGACCTGATCCGTAATAAAAAGACCAGCATTCTCGCTGTCATAGGAATTCATACTAAGAGGAAAAACAGCATCAACCTCTCCTCTGTCCATTGCTTCCAACGACTCTTCCGTTGTCTTGTAGGGCACTGCCTCGAAATTAATCTTCACACCATGAAGACAGGTTGAAGCATAGTCCAGATAATCTTTGAGTGTGCCGTAAAGTTCCCCGCCTTCTGAAGCACAAAACGGAAGATAATTATCCCTGTAACCTATTCTAATGGTATTGTGCTTCGCCAGATATTCCAGTTCATCCTCTGAAGGATAAGAATTTACGCTCACTGACCAGATGTATTTCTGATACATCCTCTGATTGTAGAACGGATCTTCATTCTGGATATTGCACATGGCGTGATTGAGTTCTTTTAACAGATCCTCTCTGTCCTTATTGACAGCAAAATAGTAATCCGATGTGCCAATCTTGCATACAGGACTTAGAACATCATTTTTCCCATAAGTATCCATTGTAACGTAGGCATCTATAAAACCGCTATCTAACATCTTGATACAGTTTTCCGGACTCTGATTAAGGTTTTGTATCAGTTCTATTTCTATTTCATTTTGCTCAGCCCAGCTTCTAAGGCAGTCCTCCTGGATACTGTCTTTATCAACAGCAAACCTTTTTCCTTCAAAGGTCTTCACATCGTCAAGCGTAAGTGCATTATTGCCTGATTTGATAAAAATATAATAGGACTCTGTGCCCATAGGAAGTGTAGAATACAGCATCTGTCCTATTCTCTCACCCTTATAGGAAACATCACTTAAAAGATCTATCTCACCGTCTTTTAGCTTCTTTAAAAGCTCCGGCCATGTGCCGTTTACATATTCATAGGTCCATCCGGTATAGGCCGCAATTTTCTGCTGGTATTCATAGGCCATACCTGTCTTTCTACCAAACTGATCCGTATAGCAATAGGCGGACTCATACCAGCCAACACGAACCACTTTACCTTCTGTATCAGTTGTATTCTGATCATTCTCGGAAGCATATGCTGTGGCCACAGGAATCAGCATCAGGGTAGCACAAATCAAAAGAGTGATTGCTCTTTTAAGTATTACTGAGAATATTCTGTTGTGCACACCTTCCCTTGCATGCTTCATAGATTTGGTCAGCTCCTGGGCACTATTTTTTCTAATTATTCAGCAGAAAATATACACTTTTACGTCTACATTATAACATTATGGTGGACGCGAAATCATTAAACAAAAGTAAAAAAATAGGAAGGGGCACATTTGGTGGTCCCTTCCCGGCATTATTCAATATTTTGTTTTAGAAGCCTTCCATACGACGCTGCTTACGAAGCTCGCGTCTCTTAATGGCGCCTTCCCACTCTGCCTTCTCATTCTCGGTTCTGACATTCAGTCCATAAGGCACTAAAGCAGGCGTTCCATCATTATCAATACAAACCTCCGTAAGATATGCCCTGTTAAGAACATGTCTCATTCCTGTTCTGACATCCTCAACATAGGTATCTACTCTTACTTCCATGGATGTCCTGCCCACATATGTAATCTTGCCGATCATAACGAGAACATCGCCAAGGGCTGCGCCCTGTTTAAACTGCATATTGTCAATTGCTGCTGTAGCAACCGGGTTACCGGAATGTCTGATGGCAACCGTTCCCGCAACCTCATCTATCCACTCCATGAGTGTTCCACCGAAAAGTCTGTTCTCAGGATTAATGTCGCCGTATTTAACAACCCTGGTCCACTCTGTGATGGAATCCTCAACATTTTTATTAGCAATCTGCTTGTCTACATGAAAGACCTTGCCCATACCCGTACCTCCAAGAAGTATTCCGGCACTAATCATTTTGAGATTGTATTACCTTTGCAACATGAATAGTGACCTCTAAATAAATATATATGTCTATTTTACTAGACCGGAAGTGTTTTCTCAACTATTAGCATTCGCTTTGATATCCATTTGTTACATTTTTACAAGAATTAAATGGATATTTTTGCTATGTTTTTCACAATTATTGCTTACACTTCCCGATATTAATTGTGTAAAATAGACTTAGTTTGATTGTACAAATATATTTAATTGTACAATTAGCACAATTAAAGGAGGAAAAAAAAAGAAATGGCAAATCGTATCGTACTAAACACAGTATCTTACCATGGTCACGGGGCAATCAAAGAGATTGTAGGCATCGCTCAGAATAAGGGCTTTAAGCATGTATTCGTAGCTTCAGATCCTGACCTTATCAAATTTGGGGTAACAGCTAAGGTTACAGATCTTCTTGACGAAGCAAAAATCCCATATACAGTTTATTCAAACATCAAGCCAAATCCAACAATCGAGAATGTACAGAGCGGTGTAAAGGCATTCAAAGAGTGCGGCGCTGACTCCATTATCACTATCGGTGGCGGTTCTTCCATGGATACAGCCAAGGCTATCGGCATCATCATCACCAATCCTGAATTTGAAGATGTTCGCTCTCTTGAGGGCGTTGCTCCTACCAAGAATCACGCAGTTCCTACAATCGCAGTTCCTACAACAGCCGGAACAGCAGCTGAGGTTACTATCAACTACGTTATCACTGATGTTGAAAAGAAGCGTAAATTCGTATGTGTAGATACAAATGATATCCCTGAGGTTGCTATTGTTGATCCAGATATGATGTCTTCAATGCCTAAGGGACTTACAGCATCAACAGGAATGGATGCTCTCACTCACGCCATTGAAGGTTATACCACAAGAGGCGCTTGGGAGCTTACAGATATGTTCCACTTAGAGGCTATCAAGCTCATCGGCGCTAACCTTCGCGGCGCTGTAGAAAATGATCCTGACGGACGTAACGGCATGGCTATGGCTCAGTACATTGCTGGTATGGGCTTCTCTAACGTTGGTCTTGGAATCGATCACGCTATGGCTCACACTCTTTCAGCTTACTATGACACACCACACGGCGTTGCCTGCGCTATGTTCCTTCCTATCTCAATGGAATTCAACCGCGACTTCACCGGCGAGAAGTACAGAGAAATCGCAAGAGTACTCGGCGTTAAAGGTGTTGATGAAATGTCTCAGGAAGAGTACCGCGATGCTGCTATCGCAGCTGTTAAACAGCTCTCCAAGGATGTTGGAATCCCGGAAAAGAACGAAAAAATCCGCGAAGAAGATCTCGATCAGCTGGCTACAGATGCCCTTGCAGATGCCTGCTATCCAGGAAATCCTCGTGAGGCAACTAAGGAGCAGGTTATCGAAATGTTCCGCATGCTGATGTAATTATCAAGGTAATCGCAACGCAGTAGGTGATTATTTTTTAATCAACATAATTTCCAAAAAACTTGCCCGTTTTTCCTATAAGAACGGGTAAGTTTTTTATTTTATGATAAAATAGCACATGGAGATTCATTGTTATCTTCGAATCTTTAAGTAATACCGTACGGAGTAAAGCATGAACACACCAAAAGTTTCAATAATAATTACAGTTTACAATACAGCCAAATACCTTGATGAATGCATGACATCTGTCATTAATCAGACAGAAAAAGATATTGAGATTCTTCTGGTAGATGACGGCTCAACTGATGGAATAAGTCCGGAAAAATGCGACGAATACGCTGCCAAAGACGGCCGCATAAAAGTAATCCATAAAGAAAATGGCGGCCTCATGTCTGCCTGGATTCGCGGGACGAAAGAATCTTCCGCGCCATATGTATGTTACCTGGACAGCGATGACTGGATTGACCAGAACATGATTGAGGATCTATATAAAGAAACATCTATTTATAATCCGCCTTCGAAATTAGCCGTTCAAAAGCCAGTCTTCTCAGATCAGGAGATCATCTCCAGCAACTACATTGTGGAGAAGGCTGGTGAGCGCAGAAAAGAGACTCAGTCCCTTGCTCCAGGTGAATACACCGGTGATAAATTGGAAAGCGTTCGTAATAACCTTCTCGGTAACGAAATCCGCCCTGTCACCATGTCCAGATGCATGAAGCTGATTTCCAGGGAGCTCATCCTTGATAACATCAAATACTGCAATGCCAAGATCAAGATGGGCGAAGATGTAAATATCATTCTTCCCTGCCTCTGCGACTGCAAGCGACTAGTTATTGTAAAGGATGGCTACTACTACCACTACAGGCTAGTTGGAGATTCCATGGCCCACGGCTATGACAAAAAGCTCCTTTCCAACATTGACCTAAGTGACAAGACTTTCAGAAATATCCTGAAAGATAAAGGAATAAAAAACGCAGACACTCAGCTGGACAAAGAGTATGTTATGCTTCTTTTCCTTGTCATGAAAAATGAGCTACGCTGCCAGGAAAAAGACACTGTAAAAAGAGTTAAAGAAGTATTCAGAAGAAGCGATATTCATGCCAAAATCCAAGGCACAGATATCACTGTAAGTTCAAAAGCAAATAAGCTTCTTTTGTTTTGCATGAAGCATCCAATTGCTCCTGTAATTTTTTTCACACAAAAGATTCTGCTAGCTTATGACAAGAAGACAAACTAAGCCGCATCTTTTGAAAAGAAAAGGCTATCAAATGATAAGAAAAAAAACAGAATTTGGGCTAAAGTAAGATACAACATTAGCAGAATAAAAATGAATCATACTGCCAAATAGCAGTTTGAAAGGAGAAAGGTATGAAAATATATAATGTTACAGATCCTGAGTTTACTAACTACGGCAGGATCATTGAGGGCTACGAAGAGGAAAAGAAGGCAATTGTAGACACACTTAAGGCACACACTCCTGTTCCTGAGGGAACTGAATATGTTGCAGAAGAGCCTGCACTTCAGTCTCTTGCAGCTGCTGATTCTATTACAAACAGTCTTTTTGGTGGTTCACCAATGCAGTTTGGATGGTGCAACGGACATAACACCAAGCTCAACTGCCTTGAGTACCATCGTTCAAGCGAGATCAACCTTGGTTCAACAGACTTTATCCTTCTTCTTGCAAAGAGAGAAGAGATTGTAGATTACAAGCTTGATTCCAGCAAGGTAAAGGCTTTCCTTTGCCCGGCAGGAACTATGATTGAAGTTTTCGCTACAGCTCTTCACTATGCTCCATGTCAGGCCAGCAAGGATAGCGGTTTCCAGGTTCTTGTAGGACTTCCTAAGGGAACAAACGTTGGCAAGCCTGAGTTTGAGGCTCGCAACCAGGAAGACAAGATGCTGACAGCTACCAACAAGTGGCTCCTTGCTCACGCTGATGCCAAAG
The DNA here is from genome assembly GCF_947169445.1 of uncultured Butyrivibrio sp. Classification (GTDB taxonomy): domain Bacteria; phylum Bacillota; class Clostridia; order Lachnospirales; family Lachnospiraceae; genus Butyrivibrio. The sequence goes on along the minus strand of NZ_CAMVPU010000027.1, from coordinate 16,451 downwards.
AGGCACAGAACGGCGCATGGGTTGGAATCACAGGCGAGAACATTGATATTGCAAGTGATCTGAAATAAAAGACGTGACAAGGGGGACGGTTCATAGGAAACTAAAAACTGTCCTTTGCAGGTACCACCAAACCATATCTTTATCTGGCTTGCTTCATCCATATCAAAATACTTAAATCCTGCAACGGCACCATCCTTCATATTGGCAATGTATTGGATGGCGTTCTCATCACCATCCTTACCATTCTGGGTAAAATATGGATGGTCTTTCTTTGGAAATGCCTTGTCATATCTGGCAGTCCCCTCTTTTGCCCACAGATTGCAGGCTATATAGGATGGATATATGCCAGTTCCCTTAAGCGGTCCGTTATTCAGGCCACAGGAAGTGACCTCTGCCTGACGAAATCCACCATTTGCCTTTCTTGCAAGTTTTTCGGCGCAGGCCTGTCTGGAGTAGGAATGCTGATTGGTCTGTCTGTGGTAAAAGATATACCAGTCATCACCAAGCTCCACCATTCCTCCATGGGTATTCCCCAGATAATTCAGGGCTCTGCTCTCATCCTCATTACCATTAAGATAAAGATCTCCCTGATCAACCAAAGTCCCGCCAAACTTAAAACCGCCATCCGGTCTGTCACTAATCGCATAACAAAGCTCATGATTATTGGCTGAGGAATAAACAAATACATATTTTCCATCAATTTTTCTGATAGAGCTTGCCTCAAAGAACTCATGCCCTGCAAACTCATCCGGCGGATTATTTCCTTTCCTTGGAAAAAGAAGCTTAGGCTCAGCCTTAATCGTCACCATATCTGATTCAAGCTCGATAATCACGCCGCCACTGTTTTTTAATGAATGGAATCTGCTAAGGATTGCCGGAACTTTGGTGGCAAATCCCGAATATAGATATACTCTGTCATCATCATCTACAAGAACACCCGGATCAAAGGGAAATTCATCATTTTTCCTTCGTCCAAACAGTGTTCCATCCTTGTAATGAACATGTCCGTAAAACTCATATCGCCCATCAGGTGAATCGCATACTGCAACCCCCATAGTCCCAAGAAAATCGAAAGCATAGTACAGATAAAAGCGCCCATCCACGCCCCTTACAACATCCGGCGCAAACAGAAGGTGAAGTCCCGTAAAATTCATGGGATCCTGTTTTTTGGAAAAAATTGTCTCGCTGCAGGTCCAATTAGTAAGGTCATTTACTGGTGCTGACCAGCACACATAATCATTCACGCAAAAAATCGGTGCATTAAATTTATCATGAGAACCGTACACATAAACCCTGTCTCCAAATACGTAAGGCTCTCCGTCAGGAATATATTCCCATGAGGGCAAGTAAGGATTAACCGCCTGCCTCAGCTCATTTTTCCACTGCTTCATAAGTTGTTCTACTTTCTTACGCGTTATTTCTTTCTAAATCAATTATCATATACAAATAACACCATATCATAAAAATACTTGTTGTATCTACAAAAGGCATAATCCGTATCTTGTAAGTCATAATCGGTACTAGCTGAATCTTTTCCTCGCTAAAAGAGCGTTTTTGCGTAAATGATTAACCATTATCTGACTATATGAGAATAAGTCCTATGATTTTACTATTGCAGAATCTGTAGACTATGAAGGAGGTACTGCTCTTTTCATGGACAAGGATTCCTTTAATGATGTCTTTAACCAAAAAGATGATGAATTCTCAGGTTTTTTTTCCCGAAACGAGATTAATGACATTGATCAGCAGAATATCGCTACTGTCATTACATCCGAGGATATTATGAAAGTCACTGTCCAGCTTGACCATTCCATGGGCGGAATAATAGATGTGTTCAAATATGTGAATGCTTGCTCGGATAACTAATCTCATCAAGACTCATCCATAACACTTCTTTAAGTGGGCTTTCTTTCCCTTCAAATTCAGGATCAAAGCCGGTTATAGGAGAAGCATCAGAGGGCACTTCCAACTCAAAGCGATTCATTTATTACTGCTTTCAAAGTCTCCGATGACTCTAGTAATGCAGCCTTTTCCTGCTCGCTGAGTCTGATTGGCACAGATCCTTCAACGCCATCTCTTCCGACAATGGCTGGCATACTAAGTGCTACGCCATCAATACCATTTTCACCATGCTGTATGCTGGAAATCGGGAGAATAGACTTCTCATCACGAATGATAGCCTCACAGATACGCCTTACACTCATTGCAATGCCGTAATAGGTAGCACCTTTCTTCTCGATGATCTCATAAGCACTATTTTTGACGGTTTCAGCAATCTCTTTCATGGCTTTTTCATGCTCGAAGTGTCCTCTCATCTCGCAGAAATCATGGATTGGAATTCCTGATACATTTGCACTGCTCCATGCTGCTATCTCGCTGTCTCCGTGTTCACCTATGATAAATGCATGTACTGAACGGCTGTCTACACTTAGATGCTCGCCAAGAAGATATTTGAATCTTGCTGTATCAAGTACAGTTCCTGAACCAAACACTCTGTTTTCAGGGAAGCCACTGAGCCTGGCTGCAGCATAAGTAAGAATATCAACAGGATTAGCCACAATCAGAAGTATTCCTTCTTTGTTGTACCTTGCAATTTCCGGAATAATTGACTTAAAGATGCCCACGTTCTTTTTTACAAGATCAAGTCTTGTCTCCCCAGGCTTCTGTCCTGCTCCTGCCGTAACAACCACAACTGCGGCATCTCCTGCATCCTTGTAATCACCGGCATATATCTGCATTGGCTTTGCAAAGGGAAGTCCATGGCTGATATCAAGAGCCTCACCCTCAGCCTTCTCCTTATTCACATCTATCAGCACCATTTCGGAAAAGAGCCCACTCTCCATTAGGGCAAAAGCTGATGCTGACCCAACAAATCCACAACCTACTACTGCTACTTTTCTCTCATTTAATGCTGACATAATATGCCTCCTTTTTTCTTGCTACATTCAGTATAAACTCACTTATATCAAAAGCCCATGAAATATATGCTTACTGGGAAATTTAATCAAGTATCTCACCATTTCTGGAGATTGTCACAACCTGCCAAGGAAGAAACTTTCCGCTATTCTTTATTGCATTCTCTGCGGCTCTCTGCAGCCCTCCGCAGCATGGAACCTCCATTCTTACTATGGTCACGCTGACAATATCGTTGTTTGAAATGATCTCCGTAAGCTTCTCAGTATAGTCGCCTTCGTCAAGTTTGGGGCATCCGATTACTGTAACCTTACCCTTCATGAATTCCTCATGCATATTTGCGTAGGCGTATGCTGTGCAGTCAGCTGCAATAAGAAGCTTAGCTCCGTTATAAAAATCTGCCTGCGTTGGAAGGAGCTTTATCTGACAAGGCCACTGCATCAGCCTTGAGGGATGTGCGCTCATCCTGGAAATCATATCCTGGCCCTGATCATTGCCATCCTGTGCACTGCTCTTAAGCATCATAAACCTTGAACCTGGGCATCCGTGTGCGGCGGCATGTTGTTCCATTTCAATCATCATCTTGTTCTCGCACTGATGCATATCTTTTACCTTCCCTTTCTTTTCCTGTGATGCTTTTACTGCTGCTTCATCATAAGCAGGAGCCTCCCTTTCTTCAAAAGAAATTGCTCCCATGGGGCATCCCGGCAGACAGTCCCCAAATCCATCACAGAAGTTCTCTCTTACCAGTTTTGCCTTTCCGTTCACGATATCAATAGCACCTTCGTGACATGCGTTTGCGCAGATACCGCAGCCGTTACACTTTTTTTCATCGATTTTTATTATCTTTCTTACCATCTTTTGACCTCTCTGTGTGACCATTATTCTTGTTCTGATGGTGTCAGTATAATATACTGTTCATAACAAGTATGTTGTTTAAACCACTTTTCTGATAATTATTCCTAATATGACTCTGAATAATTATATGAGGATAAATAATGGATATAACTGTGTTAGAAAAAAGCAGACTGTTCCAGGGAATGACAGATAAAGAGCTGTCTTCATGCCTTGATTTTCTTGGTGCCAGGGAAAAGAACTATCGAAAAGATGATCTGATTCTCCACGCTGGAGAGCGAACTTCATGCATAGGTATGATGCTTACAGGCAGTGTTACTATCGAAAGCAACGATGTTTGGGGCAATTGTACTGTGTTAAGCCATGTGGGCAAGAATCAATATTTTGCTGAAACCTACGCGCTTCTTGGCGAGGTTCTTCTGGTGGATGTCAGAGCGAATGAGGACTGTAGTATTCTCTTTTGCGATATAAGAAACCTCCTTGATGACAGCAAAAAGAGCTCTCCCTGGAAGGAAAAGCTCCTAAAAAACATACTTATTATTTCATCACAAAAGAACCTCGTTCTCTCCGGCCGCAACTTCCACACTTCTCCCAAGAGTTGCCGTGGGCGCCTTCTGTCATATCTTAATGCCACTGCATTGCAGACAGACTCACGGGAATTTGATATCCCCTTCAACAGACAACAGCTCGCCGATTACCTTAACCTCGAAAGAACCAACATGTCTAAAGAGCTCTCCCACATGAAAGACGATGGACTTATCGAATATAGGAAGAATCATTTCAAGCTTCTTAAGGCAGATTAGCTTCAGATTTTATGTACCAAGAAACTTTTCTACGTATTATTTTGATTTTTCTAAGATAGGACGTAGTCCTGCTCTGGCATTACGTCAATTTAGTCATTTTTCAGCATTTGACATAACTCTCTATATTATTTCTTACGCCTATATTTCAAAAGATTCAAATATTACGTAAATAAGGACAATATTATAACCATCATAAGTAAAAAATTCTATCCAAGCGTAATTACTGCCCACAATTACCAATTACCACTACGTCCATTAACAGAAAACTGCACTGCAGGCGTAAGACAAAAAATGAGCTACGTCACATTAATAATATGCATAATTCAGACGTAAAATATTATCATTATATTGTAATCTAATGCGCTTTATATCATCACATGTCAATTTAACAGTCCAAGGCATGTGCACCAAGAGTCCTTATAGTAGACATCAAGTTTTCTGTTATTTATCATTCAGAACCTCATCGATATTAAGATAAACCGGTGTGGAGAAAAGAGCTTTAATTTCATCAGCCATTCCAAGTTCCATTGTAATCTTTACTAGTGAAATAAGGGATATCTGACCTGTCTGTTCAAATTTCTTGAGAGTTGCATAACTGACATTACTTCTGTCAGCAAGTTGTTTCTGCGTGATTTTCCTTCTTTTACGGATTTTTTTCAATCTTTTTGCCAGATCAAGTGTTATCTCGGCTGGGGTTTCCCATATGAATTCTGCCATAATTATTCCCTCATATTGCTATTATTATATCAATTTTTCTGTATTTTAGTCAAAATTGATATTATAATATCTATTATACCATGAATAATAATTTTGCCATGATAATGATCATGTCTACAGTCTAAAACTTTCCGTATCGGAAAGTTTTTCTTTTACAACTAATGCAACAAGTGTATTATAGTAAGCGTTTGTTCCAGGTAGAATAAAGTCATGAAAACAACGAAAAGGAGATATGGTATGGAACACTGGAGCCTCCCTTGGAAAGCTATAGAATTCAAACCTCGGCGTATTTCAGATAACCGCCAAGAACTCAGGAACCAGCAGTTACTCATATGATGGTGCTTTTGACACCAGCTCCAGGCACAAGACCGCTACAATAACAGTAAAGCTGGAATTTTATATCTCTACCTCAAAAGGTGATTCGTTGTCAAGAATATCACTGTAGAAGCCAAACCAACTAAGCCCCTCCACAAGGCACTTCACATTGTAGCTTTCTTCCTCATCGAAAACTAATTCTTCACCGGAAGCCTTCTTTACCTCAAAGACATCAATGATATTTTCCATCAATACTGCATTGACCATCATTTCCAGATGCTCAAGTTCTTCATCGGTTATGGTGCACTCAGTCCGGTATCCATTAATGACCATCTGCATATATTTTTCCATATATGCCCGTCTTTCATCTGCGTCTTCATTCCAGGCAATCCACCCAAGACCATGGGACCATAAATTGGCAATATCATATAAATACCAGCAAGTACGACAATTATCAAAATCAAATACATTGATTTTCCCTGTATCATACTCAATGTTATAGTTTCCATCGCTATAGTCAAAGTGAACCATTCCGTAGTTTTCGGAGTTCTGCGGAAGTTTGTGCAGTTCCTCCAGAATTTCATGCAGCCTGTCTTTAACCCGACGCCCCATATTCATATGTAAACAAAAGAAATCATCAGGAATAAGGCTCTCGAAATAGTCTTCATTGTACTTCTCGAAGAAATCAAAACGCTTATGAATCGGTCTGTAGTTCTTTGAAAGTGCATGTATTTTCCCTAAAACCTTGCCGGTAAGAAAGAAGTACTCGTCTATCGAAACTCCTTCAATATACCGGTAACCATGATCGGCTATCTGATCACCTTTTGCAGTCTCGAACATGGTCACTGCCTTCTCATCGATAATTTCAATACGATTACCTTTCACTGAGGGAATGGAATCTGCCACACTGGCTCCGCCTGCAGAAAGATAATGTACATACTCGATTTCCGCCTCATAATCTTTAATGCTTCTATCTGAAAGAGAAGACACTCTGAGTACCGAATCAGTCCCAATCATAAATACCAGATTCCTTCCGCCTTCATGCCCGGGGACTTCCTTGGCAGAGGCAGTATCGAATCCGTAAAGCTGCGCCGCTTTGACTAAAAAATCTTTTTTCATCATATGATTATTTTTTTCCTTTTCTTCTTGGTCGATTATCCTATATCAACGCTCATGTGCATATACAAGGCTATTACTGGCTTTGAGTTCATGGAATAATATATATAGATAAAAAATGACGGGAAATTCTTCCCGCCTACAGTGGTCCAAAGAGCTTTCGCTCAGATCACTATAATATTACCATCAATGATTTATTTTTTCATCATTATCGTCGATCTGCATATTTTCTGAAATAATTGTTAATTCCATTGTTTTTACTAGGCAAACATGGTAATATACTTATACAGAGTAGTGCATAGCACTACTGGGCTGGTCGTAAGACCCGGGTCCAACGATACGGTGTGGGTGTCCCACACCATTTTTTTTGCCATGGAGTATGTATGAAAGAAATTAGTATTTTCATAGATGAGTCTGGGGATTTTGGTAAATTCAATCGTCATTCCCCATATTATATTGTGACAATGATGGTAAAGACCTCAAAAAATATGAACTAATCTAAAACTACCGGCCAGCGAGTGTGTCAAGTTAAGTGTGTAAGTTTTTTTATTTTATTAAAATCGGTGACCGTAAGATCACCGATTTTTAGCGTTATTAAGGGTAACAAAAGTATTACTTTGAGACCCTTGTTTTAATGTCTTCGATGATTTCCAAGACTTTGTTTTCTGTGCGGATAATCTCATTTTCATCAATGGCAGTCTCTGGAAGATGGTCTACGACAAATCCAGCTACCTTAAGAGATAAATTTGAAAAAATCCTATTACAAACAGCATATGAAGAGCCTGCGATAATACTGATAACATCAGCTAATTCCAGCTTTTTTAAAACCAATTGTATAAGAAGATCATCAGCATTAATCAGAGAGCCTAATAATTCAGTGTTGCTCGAATAAGGTTGTTTTTCTTTGTTCTGCAAATGCCAGTCACTGATTTTTCGTTTAAGTAGTGCATTTCTATCTAGCAGTTCATCGATAGGCACATCAAAGTATTCAGATAAAGTGCAGAGCATTTCTATGTCCGGGATAGCATTTCCACTTTCCCATTTGGAAATGGTACTCTCTGAGACACCGATGTCGCATGCCAAAGCCGCCTGTGTTATGTTGTGAGATTTTCTTAGCTCTTTTAATCTGTATTTTAAAACATCCTCAACCATATGAATACCTCTCATAAGTCAAGTATAACGTACAAACTTCAGTATTTCACTTGATTCATATTCATTTTTCTTTCTTGTGATGAATGATTAAAAGGGAAAACCAGCAGTAGGATTCTTAAGAAACTCCTCATCAAGAATAGGGCCACTATTTTCACAGTACATTCTGCACCTAGAGCCGCAAAAATAGGCATCTGCTGTCCGCCACCACTTGCCAAGCCAAGAATTATCTTTCCTTTTCATTCCCCTCTGATTGTAGGAATATATTATTAACAAGCCCTTCTAACCCTGATTCTGTCTGATCCACTCCCGGATTCTGATTAGTCATTACAGCCGCTATTTCTCCGGTACGGTAATTGATCTTCAATATACTTTGTCCGTTTTCTCCCCAACCACGGGATATAACTTCATTCTCTCCGCCCATAAACAAGCCTATCCCGGTCCAAGGAAATCTCTCAACCGGTTTTACCATTTCATGAGCAGTTTTGTTCTTCAGCAAAGAACTATTACCATTACATGCGTTAACAAATTCCCTTGCAATTATCAATAGCGCTTTAGGTGTACTCCACAATCCTGATGCCGCAAGATCAGGAATCTGAGGATACTTTTGGGGAATAGGCAGACCATTTTCATCATACCCGGTAGCCATTACATAATTCTTTTCGTAAAATGCCACATTCTCCTGTGATGCGAAAAATGTTTGTTTTAATCCGAGCGGATCAAAAATGTATTCTTTTGCAATATCTTCAAATAGCTTTCCTGTTGTCTCTTCAAGCAGCAACTGGAGAACACAGTAGCCGGCATCTGAATATTCAAATTCTGTCCCCGGCGCTTTTTCCACACGCGCCGGACGATTATTATAAGATGTTCTTCCTTCTAAAATATCCATCAGACCAATTGCAGGATCAGTTCGTCGGAGCCCATAAAATGCGTCTTCTCCATCGACTATCCCTGCCACATGGCACAGAACCATGCGTATTGATGCATCACTCTCGTTCCCACTAGCTGTACAAAGTTTCCATTTACTCAGATAATTGTTTACCGGTGCATCGATATCTATCATTTTCTTCTCATCTGCCTTCATCACACATAATGCAGTAATAAACTTAGAAATAGAGCATGCAGGAAATATAGTATTCTCATCCACCGGAATGCGGCTTTCTTTGTCTGCAAAGCCTTCATATAACGTTATGAGCTTATCCGATGGATTCAGATAAGCGCAACTTATTCCCTGAAACCTTCCCATTGTGGACTCATGTAGCGAAAGTCTTTCTCCTTTAAGCATAGCCTTATCACCATCTTTTTCCATCTCTATTAAAAAAATATCCCAAGTTGATCCTGACTTCACGTCTGCCAATATCATTATTGGTATAACAACAAGTATCAAATCCTATAAGTTCAAATCCTTCATGCAGGTAAAACCCTATAGCATTGGTATTGCATGATTGTGTCTCAAGTATGATTGCTCTTCTTTTCTGCTTCTTAGCAACCTCTTTAGCCTTATCCATCAGTTGCTTACCAAGCCCCTTGCCTCTGAGATTATCTGACACCCATAGTTCTGTAACCAAAAGTCTGTTTGACCACTCTTCGGGACAAACTTCAATGCATGCCAAAAGTTCATTGTTATCGCCCACAACACCGAAAGCTTCGGCATTTTCCCAATGATCCTGATATAAAGAATCTGGGAAGTCATATTCTTCAGGAGTATGAACGATTTCTTCAGAAGCCTTTCTTTTAACAAGCTCAATCTTACAACCATCGTTATCAAGCTGCTTTATTTCAAAATCATAGTAGCTGTCACTTCTTGTAACTAGCGGAACCACAGCACCTTTCCATTGTTCTTTTGGTAAATCTACAATTTCTATTTTATTCATAATTGTTCCTTTTCTGATATCATTGAATTCTTTTTTACCCAGTTCCATTCAAATATAACTGGATCTTATCACATTATGTAGTTTTTTACTCCCAGCGATTTCGTTTATCGAACTGTTTATGGACATTTCGCCACTTGGATATCTCTTTTTTCTTGGCATAGTTGTAGGTGTTCTCAGCACCAAGGTTTTTAAAGAGTATATACCTCTCCATGGACAATTCGCCTGATTCAATCGCTGCCTTTATTGCACATCCCGGCTCAGTCTCATGCTTACAATCACTGAACCTGCAGCATTTTTCCAGTTCAAGGATATCAGAAAAAGTGTTATCGATTCCTTCCTCCATATTGGCCATTCCGATTTCTCGCATTCCGGGAGTATCAATAATACTTACGCCATTTTCCAACTCAATAAGCTGCCTGTGAGTGGTGGTATGTCTTCCAGTAGAATCATATGACCTTACCTCTTTAGTCTTCATGATTTCCTCACCGGCAAGAGCATTTATCAATGTTGATTTTCCTGCACCTGATGAACCAAGTAGGCAGATTGTTTTTCCAGGGGCAAAATACTCTTTGAGATCCTCAATTCCAATGTTATAAAGCGAAGATATGGCGTGAACTCTTATCTTATCTGAAACGGTTTCCACTTCACTTATATATGGCCAAACATTGCTGCATAGATCAGATTTAGTTAATATCACCACAGGTATCGATCCTCCCTGGATAACAGCACTTACATATCTGGCAATCCGGTTATAGCTGTAATCCTCATTTAGCGAAGTAACAATAAAAGTGTAATCCACATTTGCCACCATGTACTGCATAACCCCGGTCTTGGCCTGATCAGGTCTTTGAAGGAAACTCTGTCTTTCACACACTGACAAAATGACCGATTCTCCTATCGGATTATGCTGAAATGTCACATAATCGCCCACAACCGGTAAGTTTTCCGCATCAGACTCATAAAAGCTTCCCTTTAGCTTAGCCGGGAGGTCTTCTCCCCAAAATCTTACCTTAAAGCTGTTCTTCTGAACCTCAGATATTCTTCCCAGCCTCTCCTTGTGAAGCCACTGACAGGAAAGTTTAAGAGGCTTGTAGTATGGGAATTTTTTGGTGAATTCACGGACTTTTTCTTCATCTTCGCATTGCATAAATATAGGAGCTTCGTAAAAAGAACCGTGAACATCATTAAAACCATTATTTAAGGGATAAGCCATGAACGCATCAAAGTTCCCTAATTCAGGGTGCACAATTCCAAAGTTATCGCAGGTATTGAAGCCGTGTTTTGGATAATAGTCGGGCTCTCCGCATATAACAATTCCCTTGTAGCCGGCATTCCTGGCAAGTTCTATCGTTTCCTCCAGAAGCTTTGCTCCTATGCCCATGCTAAAGCAAGTGGGTTCCACGCAAAGAGGTCCAAAAGTAAGTATTTCATGCTCGGTGTTTCCATCAACAACCCTAGCCTTCGAATAGAAAATTGCACCTACTATCTTGCCATCAAGCTCAGCCACTCTGCTAAGCTCCGGCAGGTATTCTTTAGCCTCTCGAAGTATGTGAACCAAATAGTGTTCATTACAGCCCGGTCCGTGAAGGTTCCAAAAAGCGCGCATTGTCATAAGTTCAGTGTTATAGTAATCTTCCTTAGTTTCCTGTCTGATAATAATATTATTCAATTTTTTATTCTCCATTCTTTTATTCTTATACATTCTTGAATTAGAAATTCAAGAATGTATCAACCAAGCCAATTTAAATCGACTTCGTCGATGAGGCTTGGTTGACTCCTGAATCACTTTCTCACGAAACCCGCAGTAAATGCGTGTTTCTGAAATTATGTCCAGGAATGTATACTTGTATGGAGACCCGTTTGTGCTGGAATTATGCCGGAACTTGGCATATAGAAAGAAAAAACCGTGACTAATAAGCCACGGTCAGAAATCAATTATATTAAAAAGCATAAACCGAGGTCTTCATACGATATTCAGTTACAATTTGAAATTTCATCGCACTCATTATTATGATTACCTCGCTTTCTTCAAGATTTTTGATATAAATTGAGCCTATCAGAATTACGTATAAAAGTCAACATGCAGTTAATTTACCCTGGTTAGCACAATTTGCAGCAAATCACCTATGCAATGCAAGCTTTTTCCTTCAACCAGCCAACTGATCTATTAAGTGCTTCAATAGTCTTCCACTTGTCTTAATAGATTTTCTCTATATTCTCACTAATCCCATACTCTTCCTTGAATCGAAACAAGTCCTCTGAATTTCTGATCAGCATAACTTCCTCAAAAGCACCAGTATGTATATCCTGAAATCCGGCTACCTGCTCTCCATTACATATACTTGCCTTGATTACAGGCTTCTTATTTTCCTTGTCATAGGTTTTCTTTTCAGCTTTCTTTTTAAAGAACATCATTCACCGGTTCCTCTCACTCCTAGCTCCTATTTTTGTATTTTTATTCTTCCGTTACTTCTGCTTCAGATGAAGTTTCAGATTCAGTCTTCGGCTCAGTAGTTACTTCCTCGGGTACATCTTCTCCTTCGCCATCTTCATCATCTTCAGTCTCGCCAGTTGTTACTTCAGGTACTAATAATAGCAATAGTTGAGCTCTTTTCCGATAGACTTTCTAAAGCTTTAATACAATTATCATATTCTCATTTGTAATTATTTTACATCACCTTCCCCAATGTTCTATCCTCTGTTTCTCGAAGAATTCATCGATGTTGGCAATTAGTTCCGCCGGAGGCATTGTCTTTAAAAGATACTTCTCAGGCTTAAGGGAAATTACCTGCATAACGCTTTCTTTATCACTTTTTACGGTAAGAAACATCACAGGAATCTCGCTGGTGGCCGGTTCGCTTCGAAGCATTTCCAACACTTTCGGGCCGGTAGTTATAGGCATTTCGTAATCAAGAAGGATCAGGTCTACATTGTTCTTGGCCAAAAAAGTAATAGCAGCCATTCCGGAATTAACCATAAAAACCTGATATTTTTCTGAGAGCCAGCTCTTTATGGTTCGCAGCATTGTCCCGTCATCATCCACAACCAGGATTCGCTTTTTCTGAAGTCTTTCTTCTTCTGCTTCCACAACTTTAAGCATAGCCTTGCCAAGCTCTTTTACATTAACCGGACGTTCAAACACAGATGCTATCTTGTCTCTGGATGTTTTGGTATATATCTTTTCAATCTCATCCGGAGAACCTATGACACTGATGGAAATATCAGTCTCAACAGACTTATCTCGCAGATACACAAAAAAATCCATGATATCATCAAGATCATCCACATAAATAAGATAGACATTTGGCCGGTTCTCAATATGCTCTATCTCAGTAACATCGGGAGCAGACTGAATGACTTCAAATCCCTGTTCCTTAAGTTCTTTGGCTATAGATGTCACCATAAAGCTCTTGCCGCCACCTACTAGAAGTACTCTCTTTTCCATCTTCTTCCTTCCTATTAACTAAAGCAAAAATTAAAGAATTTTCAATAGTTCATCCCTATCCACAGCAGACATCAGTGTCCTGACTTTTTCATATTTCTCTTTATATTCTTCGGGAATGCTGTAGTCTGAAAGCATATTCATGATTCCGTCTGCCGTATCAAAATCGTAGGCTTCAAGAAGTTCACGCATGTCTCCAAAGGCACTTTTTAGTTCATCTATCCCGATTTCAGGAAGTTCCTTCTCACGCTTTGGTCCGTTTATAGCAGAAAGCTTTTCATTATAGCTCCTAAAAAGAGCCAGCAATTCAGGTGTTTTCTCATTAATCTCTTTTTCGTCTTCATTATTGCCACACTCTTCTAAATGCGCAGCCATTCCGGACAGCTCCATTGCACCAATAAGCCTTGCACTACTCTTTAGTGCGTGGACCGTTACTGTGTAATTACGCAAGTCGCCTTCCTGGGCAAAATGCTCTATCTGCTTAGCCTTAGAATCAATCGTTGTCAAAAATTCTTTTACCACGTTCTTAAGAAGTTCGCGGCTACCACAGTTTCTTTCAGCCTCAGCCAAGTCGATTCCCTGAAGCTGATCAAGAACAGCATCCTCAGCATTATCTGCATTCTCAGTTTCTTCCGAAGCGGAAAGCTCGTCACTTTCCATTTCTGCTTCAAGCAGCTTTTCCTTAGGAAGATACTCTTTTAGCATTTCCTCAAGAAGCTCGCCGTTCACAGGCTTGGAAAGATAATCGTTAAAACCTGCAGCGATGTACTCCGCTCTTGCCCCGGCTCCTGCATTGGCTGTAAGTGCTATGCAGGGCGCATCCTTAGAAAGATTATCTTCCATTTCTTTCAGCGCTTTAAGCGTCTCAACGCCATCCATTTCCGGCATTCTGTGATCAATGAGAATTGCATCATATTTCTTTTTCTTAACCAGTTCAAGAGTCTCAAATCCGCTCCCTGCCGTGTCTACTCGAATTCTCGTCCTATTTAACAGACCCTTTACCACCGTCAGATTGATTGGGGTATCATCGACAACAAGTATCCTGGCATCCGGCGCGATAAAGCTCTCCTTGTATTTCTTTTGACTTCTCAAAAACTCCTTATATCTTTCCCTGAAATCTCCAAGTTCTTCCCAGGAAGCTACCTGCTGTTTTACTTCAAAAGAAAAAGTCGATCCTTCGCCATAAACGCTCTTTACCTCCAGCTTGGTATCCATAAGCGCCAAAAGCTTTTTGACAATACTCATTCCAAGGCCGGTTCCTTCGATTGAGCGGTTCCTGATTTCTTCGATTCGCTCAAACGGCGAATATAGCTTTTCGATGTCCTCTTCCTTTATACCAATTCCTGTGTCAATCACCTCAAAACGAAGAAAAATATTGTCATCATCTATCTTCCTACAGGAGACATTCAGATTCACACCGCCTGTCTCCGTATACTTTACTGCATTTGTAAGGATATTGGTAACGCACTGTTTTATCCTGATCTCATCACCGATAAGTCTCTGAGGAAGTGACTTATCGATATTGAAATTCAGCACAAGCCCCTTATTATCAGCTTTCACAGCTACAAGATTTAAAAGGTCATTGATTGTGGAGCTGATATCATACTCGACCGGAAGAATATCCATTTTCCCGGCTTCAATCTTTGAAAAATCCAGAATATCGTTGACTATACCAAGAAGAGAATTGCCGGCGCTTTTCACACTACTTGCATACTCCAGAATCTGATCCTGATTGCTCTCCCTAAGAATCATCTCATTGAGTCCAAGAACTGCGTTTATTGGCGTCCTGATCTCATGGGACATATTAGAAAGAAACGATGACTTTGCCTCCGATGCCTTTTGTGCCACCTCAAGCTCTTTTTCCAGCTCGTGATCGGCATTTATATGAGCAATGTAGTCCTCTATGGCATGAACTGTCGCCTGAATAGACTCATATACCACCTGAATCTCATCATGACTTCTGATTTTAATATTATCAACCCCACGTCCGACTTCTAGTTTTTTCTCGTCATCAGCATTTGCGTATTCCTGCATAAAATCCGACATATATCCAAGAGGCGCTCCTATTGCTATCTTTGTGTAAAAATTCGCAATAGACGCCATTGGAACACCCACGCACATCATGAGAAGAACCATCTTAATATCATAGCTAAGAGCATTTCCGGACCAGGTATAAGTCATCTCTTCAATATGCTGCATCATTTCCTCAAAACTTAATTCTGACAAATTGCCGGTCACCGGACGCATTCCCACCGCAAACATATCCTTAATATCAGGAAAAAGAACCACCATAAATATCGCAACAGAAACTCCCAGAAGAAGTTCCACACCTATGATAATTGCTGTAATTTTTACACTTACCTTTGTTTTCCTTAGTCGCTTAGAAAGCTCCTTGTCATTCTGGTAATATCCTGTATAAGCTACCGCTATCGGAAAAGGATACTTCCATGAATCCGGAGTCTTTGTAAAGTAAAAATGGAACAGAAACGAGGTAACAATTATTACACAGGCATCTCTGTAAAAGTACGTTCCTGCCTGTATAATCTGGCTCAATGTATATTCATTTGTCTCAAGCACGGAAAGGCACAATAGCTCTGTAAAAGAAGTAGCGATAAGTGTAAACAGTGCCGCCAAAGCGGTTTTCTTTATGGTTCCAAACCACAAATACTGACCAAATACAGAAAAACACAAGGCTGCCACAAGGTAGATAGGCATCTTATAAGCATCATTCATATTAACTACAAGCGTACAAATAAATGAAATCAAAAAGACTATCGAAGAAATCAAATATCCATAGAACCCGCCGATGATAAGGTATGGCAAAATGAAAAAGGTGATGACCACTAATCCACCTGTAGAAACATGCATATTTGCCCCATTCATTGCAGCATAAATGCAGCAAAAAGCCAGAATAAGCACAGTTATAGTCCCAACTATTGTGCCAATGATAACTGATGATCTTTTATATTTTTCCAAACCCAGCATATGTTTTCCTCTTAGCAAATCAGCCGCATGGACTATAGAAATAGGGTTAGTGGTTCAATAAACTAATGGATAATAACTCATAAAATAGGAATGCGGAGCAATTTCCTATGAAATAAAAAAAAGCATGGAGACAGAATAACATATCCCCATGCATATTCATTATATCATTATTATAGCATATAAATATACGTTTATTTGATATCAACCAAAAAGAGCCATCCTTGAATGTTACTGTTCACTCGCAATGTCATTTAGTTAAGGGGAAAGAAAGTGCGTTATTGA
>NZ_CAMVPU010000026.1 GCF_947169445.1 uncultured Butyrivibrio sp. | reverse complement strand
ACTCGAACTTTGTTCCCTTAAGAGCTGCGATAACATCAAGAGCAAGAGGCTCACGATATGAACCGGGCTCCTTTGTTCTGTCGAGAACTTCGATTCTCTTAACAGAATCAGGAATAGCTGCAACAAGTGCCTTAGCTGAGAAAGGTCTGTAAAGACGAACCTTTACAACACCAACCTTCTTGCCCTGCTTCTCAAGGTAATCGATTGTCTCTTCGATTGTATCGTTTACAGAACCCATAGCAACGATAACTACTTCTGCATTAGGATCTCCATAGTAGTTAAAGAGCTTGTAATCTGTACCAATCTTAGCATTAACCTTATCCATGTACTTCTGAACAATTTCAGGAAGCTCGTTGTAACCTGTGTTACAAGCTTCTCTTGTCTGGAAGAAGATATCAGGGTTCTGAGCTGAGCCCATCTGACAAGGATGATTAGGATTGAGAGCGCCAGCCTTGAAAGCATCGATTGCTTCATGGTTAACCATCTCGTCGAGATCCTTGTAGTCCCAAACCTCGATCTTCTGAATCTCGTGTGATGTACGGAATCCATCGAAGAAGTTAATGAAAGGAATTCTTCCCTCAATTGCTGCACAGTATGCAACAGGTGTAAGGTCCATAACTTCCTGTACGCTGGAATCGCAGAGCATAGCAGCACCTGTCTGGCGGCAAGCGTATACGTCTGAATGATCACCGAAAATGTTGAGAGCGTGTGAAGCTACGCAACGTGCTGATACGTTGAATACTCCAGGAAGTCTCTCACCGGCTACCTTGTAGATGTCAGGGATCATAAGAAGAAGTCCCTGTGAAGCTGTGTATGTAGATGTAAGAGCACCTACAACAAGTGATCCGTGTACAGCACCAGCTGCACCAGCCTCAGACTGCATTTCTGTAATCTGTACTGTACGGCCGAAAATGTTCTTCTTTCCGGCTGTTGCCCATTCATCTACATGCTCAGGCATAACAGATGATGGTGTGATTGGGTACATAGCAGCAACTTCTGTAAATGCATATGATGCATAAGCAGCTGCTTCGTTACCGTCCATGGTTTTCATGTTTCTTGCCATTTTTATTCCTCCTACCTTTGAATTTTTGGATTATTTTGGCTTTTTATATTAAGTTGTATAGAAAACCTTAGAAACCGCGCAAAAACTCCGCACACATTATTTTCCTCCCTAGAAAACAAGATGTGGCGGACTTCCAGCTCGTATTCTGCCGCTTTCAATAGTATCATTAAAAGTATACTGATGTCAATGTTTTCAAGGCTTTGAAGCCAATTTGTGTAAACGCTTACATTATCAGTCTTTATCTGTATTGTCAGTTTATTTATATTAATTTAATCTTTTCTTCTGATAAAAGTTTTCGTTTAAACTCTTGCGCAAAAAACTTTGATATTATATCATAATCATGTATCAAAGATTGGTATGGCTAAGCCAATCTGCTTTTGTTACAAAATAATGGCATTTAACCAATGGAAGGAGATTATTATGGCATACGTTATTAGTGATGGTTGCATCAGCTGCGGATCATGCGCTGCACAGTGTCCTGTATCTGCTATTTCTCAGGGAGACGCTCAGTACGTTATCGACGCTGACACATGTATCGATTGCGGTTCTTGCGCAGCTCAGTGCCCAGTATCAGCCATCTCACAGGGTTGATTACCAGAGACAACAGTAATAAAAGAGTAGATTTCAAGTTTTCTTGAAAATCTACTCTTTTTTATTTTGTCTTGGTTCAGTATCCTAGTGCTCTTTTTCAAGATTAGCAAACTTTGTGTACTGAGGAAGCCACAACAGCTCCACAGTTCCAATAGGGCCGTGTCTCTGCTTAGCTATAATTATCTCTGCAATTCCTTTTTTCTCAGTATCTTTATTGTAATAATCATCTCTATAGATGAACATTACCATATCAGCGTCCTGCTCGATGGCTCCCGATTCACGAAGGTCAGAAAGCATAGGTCTGTGGTCAGGTCTTTGCTCAACTGCTCGAGACAACTGGGAAAGTGCTATAACAGGCACATTAAGCTCTCTGGCAAGGGACTTTAGTGATCTTGAGATCTCAGAAATCTCCTGCTGTCTTGACTCGGAGCTCTTTCCTGTACCACCTGACATCAGCTGCAAATAGTCGATCATGATAACCTGAAGATCAAACTCATTTTTGTACTTCCTGCACTTGGATCTAAGCTCCTGAATAGAGATACCGGGTGTATCATCGATGATCAGCTTGGATTTACCGATTACATCAGCACTTTCGATAAGTCGCTCCCAGTCCATATCCGACATATTACCGGTTCTAAGGTTCTGAGAGTCAACGTGCGATTCCATGGCAAAGAGACGGTTAACAAACTGCTCTTTTGACATTTCCAGTGAAAACATGGCAACGCACTTATTATCATGGAAAGCCATGTGTTCTGCTATGTTAAGTACAAAAGCCGTTTTACCCATAGCAGGTCTCGCCGCGATCAGAATAAGGTCAGAAGGCTGGAAGCCTGCTGTATCATAATCAAGGTCAATGAAACCTGTGGAATGACCGGTAACATTTCCTTTCATCTTACTGGCCATCTCGATTCTGTTAAGGGCGTTCATAACCACCTGGTCAATTGAGACGAAATCTCCGGCATTACGCTTCTGGGTGATCTGGAAGACTTTTTTCTCTGCATCATTTAAGATGCCTTCCATATCATCACCGCCGGAATAACAGTTATTTATCGTTTCTTCGCTTACATGGATAAGCTTTCTAAGAGTAGACTTATCCGCAACTATCTTGGCGTAGTGCTTTACATTGGCTGATGTAGGCACTGCATTTACCAGCTCACCGATAAACTCAACACTGCTTACCTGAGGCGGAACATTCTTTTCCCTGAGCCTGTTCTGCAGTGTTACCACATCCACAGCACTACCTTCTTTATCCAGTTCAACCATTGTTTCAAAAAGAGTTCCAAGCTGCCTGTTATAGAAATCATCAGCTGTAACTATTTCAGCCGCCACTTCTATGGCATCCTTGTCCATCAGCATGGCGCCTACAACTGACTGCTCAGCTTCAAGGCTGTTTGGAGCAACTCTTTTTAATAGTGCTTCGTCTGCCATATTACTGTTCCTTTACACATACCTTAATTGTAGAAGTTACCTGTGGATGAAGCTTAACAGGAATCTCATATGTACCAAAAGACTTGATTGGTTCCGGCATCTGAAGTTTCTTCTTATCGAGCTCAAAGCCAAACTGCTGCTTGGCTGCTGTAACTATTTCCTTGCTGGAAACTGAGCCGAATACTCTTCCGCCCTCTCCGGCTTTCATTGTAACCTGAATGGTCTCTTTGCTGATCTTCTCTCCATAAGCTTTAGCTTCATCAAGCTGCTGCTGTGCGACGATGGAATCTCTCTTTTGCTGATTCTTAAGTTCATTTAAGTTCTTCTGAGTTGCCTCAACTCCTAATTTCTTAGGTAAAACAAAGTTCTTGGCATAGCCGTCGCTTACCTTAACTACCTCACCTTTTTTTCCAAGTGACTTAACATCTTCAAGTAAAATAACCTGCATTTATTATAATTCTCCTTCTTCTATCATTTTATCCAGGGTTTCCTTAACAATCTCAATAGCCTGCTCGGCATTGACATTTTCAAGCTGACAGCCGGCACTGCTCATATGTCCGCCGCCTCCAAGCTTCTCCATGATTACCTGAACATTTACTTCATCAATTGATCTGGCACTTACATACACCTGATTCTGGTACTCGGTGCATATGAAGCTCGCCATTACTCCCTTGATATTAAGGAGCTCGTTGGCTGCCTGTGCACCAACGATGGTAGGGCTCTGAACCTGATCGTTCTTAAGTACTGAAATAGCATAGCGTCCGCGGTAAACAAATGCCTGACTTACCACATCAGCCTTAGCCTTGTATTCAGTAGCATCCTCTCTAAAGAGCTTTCGAACTCTTGTAACATCCGCACCATTTCTTCTAAGGAAAGCTGCTGCCTCAAAAGTACGAACACCGGTCTTGTTCATGAAGTTATTGGTATCAACTATCATACCGGAATAAAGACTGTCTGCCTCTTCGTTCTTGATCTTGACATTTTCTCCAATGTACTGCAATATCTCGGAAACCATCTCACAAGCCGATGAAGCATAGGGCTCAACATAGGAAAGTGTAGCATTCTCGATAACTTCTGTGCCGGCTCTGTGGTGATCCAAAACCACAATAGTCTTACAAAAACGCAGAAGCTCCGGACACTCGGTAATACTGGGCTTATTAACATCTACCACAACCAGAACTGTGTTGCTCCCAGCCATATCAATAGCCTGCTGGTTGTTGATTATCATATCCTCTTCATAGTCCGGATTGTTCTTAAAAAGATCTACCAGCGGCTGCATGGAAGTAGTAACGTCATTCAAAACGATATGACACTTTTTGTCCAAAGTTCTGGCAATCCTGTAGATACCTACTGATGAACCAAAACTGTCCACGTCACCAATTCTGTGGCCCATTACTATAACAGTATCTTTTCCGGAAATAATCTCTCTAAGGGCATGAGCCTTAACTCTAGCCTTAACTCTGGTACTCTTCTCAATCTGCTGGCTCTTTCCGCCGTAGTAAGCGATATTGTCAGCACTCTTAACTACCGCCTGATCGCCGCCTCGGCCAAGGGCCAGGTCAATAGCATTTCTGGCAAACTCATAGTTCTGCGCATAGGAAAGTCCGTCAAGACCGATACCAATACTCAGTGTAACGGCCATTTCATTACCGATATTTACTGTCTTAACATCCTCAAGCAGGTCAAATCTCTGCTCCCTTAAGGTCTCACAGGATTTTTTGGGCATTACCACGAAGTATTTGTCCTTCTCGATTTTCTTGGCAATACCGTTGCAGGAGGCAATGTATTTGTTGATCTTTCTGTCTATAAGAGCAGTCAAAAGAGATCTTCTAACCTCTTCTACTGAATCAAGAGCTTCTTCATAATTGTCTATGTAGATAAGTCCTGCTGCCAGTGACTGATTATCTACCTCTTCAATAGCAAGGCGAAGTGCAGTCTCATCAAACAGATAAACTGCAATAAGACTTCCCTCATATCCCTTGGCATCGATAATATCACTGTTTACGGCCATTTCATGAAGAGAGATTCTCTTTAGGCGGATAGTGTAATTGCCATCTTCATAGTCCAGCTTGTAAACAGCTTCCTCGTAGCCTTCAGGAAATTTTTCAACTGTAATGCTATGAAAAATAGATGTAATAGACTTCTTGAAGCCTCTCTCAAGATGAGTTATGCGCTCGAAGGCCTGGTTGGTCCAGACAACCTTGCCGGTGTCATCCAAAACGGCATGAGCCAGGTCAAGCTCTCTTAGGAGTTTTTTCTGAATCTGACCGTATTCGGTGGCAAAGCTCACCAGTTCGTTCATGATAAGAGGTTTATTATAGAAGTTAATATAAAGAACTACTATGAAATATAGTGCTGTAAAAGCCAGCAAGATAAGGCCGCCTGTGAAATCCACGGTAAATACAGCTACATTGATTAGAACAAGTAAAATCCCCAAATATGTGAAAATGCGAAGATATGTCCTTAGCTTTCCCTTAAGCTTGACTCTATTTCTATTAGGCATGACCAAATCCTCTTCCCCAAACTGAACACTACTCTTTATAGTATATCACAATCTGGCCCGGTTGCCATCCGCTTATAATGGGACGGGATTCAGAAATGTTTGTTTTTAGTCGCTGTTTAGTTCCGCGTATTGTCTTTGGATTTCTGCGTTGTAAGCGGCAAGTTTCTTGTCCCACTCCCGGGATAGAGTTTCATCATCTTTGCGAGAAGGGATGCCATGCTCATTTACGAGGATGTTTCCGAAGTAGTCGGATAGTTTCTCGGCGCCGGAAAGGTTAAGGTGAAGGCCGGCATCGTAAGTGTCTGTTGAAAAGTCGAGGCCGATTTTATCTGCATCAGCCAGGAAGTTGTAGTAAGGGATTCCATATTTTTCGGCGTACTCTACTATCTGGGCATCCCACTCATCATACCAGTAAGGGAAAAGACTTGGTGCTTTTATGAAGATAAGCTCAGTTCCGTTTTCTTCGCAGAGAAGTCTCATCTTATCAAGGTATTCGTAGCAGATATCACCAAACTGGTAGTTACCAAGAGGTCTTCCCTCAGGAACATTTTCCGCAGGCTTTACGTCAACGCGCATGTAATAGCCGTTAAAGGTAGTTGTATCCTTGTGAAAAAGATAAGTGAAATCGTCACTTTCAAGATCTGTTATCCTGGAGTGATAACGAAGGAGCGGCAGAGCATATTCAATCATGTGCTCCTTGGAAGTCATTGATGCATTTATGGAGTCAATCTTACTTTTAGACCACTTCATGCCATCAAGGGTCATACGGTTGTAGGCTTCGTTCTGGGGCTTATCGTACTGCATGGACAGGATGTTGAAGACCATGACCTTGGGTTTCTCATACTTAAAGGTCTCTTCCATAAGGTAGTAGGACTGCCAGATAAGCTGCTGTGCGCTTCCTCTGATGTAGCTGTTTATGCCATATTTTTCCCACAAAACCGCAGGAGAAATATTCTCATAAATCTCACAGTCGCCTACGAAGATGACATCATGATTTTTGGGTTCCTGATAATACTCAGCAATCATGCTGCCTTCGGTTATTCCGTGCATATATTTGGGCATAAGAAGAGCCTGTAGCAGGAAAAGAACCAGAAAGCTCACTACTACAAGTACAGTCGAAATTATTAAGCCTGTTTTCTTATTACTATGTTCATTCATATCTTAATCATCTACCATCTTTTTTCAGTCTCAAATAAATATCTTAAATATTTTATGATTTCCTGATTAAACAGCGACCAGTCACGATAACAACATTTACCAACAAGCCACCTGGTTAAAGCTCCTCACTTTACCGTAAGCACACCATCTGTGCCAACTGCAACACCGTATTTCCAAGAGTAGCTGCTGATCTTCCCTATAATTCTGGTGTAATCATTTCCCGTTGCCGGTACAGGGCAGTAGTTATTCAAATTAGGATCAGAAGAAATAAGGAAAGGAATAACCTGCACCTTTTGCCCGGTCTTCACACCGCCGGTAAAAGTAAACTCCTGCTGCCAGATTATTGTATCCTTATTCTTGGCTTTAGTATTTCCGCCAAAGCAGAAATTTCCAAGACTGTAGGCAATATATGCTCCGTTATAGTATTCCACCGGCTGAAGCACGTGCGGGTGATGTCCCAAAACCACGTCAGCGCCGCAGTCCACCGCATAATGAGCCAGTTCTTTCTGCTGAGAGCTTGGATTCTTTTCCCTCTCAATTCCAAAATGAAGATTCATTACAATTAGCTGCGCCCCTGATGCTTTGGCGCTGTCCACAGTAGTCTTGATAATCTTCTTGATATACTGAGTATCTGCATACTCCCTGTCCTTAGGAGCATCCGAAGCACGAAAAGCGGATGTAATCGCGATAAATGCAACATTTATCCCTTTAATGTTCCTATATCCGATCATTTCCTCGGAAGCACACAAAAGACCTGCTTTAGTCACATTACTGATGGTATCCGTGTAACTCTCAGGGCCGTAGTCTCTGCAATGATTATTAGAAAAAGCAACACCCTCCACACTGGCATGTGTCAGAATATCCGTGTACTCAGGCTTTCCCCGAAACCGCCAGTCCTTATCCGTCCTTGCTTCTCCAAGATCAGTTAGCGTGCCCTCCAGATTCGCAATGGTAAAATCATCCATGGCAAAATAAGGCTTTGCCCCTGACAAAAAATAATCCGCCCCATTCTGGGCATAGACATTATTAAAGCAGTTGCCAATACCTGCCTGCTTCTCGTCATTGCCAAGGGTACAGTCACCCACCGCTGAAATTCTTATGGTAACAGTCCCAGGCTGTACCGCCGATGCATTTATGGGAAGCCCAAAAGCTGTCGTCACAAATATAGTAGCTGCCAATATTGTTTTGTATATATCCTTGAACCTTAGACGCATCTGCATTCCCTATTATCAATCAAAAATGTCAGTTACTTTCATGCACAAAGCCTTTTTCATTCTAATGACTAACCATCATAAAACACTTAGCGATTACTGATCATCCAGTTTCACTGTGTCATAGGAAATATTTTTTACCTCATTTCCCTGGAACACGAAGGTAAGATGCGTTGTTCCCTTCGTGTAGATAAAGCTTGAGCCATTCATGGTGTAGTTCTCACCATAAGCAGCTGTTACGTCATCACGGGTTGAGCCAAGAGTTATTCCTTCAGGTGTAGAAACAAGATCGTCAATCAGTACAATAGCTGAAATATAGTCCTTGTCCCCATCAGGGTAAGTGTCTATCTCGAAATGTTCGTAGGTGTAATACTTATCAAGGCCCTCAAAAGCGCAGCTGGCAGCTTCGAAATACTTACCGGGTTCGCCAAGAACCTCCAAAACCGGTGCCATCTCTATGTCCGTTGTGATCGTAAGACCATCTGCGTCAAAAAAGTATCCGTCAGCAGCAGCCTTTTTCTCTCCGGAAGCTGAGCTCTGCGAAGATGTCTTTGCTTCACCATTTGATGCGCCTTTTTCTGTTGTAGCCCCGCCAGCATCAGATGTCACCTGTCCATCCTTACTAATTGTTTTAACCTGATCTGCCTGCCCGCAGCCTGCAAGGCAAAGCGTCATGGCAGCAACTCCAACCGCCATCATTTTCTTAAAATTGATTGTAAATAAACTGACTCTCATCATAACCTATACCATACGCTCCAAATAAAATTATTATCAAAAACAGCCCGAACCATACCAGATAGCGTCCAAAGATATTAAAGCCAAGTATCTTTTCCCGCACCGAACCGCTTCGTTGCTTAAGACTCACCATAATAAGGCAAACTGTAGCAAGTATCAGAATCACATAATCCGTACTCTTAAGCCCAAGGCCACTAAACATTTCCGCATTCAGCGCACTCAGTCTAAACCTTGTGAACATTGTTCCAAACATCTTGAAGGTCAGCGGCACATCTCTGTAGCAGTCAAACATTCTAAGGCAGCTCATTATCAGCACTGTCCTGACTACCTGAAACAGCTTAAAGCCCTTTGTGTCCTTCACATTGAATTTTCTGTGGAAGGCGTCATACAAAGGCGAAAGCTCCTCCGAAACCATGATAACCAGATAGTTGCCAAGTCCCCAGACAATAAAGTTCCAGCTGGCTCCATGCCAGATACCGGTGGTCAGCCATACCACGAAGGAAGAAAAATACACCGGAAGGCGCTTTCCCACATAATCTCCAAAATGCTTTCTCGCAAACTTATTTAAGTTTCTCATAAATTTGCTAACTGACAATGGGTAAAAGATATAATCCGTAAACCAGGTTCCCATGGTGATATGCCAGCGTTTCCAGTATTCCTTGATATTCTTGGAAAAAAACGGTCTTTCAAAGTTCTCAGCCACTGTAATGCCAAGGGCCTGCGCAATACCGATGGTTATATCAATTCCACCCGTAAAGTCCGCATAGAGCTCCAGTGCATAGAACAGCATTCCAAAGAATACAAATACTCCATCGTAGGTGTCCGGATTTTTGATAATGGCATTAACTGCCACAAGGATTCTGTCCGCCACCACCAGCTTCTTAAAGAACCCCCACATTATCCTTTGGATTCCAAAAGAAAAGGTCTTGTAGTCAAAACTATGGGGCTCGTACAAAGACCTGGCCAGATCCGAATACCTGCTGATAGGTCCCTGCACCAGCTGTGGAAAGAAGGAAACAAACAACGCGAACCTGGGGAACGATTTCTGTGCATCATACTTGCCGTGATAGATATCGATCAGGTAGCTCACCGCCTGGAAGGTATAAAAAGAAATACCCATTGGCAAAATAATATTCAGCCTCTCAATCGAAAACTCTGATCCTGCAAGAAGCGCTACTCCATTAATATTTGAAATAACAAAGTTCGTGTACTTAAGCACCGCCAGTATTCCAATATTTAACAAAAGTGCACCCAGCATCCACTTCTTTTCTAAAGCCTTCTCTTTTGCCTTGAGAGCTTTTTTCTCCTCTTTATCTATCCCCTCAGGAAAGCCCTTTTCCTTAAAGGCTACCCGCAGCTTTTCTATCCTGCAGGCCGCAAAATAAATGGTAAAAGAAGTCGTGGTTATAAAGATCAGATACAGCGGATTTGCTATAAAGTAAAAAACATAGCTTGCTATCAGCAAAAAGATCCATTGCCACTTTTTGGGTAATATGTAATAAATCAAAAAGACGCAGATCAAAAAGAATATGAACTCATAGGATGCAAACAGCATTTTAATCCTCTTCCTGCTTACGCTGTATCAGATTCCAGATATCTTCAAGAGAGTTAAAATTCTCCGGTACCATGTCCTCTGCGTCAATATCAACGTCATATGCATCTATAAGCTCCGAAACCAGTGTTACCACATCAAAAGAATCCAGAATCTTAGAATCGATCAGACCATCTGTATTCTCAAAGTCCACCTCCGGATGCAAGTCATTTAAGATCTCCAACAATTTTTCCATACCAAACCTCCATTTTTACAATAGTATATATTCAAATATTTATTATCTAAATATAATAACTAACTGACCTGTCACTGCTCATCATAATATTTCTGTTTCAATGACTTCCTGTCAATCTTCCCATTTGGCGTAAACAGCATTTCTTCAAGCCTGTACACCTTATTAGGAAGCATGTACCTCGGAAGGAGATTTTTTAGCCCATTTATAACCTCTGCTTCTGCGATCTCTCCGGTATAATAAAGAACAATCTTTTCCTTCTTATCATCATAGATGCAACCCGTAAGACTTATGCCGTCTATCTGCGCAACGCCAGCCTCTATCTCCCCAAGCTCAATCCTGTGACCCATGTGCTTGATCTGATTATCCCTTCTCGAGACAAAAAGAAGATTCCCTTCATCATTGTACCTGGCAATATCCCCGGTTCTGTACACAATCTCCGGAAAGCTCTTCTGAAGCGGGTTCTGCACAAAGCTCCCTGCTGTTCTCTCTGGATCATTGTAGTATCCAAGGGTCACGCAGGTTCCTCTAAGATAAATCTCACCCTCTTCGCCTTTTTCTGCCAGGGTTCCATCTTCCTTTAGCAAAAGAACCTGTGTATTCTCAAAAGGTCTTCCTATGGGAATAACATCACCTTCAGAAAACTCCTTATCCACTACGTAAAAGCAGCTCATTCCCGTTGCTTCCGTTGGGCCGTATAAGTTAATGAACTTCGCATTTGGACAGGCCTCCTTCCACAGATTGTACTGCTTTATGGCGAACACTTCGCTTCCAAAGGCCACCACTTTAAGATGCTCCGGCACCAGCTTTTTGAAGGTCTTAAAGGCCGAGATGATTGTCAGGGCCGATACCACCCAGCAAATAGTATTTATCTTTTTCTCATTCAGATACTCCACCAGCTTAAGCGGCATGGAAAAGAGCTCCTTAGGAATCAGATAGGTTGTGGCCCCGAATTTAATGGTGGGATAAAGCTCCTTGAGACAGGCATCAAAATAAAGCGGAGCCTGGTTTCCAAACACAGTTTTTTCGCTGACCTCCAGCACTTTGGAAAGCTGCTCAATATAATCGATAACGCTTCTATGGCAGGCAGCTACGCCTTTGGGGATACCTGTAGAACCCGAAGTAAAGACAATATAGATCGGATCGATGTCTATAGTTTCATCATGTACCTTTTGAAGAGCTGCAGCGTCAGGCTCTCTCCCGGCAAGCTCGTCATATGTAAAGACCTTGCCCTTAAAATTTAGCTTACTTGCTGCATCAAGATTTTTTTCATCTGCAATGCACACCTTGGGATTGCAGTTATCTATTATCTTCTGAATGCGCATGGCAGGCATTTCCGAATCAATCGGGACATAATAGCAGCCCGATGCTATAACTCCGAAAAACGCCGCAATTTCTTTTGCGCTCTTATCCATAAAGACGATTATAGGCTCTTTCCTGCAGCCTTCCTGCAAAAGAGCTGTGCCAATGCTGTCAATTGCACTCTTAAGTTCACTAAATGATAGTGAAACTCCAGCATCAACAAAAGCCGGCTTGTCAGGATATTTTTTAACGGTATCGCTTAAATAATCTAGTACGTTGTTCATTGTATTTCAGAGTACTTCATATTCCTTTCTAAGTTTTGAAAAGCTCTTGACGCAGGATCTGGCCATCACGTCCAGCATGTCAAGAAAGCACGGCGGCAGGTCAAACCATTCCTTTATAACCGACAGTTCCGTGCAGCCAAGGATCACCCTTTCGGCTCCCTGCTTTCGCAGGTTCCTGGAAATCTGCATAAGAACTGAATCGTCCGGCTTTTTCCCCGCTTTGACGCAGTCATATATGATGGACATTATTATCTTCTGATCCTCGGCTGAAGGATAAATATAGGAAATCCCATACTTCTCCAGTTCCAGGCCAAAGAGATTACTTTCCACCGTTCCATCCGTCGCCAGAATGCCAACGCTTTTGCAGCCGCTTTCCCTTAGGTAATCTGCTGCCTCTTTTACCCCATTCTGCACAGGAATATCAAGGCCTTCCTGCAGCCTGTTATGGTAAAACTGGGCAGTAACGCAGGGAATAGCGATTTTGCAGGCGCCGTCACTTTGCAGTCTAAGCGCCACATCCTTCATGTAAGGAAGCGGATCCTGGGCGCTCTTATCCAGAATGTATCTGGTTCTGTCAGGAATATCAGGGCAGTTATAAATAATCATCCTGATGTGTTCCTGATCAATAGACGCATCTGTCATGAGCACTATCTTTTTCATGAAATATGAAGTTGCAAGTGGCCCCAGTCCCCCAATAATTCCAAGTACCTTTTTTCCATCTCCCATCATGGTATCACCGGATATAATGAGCGATCATAAATGTGCGAATTGTTATGCGATTCAGAATAGCTCATCAATTCAGCATCAGTAAGATAATTCCATGTTCCCCCACCAATTCTGGGACATGTATCGTAGTGATGCCATCCCTCTCCTATATCTACTAGATTCCAATAATGCATCGTTCTATAGCCCGGAAGCTTCTGAATATCTATGTTGGCGATCCCTGCCCTTGTCAAAAGAGCCTTCGTCTGAGCAAAGTATACAAAGCAATCCCCACGATGATACTTAAGTCCCTCATAAGCTCCTTTAAGCCAGTTGGTCTTGTCACTGTGGTTGGCGTAGCTCATGGTGCCGCGAACCCACTTGTAGATTGCATTGAGTTTGGCTCTGCCATCCATATCGTCAGTTATGATCTTGGCCAGTACTGCATCAGCCATGGCATATACAGTCTCCTGATCGTAGCTCACCTGTCTTACTGTCAAAAGAGCTGTCTCGGAAGTGCTGTTACCTGCTCTGTCCGTTGCAGTGTAGGTGATCGTGTACTGTCCGGCTTCCTTGTTTGTGGCTCCGGCAGTATCAATCTTAAGCGAAATATCCTGATCGCAGTTATCTGAAACAGTAACACCATTTCGATAGGAAATGCCTTCGCCTATGATCACATCTATATTCTTAACTCCTGTAATGACCGGAGCCTGCGTATCCTTTTGAAGAGAAAGCTTTGCTGACTCTTTTGTCTGGTTACCCGAACTGTCAGTTGCCACAAGGGTAATTTCCTGTGTCCCAACCTTGGCCATATCCGGCTCGTTTTCAAATACTACGTCAAAATCACATACATCAAAAGCCTCAGTTATAAAGCTATCACTGGTAAGAAGGCTTGTGGTATATGCGTCCACGTCATGAAGGTCTAAGGTTGGCGCAGTGGTATCAACTATTATCAGCTTGGAATAAAAGAGCCTGTGGTTCTCGCCAAAGGTGATATTGTATTCTCCAAGCCTTGAGGTATCAATCATGGAAAGATCAGAAATAAGATAGACATTATCAGCATCCTTGGAAACCAGGAAATCCTTAGCATCAGGACATTTTTCTCCTGCTTCCATGGTAATAGATTCAATAAGAGGACTTATGGTAAGTCGCACGTCGTAAAGAGCTTCATTATCGCCCAGATCAGTAAGGCGAACAGTAAGCTCCTGAGTGCCGAGATGGTTATAATCAGGATCAGAAACAAAGGTAGCGGTAGTCTTAGTAACATCACTTATATCAGACAAAAAATCTGCCGCCTCTATCTTTTCCCCATATTCAATGGTAAGGTCAGTAGAACTGGCCGTTGGTGCAATCGTATCTTCTATGGTAAGTACACTGTTAAACTTAATTGGTCCGACCTTTAAGATCACAGGATAATCTCCGGGAACCTTGTTGTCTACCCTTGGCGATTCCTGAGCAAAGGCCAGCTGAACCTTCGGATTAATTGCAAAATCATTCGGAAGCACTTCTGTTCCTGCTTCCGCAATGCAGTGCCTGTAGACAGTATTATTGTAAAAGTAAACGCCGACACTTACTGCGCCTATCACTATAGCTAAAAGAAAAATCGAAAGAACAATAATCTTCCACTTCCTTTTTTTAGGCTTAGGCTCCTCCTGCGTCGTTTCCTCTACCAGAACTTCTGCTGCGCTGCTATCCGTACTCACCCACTCACCTTCTTTCAATAAAGAAATATAAAAAGTATAGAGTCGCACATGGCTCTTTTATAACCTATAAGAAAGAATGTCGCTCGCGACTATCGATTTATTATATCACATTATTGTGTTTTAAAGGTTATTCCAAGCTTTTCTTTTAACAGTATGTAGTACAAATCTTTTACCACTTCCCGAACTTCCACTGCAGGTTGAAAGAGTAAGCAGAGAATTATAGGTGGAAAAGTCC
This sequence comes from uncultured Butyrivibrio sp., assembly GCF_947169445.1. Classification (GTDB taxonomy): domain Bacteria; phylum Bacillota; class Clostridia; order Lachnospirales; family Lachnospiraceae; genus Butyrivibrio. The sequence goes on along the minus strand of NZ_CAMVPU010000026.1, from coordinate 38,306 downwards.
ACATCCTCAGGGAATGAGTAATAGCTGTTCTTCCTGATATACTCTAAAAATTCATCATATTCCTCTTCATTTGTTACTTCGGAATATGCATCACTTCCCACGGTAGTCACGTAGTAGCCAAAGGCCTCATACTGATAGACGTATTCCGGAGTGTAGATATATATGTAGGGATTCTCACGGAGTTTTTCCTGGTACTCACGCGTCTTTAAATACTTGAGCTTACCAAACATGGACTCATCCCGCATATTGTGACCGAAGATCATGTCATGCCATCCGGTAAAATCGTCGCTACTGAGCACATCCGTAAAAAGACACCCGGCTTTGTTGGGAGTACCGTCGAAGGTGACACGAAGATACTCATCCACAGTATTCTCTTTAACCACGGGATAACTGATATCGAGGGCCGGAACAAAGAGCCAGCCTGCGAAATCGGGGTTAACCTGCTTAAGGTAGTCATAATCAATTGAGAGTAGTGGGTACTCCACAATCTCGGGAGCATCCTCCAGGGCAGGTGAAGTGATGGAGCTTGACTTAATGTCAGCATACTCGTCTCTGGCTTTATCATATTCTTTATTATCAGCATAAAGGCTGTATGCTTCATAGCCAATCAGGATGATGCATAGGGCTATGAGAACCCAGCGTATAACTTTTTTAAACATTGTGGTTCCCCCATCAAACAAAACTTTAAATCATCTACCATTTTAATATTTTTACATCTTATTTCCAACTATCAGTTTTGACGCTCTTTATTCTCCCCGTCATAGCGTCATGCAAAAAGCTATCTATCCAGCAGACTGATACCATGAGCGGCATCAACTGGTGCACAGTTCCTGTAACAATAATAGAAGTCGGCTTCATGAGTAATCCAACCGAGGACCGTCTCATGGAAACCGACGACTATCAGAATAATATCGCTATTGGCATTGCCAACGGAATCGATGCATATATAATGGGACAATAAAACGACACCAGGAGCAAATCATGATAAAAATCGGGTACTACTTTTATGTACTACCCGCTTTGCAGTCTCAGTCGAGTATTATCTTAATGCTATATTTGGGGACATTCGGTTCTTCCTGTCCTCCTATATACGGCCCGCTTGAAGGGTTTGTATTCCTCTTCCAATAAATTACAGCATACTTATGCGGAGTTGCTTTTGGATATATGGAGACCATAACACACGCCTGGGTATAATCCTCCTTCGACGCATATGCTCCAGTCTCATTTCCCAATACATATTTTGTTCCGCCATCACGAGTCGTACCTTTGCCATAGGTTCTCATCTTTGGTGGCAAGTCCCATCTGGTCTTACAAAATGTTCCAGTAGCCGGATTATAAGCTCCATACGCATTATTAGCTGCATCAGTGTTTCCACCATCCGACCAACTAAGTTTCGCTGCTTCTGCACTTGCTGCGTCATGTACCCCTGAATAATAGAGCTCTATAGCCGCCGAAGCCGCCTGCCGCATGGTGTAGATATCATACGCCTCTCTCGCTCTTTCCAGCTGTTTGTTCAAAACAGGAATGACAACACTTACTAGTACGCTGATAATACCAACCACTATAAGCAGCTCTCCAACCGTAAATCCTTTCTTTCTCTTTTTTATTTTCTGCCCCATCATAAGAAATTCCTCCCCAGGCTCAATAGCCTGAATCCCCCATACTTCCTAATCATGTGACAAACTATATAAAAAACATTTGTGTAAATATTCTCTTATAGTCCGACAGATTTGCCACAAGTATAGTATCAAAACAACTGTCACAAATTAGAAACCATTCAAGATATTCTATAATCACTTCCGCATATTTCTCTTTCCCAATTTGCGGCAGTACTCACTAAAAAATTTCCTATTCCGCATTTCACATAAACCACTTTTGCGGCCGAAATCACACATTTACAGATACATTTTCATCACTCCCTATTCCTTGCCGCATTTACTATCATATAGCAAAGCCCTTCGGCAGTAGTTGGAATTTGTATTTCGTCCTTTGCTGTCATGTTCTCATGTAAAACAGGCTCAAGTCCATTAGCCGCCTGTATTCCGTAGGTCAAAAGAACCTGTGACGCTGTATACCGGTATATGGCATTTTCCGCACCAAATTCCACCGCCACTATCACATGCTCTTTTCCCTCAATATCAAGTTTAGCCGCAGATACCAGGCATGCTCCTGCCTTGTTGGTGGTTCCGGTCTTAAGTCCCACGCACTGAGGCATGTTGTAAATAAGCGCGTTCTTATTGGTTACCTCTATGCCAAGGGTTGAAAGCGCTCTTTTCTTTGATGATGTAATATCAAACAGCTGCGGATATTTGCCAATGATATTCCTGCACAATATGAACATATCCTGACAGGTCATGTGGTTCTGATTCTTGGCAGTAATGATATCATCACTGTACACCGGCAAACCATTGCAGTTATAAAATTTTGCATTTTCAGAAAGGCCTATCGTTTTAGCTGTGGCATTCATCATCTCAACAAAGGCATCTTCACTGCCAGCCACGTGTTCCGCAATAGCAAGTGAACACTCATTACTTGAAGCCACCAGCATGGCATAGAGCAAGTCTTCCATGGAAACAACAGATCCGGCAGTCAGCCTCACTACAGCATCATTAGTTCCGGATAACCACTGAGCTTTGCTGGAGATAACCACTCCGTCTTTCATGGAAACATGTCCCTTTGCAACTTCATCCATCAACACCAGATAAGTCATAAGCTTGGTGGTACTGGCAATTGCAAGAGACTGATCTCCTTCATATTCATAGTAAATCTCCCCGGTTGTGGCATCTCCCACCAGCACTCCCGATGCAACTGCAAAGTACTCGCTTTCATCCAGTTTCTCAATATCAATCATATATTCTTTTGTCGTATCAGCATAAAGATTTCCGTCCCGGAGCCATATGTCCACGTCAAAAATCAGAGCAAAATCTGTGGTAGATATATACGCATCATTCACGCCATTGTAGGAGCCAATAAGAGAATAATACTTCACCTGCTGCCCATCAATTTTAATATCATTTACCTTAAGCGTGTAAGAAAGCCCATAAACTGCATCCGTTGTTGCCTGGTCAAAAGAACCATCGCCGGTCCCTGAGGATGCGTAGTCCGCCCCGGTTGTAATACTAATTTCCGAAGAAGAAACCTTCACGTCAAAGTTCTTTTCCGTCCCCCTAAAGGCATAGGCCATATCACGAAGGGACAGATAGGTATTGTTGTCATAGGATGGATTAACCGCTTTTACGTTAAATCTGTCACTTCCATTTACTATAAGCGACAGATTTTCAGCCATGCACTTATCAGCAGCTTTTACCTTTACCGGAAGCACTGTCCATAAAGCCATTACCAAAATCAGTGTCAGGCATATTGCATTCTTAGATAGCTTTTTTAATATCATCATATCCCCCACACCTCTATTTTTCCTTTTTTTCTTCCTCAGAGTTATCGCTGCGAATAAGCACCAGTGGATAATCAATATCCCTTTCAAATCCGCTTATCAAGGGCTTTGCCAGCACTATACTGTTATCCCCCGCAATGAATTCTTCCTGCATTCCATCCCTTATCAGCACATTTCCGTCAACCTCATAGTTGCCGTGAGAATCATACTGACTTCGAAGTTCATCCAAAGAGGGCATAGCATCAGCTATGTATTCCCTCACATAATCAGACAGACTAATCCCGATTGTTTCCTGTACCAATGCGTTCAATTCATCATCACTGTATTCTCCCTCCCCTGCAGCATTGATACGAAGAATCAGGAGCTCTTTTACCAGGTTTTCTATCCTGTAAAAGGCAACATTTTTGCATTTTTCATAAGATTGTTGTACGACACTCTGGTTCCAGTTCCCCTCCCTGTCAAAAGAAACTTCCAGCTCAAGTTCAATATCCGTAATAATATCATCTGAATCTATAAACTCACGCATGAGAGCCGTGTCCATCCACTCATCCACTCTTTCACATACCAGCGGCGAAATATCAACACTTGTCGCAAACGAGCCATAAAAAGCCCATGCCGGGTCTTGTCCACAACCAAAAAGCGTACTGATTGATAGCAGCATCAATGACAGTACGCCTAGTATTCTCTTATAAATGTAGCCTCCCCAATGCTCCATTTTAATATGTCCCCCGAGTTATGTTTTTAAGTCCGGAATCAGCTTCGTAATAATGTCATTACGACATACTACGTCCTATCTATTGCTTCTTAAGCCTGTCGAGTTCAGCCTGCAACTGCGCAACGGTATTTAAAGCAGCATCCTTTTGAGCAACTACATCTGCTATAGTGGCATCCTTCTCCGCCATTTCTTCTGCATTATTTGCTATTATGACATCCTTCTCAGCTAATTCAGCATCTTTGTCCGCAATAATCTTCTCATATTTCTCTTCTGCTTCCTGCACACCCTCTGCACGTGCAGTTGCCAGCATCTCCCTATATCTACGCTGTCCTTCCAATATCTCTGCGGCTTGATTATCAGTATTAAGTGTTAAAACCATATCTCCCACCTCTCTGACGGTTACGGTCAGTTCCTGACCGGTAACAAGCAAATTTGGCAATTAAATCGCTTCGCGATGGCCAAATTTGCCTCTTGAATCACTTTCTCACGTAGCCAGCAGCATAGTGCTGGCTACTGTATGACTAGTATTCTCTATCCGGTAGGATTATTCTCCGCTAATGCCTTGAACTCTTCCCAGGTAGTAGCATTGAATAACCTCGCCCAATAAACGAGATTGTTCTCTTCATCTTCTTCTGTTGCCAGTTCTATGTGGTTTAATTGTAACATGTTTAGTCCAATAAGTTTAGTGTATGAGACATGGATGGATGACAGGGAGATTGCGCATTTATGATTGCATATTCGTTTTATGTGTGATATATTCAATTTCACAGCTTGAGTTCTTCAGGCTAATTATTCATGGCAGTTCGCCATTTTTCCACAATCTTTGCTAGCAGATTACGGAGAATTATTATTTGAAAGGATTTTTTAATGCAAGAAAACAAAGAACGAAATAAAGAAATGGCTTTTAATAACGCCACCGGCCCTATCGCTTATCCTCTTAGGACCGATACAATGATCCACTATGTCACACAGAACTCTCAATATACCCTTAAGCATCTTATAAGCTCTCTTAAGGAAATCAAATATAACGATATCAAAGACATTCAGATCATGAACCCTTCTGATTTTACAGAATATGATGAAAAGAAATCCACACTAGACCTTAAGGTCAAGCTAAACAACGGCGAAATTATCAACGTTGAACTCCAGATGTATTTCGATGCTTACTGGATAAATAGATCACTTTTATATCTTTGTAAAGCTTATAATTCCATCGAAGAAGGTGAATCTTATAGCAAACTTATGCCAACAACTCAGATCTGCATCACAGACCAAAACCTATTCGAGCATGAGCCCGAATTCTATTCACATTACCTTTTCATGAATGTCAAAAATCATCAGATATACACTAAAAATCTGGCCATAAACGTGCTACAATTAAACCAAGTAGAACTAGCAACCGATGAAGACAAAGCAAATAATCTCGATCACTGGGCTCGTCTTTTTGTTGCAGAGACCTGGGAAGAAATGAAGACTCTAGTGACCGAGCACCCTGAGTTTGAGGAGGCGGTAAATATGATTTATAAAGCAAATGCTGATGATTCCGTTAAATATGCAATCGAAGCTGAGAATAAGTTCCGCGCCATCAATGCTGCTCAATATGAAGCCGGTTATGCTGCCGCCAAAGAAGAATACTCTGATGAATTAAAACAAAAAGACGAAGCAATGCAGGAAATGGGGCAAGCTTTACACGAAAAAGATCAGACTATACAGAAAAAGAATCAGGCTTTACAAGAAAAAGATCAGGCTTTACAAGAAAAAGATAATGAGATTGAACTTCTAAAAGCACAGTTAGCCGAAGCAAAAAAGAACAAGCATTAATAAAACCGTCAAACGGCAAAGCTAAGACACATAATCTACAACGATCTAATTCCCTTGCACCGAGGGTAATTTGGGCAGCCATAAAACTGGTTACCGGTATTACTTCCCCTTTTTGCTGTTCTGAGCACCATCTGGGCACCGCACATAGGACAAGAAGGGGGAGTTCCGGCGTCCTTTTCTGTATCAGAAGCTTTATCACTTTCAGAAGCAGCTGCTTTCTTGCTTTCCTCAACCATCACTCGGAATCTTTCAACATAATCAACCGGATTATTCTTATGGTTTTTTAAAAAAAATTCCGCACGATCTTCCATTTCTTTTTCCGAATATAGATTATATGATTTAGCTCCATCATAATCTTTTATATAATCATCAAGCTGATCAGCACGAATAACCTGCTCTTTTATCTCCCGTTTTGCATATCTCGCCGAAAGAACAGTCTTAGGATTAGCCAGCACAACGATTCCATGGTAATTATTATAGAATTCCTTATCAAATATCACCTTCTTTAATACATTCATTGAATCGCCACGTAAGGATTTTATCAAAGCCAAATGCCGCTGATTCTGAGTTATTGGAGAATATATACCTTCTTTTATCCTTCTTCCGCCATACTGATATGTGCGAATAAAATTGCCAGCATTATTAATCTCAATATCCCCATACATATTCTTGCACTCAATGATATAGGTATTCTTCCTAGTAAAAATCATGTAATCAATTTGCGCTGTTAATCCTTCATATTCCAGGAATAAGTCATGCAGCACAAACATGGGAATATGGCTGTTTTCAAGTTCAAAATGAACCTGTTTCTCACCGACGATTCCCGCTTCTACCTTGCTTATTTCTTGCTCAAACTTTCTCAAAACATCTCCGCTTAAAGAAGCCTCAAGTTCTTGTAATGCGCGAAGTTGTTTTTCAGCTTCACTATCCTCTTTAAGAAATACAGCATTGTTGATTCTGTCAAACAATCCCAATAACGTCACCTTCCTCTCAAAACACTCTGACATCAATGAAATGGACCTTTTAAGAAGATGTCTTTTCAAAGCCTACTTTATCTCCAATATATCAGATAAAGCATTAAGCTTAACATTCCCTCCGAAATAAAGAAAAAAAATATTGCCAAAATCCTTGTTCCAACACTAGTCTTAGGCCTCTTAGTAAAAACATATATTATCATCCAAAAGTCGTAGAGAATCATTAAAGTGATAGGAAAAGTATATCTTAACTTACTATACAGAAATAGCGATAATAACGCACCAAAGAAGCTCTACTTGCAGTGTGTACATTTACCATAGGATACATTCTAGTATCAGCACTTGTGGTCTTCAGTGTAGCAGCCTTTCCTTACGCCCAGCCCCAACAATCTTCATAAAATCTCAAGAAAATCTTAAGAAAACCTTAAAGATTTCTTCCGGCAAAAGTGGTACCCTTTTCTCTGTGCTCATTTCTGAGCAGCATCTTAAAACTATCTTCAACTCTCAAATTCTGCGTTTGCAACACATTACAGAGAAAAAAGATAAATAAAATAAAAGAAAAGGAATTCAAAAAATGCAAAACAATACTTTAACAAGGCTTTTTCCGGTTATCCGCACTCGCGAAATAGTTATGACTGACATCAGGAATAACAAAGCATTATCCGCGACTTTCGACAATTGGCAGGATTACCAACAGGAACTTTTCCTAGACATATGCAACGGTGCAAAAGGTGTCAAAATGCTCTTTGATCCCTACTTCAAAGAGATTTTCAATCCAGAAACTGATTCCAATCGGCTTTCCAAACTCCTTAGCGTCATTTTAGGAATAAGGGTTACTGTGAAAGATGTACTTCCCAATGACAGTACCCGATTAGGAGATGAATCATCCCTTATAATAACAGACATTGTTGTTGAACTTGAAGATGGTTCAATCGCAAATGTGGAAGTCCAGAAGATAGGCTATGCCTTTACCGGCGAACGCGCTTCCTGCTACTCTGCAGACCTGCTCCTTCGCCAGTACAAGCGTGTCAGAGATAAGCGAAAAGAGAAATTCAGCTACAAGGACATAGCTCCCGTCTACACCATCGTATTCATGGAAAAAAGTCCTGCCATCTTCTATGATTATCCCAATATCTGTATGCATAAATTCAGCACCACTTCCGACACCGGTTTAAAGCTAAATATGCTGCAAAATTTTATATTTGTGCCAATTGATATTTTCCTTGGCAAGCTCCATAATGAAGGTATAAATAGTGAATTCGATGCATGGCTTACGTTTCTTGGCTGTGACGATCCTAAGTATATAGTCGACCTGATACAGAAGTATCCATATTTTAAAGACCTGTATTCCCACTTGTACGAAACATGTCGAAACACAGAGAGGATGATGAATATGTTTTCAAAAGAACTCCAAATCCTTGATCGTAACACTGTTAAATATATGATTGATGAACTTCAGGAAGAGCTTGATACTACTAAAGAAGAGCTTGATACTACTAAAGAAGAGCTTGATACTGCCAATGCCACTATCGCCGAGAAGGATGTTGCTCTGGCTGAGAAGGATGCCCTTATCGCAGAACTTAAGGCTCAGCTAAAAAGCCAGAATAATAATAAGTAACAACAATTTCCAATAGAATTTAGGAGGGGCTGTCGCACTAATTAGTGTGGCAGCCTTTCCTTGGGGCTGAGCTTTCTATGAAATGTCTGCAAAACAGATTAGTGAAACAGACCCTTGCATTACCCATATAACTTCCTGATGGCATTTCCCATAATTAGTTCAGCCATATCCTTTATCCCACAGCTGAATAAACCACGATTCCACCTATTATCAACACAAGAGCCACTATCTTCAATCCATTGGTTTTTTCTTTAAAGAATACAATGCCAAATATCGTCACATATATGTACCCTGTTGCCTCCAGGATTGGTCCCAGCGACAACGGAACAACCTTATATGCATATATTGCCAAAAACGTAGCAAAAAAGAATATCAAGTAAGCTATAATAACCCGCGGATAATCTCATCCTCCAAAAAGGGAGAATTCCACCCGGTCTTAGACGGAAGCATCTCGGAGATATACACATCCTCCAGCCTGTCCTCATCAAGAAAATATGTATCCATCATATTATTCATGGTCAGCCTGCAATTGATCGCCGCATCGTTACAGTACAGCTCCACATAATTCTTACTGCCACCAAGAAGCGTATCCGTTGCCATTACAAGTCCCCTTGAACCATCGGAAAAAGACAACATGGCCGTTCCAAAATCCTCGACATCATGAGGCATAGCAGCAATATGCCTGTGCTCATATTCCGACAAAGACGGCGTAATCCTAGCCACATTCCCTGTCACAGATTTATGATTGCATATTCGTTTTATGTGTGATATATTCTATTTCACAGCTTGAGTTCTTCAGGCTATTTATTCATGGCAGTTCGCCATTTTTCCACAATCTTTGCTAGCAGATTAAGGAAGACTATATTTTACTGAAAGGAATTTTTAATGCAAGAAAACAAAGAACCAAATAACGAAATGGCTTTTAATAATGCCACTGGCCCTATCGCTTATCCTCTTAGGACCGATACAATGATCCACTATGTCACACAGAACTCTCAATATACCCTTAAGCATCTTATAAGCTCTCTTAAGGAAATCAAATATAACGATATCAAAGACATTCAGATCATGAACCCTTCTGATTTTACAGAATATGATGAAAAGAAATCCACACTAGACCTTAAGGTCAAGCTAAACAACGGCGAAATTATCAACGTTGAACTCCAGATGTATTTCGATGCTTACTGGATAAATAGATCACTTTTATATCTTTGTAAAGCTTATAATTCCATCGAAGAAGGTGAATCTTATAGCAAACTTATGCCAACAACTCAGATCTGCATCACAGACCAAAACCTATTCGAGCATGAGCCCGAATTCTATTCACATTACCTTTTCATGAATGTCAAAAATCATCAGATATACACTAAAAATCTGGCCATAAACGTGCTACAATTAAACCAAGTAGAACTAGCAACCGATGAAGACAAAGCAAATAATCTCGATCACTGGGCTCGTCTTTTTGTTGCAGAGACCTGGGAAGAAATGAAGACTCTAGTGACCGAGCACCCTGAGTTTGAGGAGGCGGTAAATATGATTTATAAAGCAAATGCTGATGATTCCGTTAAATATGCAATCGAAGCTGAGAATAAGTTCCGCGCCATCAATGCTGCTCAATATGAAGCCGGTTATGCTGCCGCCAAAGAAGAATACGCTGATGAATTAAAACAAAAAGACGAAGCATTGGCAGAAAACGCGCAAGCTATACAGAAAAAAGATCATATCATATCCGAACAAGGTAAAGCCATATTAGAACAGAAAAAAGCTTTATCCCAAAAAGATAATGTGATTGAATCACTTCAAGCCAGAATAGCAGAATTAGAAGGCAAATAAGTTAACCGATGTATGAGAAAAAATGGGCATTTGACTATAACTCAAATGCCCATTTTTCAATAATACTACATAATTTCTCATAGTCCGACAGATTTACATCAAATTTAGCCTCCTAACAGCTGTCACAAATCAAAAATTCTTCAAGATATTCTATAATCACTTCCGCATATTTCTCTTTCCCAATTTGCGGCAGCCCTTCAAAATCCATTCTTTCGGCCGCAAACCCACATTTTCAATAATAGCGGCAGTGCTCCTAAAGAAGCTATCCCTACCGCATTAGTAAAAAATACGCTTAGCGGCAGTTGTATTATTTATACTTTCACCTAAACCTCCTCAAAAACTCTGCCCATTATCCGGAAAGCTCATTTTGCGGCAGAACTCACACAAGAAATACCTATTCCGCATTTTATAAAACCCACTTTTGCGGCCGAGATCTCACATTTACATTCTATGCCGCCTTAGACAATTCATTAACTTGAGGAAGAATTTCTTAGTATTTCTAGGCCATATTCCTTGATGTATTTTAAAAATCGTCAAAAATCTTCATCACTTACATAATTGGTTTTATTGGAAATATATGTCAGCTCTATTTTAATGTATGCTACCATATATACCTCATCAACAGAAGTCCAAATATCGTTACAATCCTTGTAGCCAAGATTCACACAAAAAATAACTCTAGTAATTATCTTTTTACCAAATTCTTATCCTGTTCCCATTCTAATACGTCCAGCAAAGACTTAATTATCAATAAAAACCTGCCACTGTGATTCTTCACAATGACAGGTACATTAGTCTAATTATTTAACATTTTTCTTCACTGCTTCATATCCGCATCCACATACCAAAGCAGTCAATGCTATCATGCTAACTATTATGCCAACTGTCAGTCCAGGTGGCCAAAACTTCAATTCATAAACATGTTTTCCTGGAGAAACATCTGCTGACATAAACAAATTGCATGTCTTCTCTAATTCGATCTCCTTTCCATCAACCCAAAGTGTCCATCCTTTTTGGTAAGGAATCGTAAATAACAATTTCTGATTATCTGTTGCATTTACATAACCCTTCAAGTAATGATCTTTAATTTTCTCAATAGTAGCTTCCCTGGCATTGATCTGCTCCGAATATTCTGCCAAGGTATCCATATCAGCGTAAGCAATATATAACCCCTGGCCGGTAGCTACGAATACTTCTGAGGTTATTGTATATCCAAAAACAAGTCTTCCAACTACGGTATCCCCTTCATTAAAATATCCCACATACTGTAGTACATCCTCCATCGTTCCACTGTCTTCAACAAATGCAGCGCTATCATAGAGGTATATCGGTCCTGTTCTCTTTGCTACAAATTCATATTCTATATATGGACTGTACAAATATTCCTCGGGATTTAATTCTGTACTTATCTTTCTAACTGATGTAGCCAAATCATCTTTTTCTCCACTAGACGCGTCCTCTTTTTTATCTGTAGCAGAAGTTAGATCAGAAAGCTTAAGCATATCTCTTTTTTCCATAGAAATAGCATCCGTTGGATTATGCATTGTTAACTTCACATCATTTTCTTCCAAAAATAAATCCTTGTTTTCTCCCGTCAATCCTTTCCAGACAACATTTTGTACCTCAAATACATTCTTTATATTGGAAATATCTACCTCAGCAATTTCTTGATTTGAAAGTGTTGCGATAGAAAGAGCATAGGGATTCTGATATATATCCCCCTCTTCCTCGTACAAGCCTTTTAAAAGCAAATTATATAACTTTTCCTTTTCAAGATTTCGTGGAGAAATGACGTATTTCACCCCCAAAAGAGAATCCATAGCTGCAGGTACCCCCGCATCATAAGAGCACCACATCTCATTAGCAAATGAAATGCCATACTTAGCCTCACTCAATGCTATCTCCTTATTTACAGATAGATTTGATTGGCCAATGCCATTGTAATTAAAAAAAGTAGGATCATTGCCTATACCTGAACCTGTAAAAGAGAATTCATCTTCCATACGATAAAAATCAATATCGCCTTGTGTAATTCCCTGCACAAGTGGCAGTTTTTTATTGATTCCCTCCTGATACTCCGTAACTGAACGAATTAAATCACTCCAATCACTATTATATATACGATTCATAGAAACAAAATAGTTAACATATAACTGCAAGCTAGTACAAACAAAAACAAGCAACGTAAGTATAGTCAAATTCGATTCTTCCGGATGTTTTCTATAAAAAATAATCCCAGCAATCATGACCGATAATAGCGTAAGATCAAGCAGAATATTTCCACCACTAATGAACTCGTAATCTTTTGAAAAAATGATAATGGTAGATATGCATATTATTACCACTGAAGACCAAATAACCTTTTCTTCTACCTCAGCAATTCTTTCATATTCATATGCTGCTATTATTAAAAGTACAAAAGAAAAAACAAAAGAATTTCTATAGTTAAACCAATTAGTATGACTACCATGTACGAGCGTGGAAAAGAACTTAATATAAAAAGACAGAAGTAAAATCAAAAGAGTGATACCAAACATAGCCCTATTTTTCTTTTGATTTTTGCCATCCAAAAAGTATATTATCACTAGCGCAACCGTAATTATCCCGCAAAAAATAGCAGGTAATCCATCAATAATTTGGCTAGTTGATGCTGCACCAGAAAACAATCTAGAAAATATAAACAAAATATGTGTATTCTCATCAAAAGAATAATCTGTAAGTCTATTTTGGCTTGCCCGCCCTCCTGACAATGCAAGTATCCCCGGCACCCAAAATATCGCCGCTAAAAGCCCACCAATAATGGAAAAAAGCGAATATCGTATTAGCACTGTTTTTCTATTTATATTCTTACCTATCACATATTGGGCCACAAAAAATAAAAGTGAAGATTCGCATATGATTAGCCCCATTTGTATATTGCATGCAACACAATATGCAATAGACAAAGTGTATAAAAGTGCTGAATCTCCTCTAAAAATCTTCCTAAGTCCTAAAGCCATCAATGGTAAACACAATGGGCCACAAAAAAAACCAACGCAATAATTATATACAACGCTAAACCCCATTAAAGAATAGCATGTAGAAAAAATAATATGAGAAAGACGAACTTCATAGATGTCACAAAGCAAAAACATCATAGAAAGACCATATAATGATGTTACACTCATTACTGCAACAGCAAAAAATAACTCTATATAATCCCATCCTGATAAGAGCATAATCCAGCTGTACGGTGATAAAAAAGCTCCTATAGAAGATATATTACTTCCACCAAGGCCATTGGAAAAAGAATACAAAACACTCTTGTTCCCCGCAATAACCTGATGGAAACTCATAAGTCCTTTTATTGAATATGCCGCAGCATCGCTAAAAAGAAGTCCCCTATTTCCAAATGGTATGATTCTTAATGCTGCAAACACCGACAATTGGAGCACAAATGGTAGCAGGAATGAAAACAGCAACAGATTCTTTCTAGTCAAAGTTTTTGACATAACATAATAAATCCTTCCATGATTATATGAATACTACAATTAAGTATAAACCATATTTTTTTTAATGAAAACAAAGAGCCTAGCATTACTGCCAAGCTCTTTCTTTTACATTTACATATAGCATACCCAACTAACACATATGCAATATTTCTTCCGGACAAAGCGAATTTATTGTACCGTTACAACTCCGCTAGCATCTATCTTTACAGTATAATTACCACTTGTTCTCGCACTGTAAGATTTAGTTGCCATTGTTCCATCAACCATCGTCTCCAACTTACCGCCTCCAGATGTTTGCCAACCTGTTTGCCCCTGCTTAGCGGGAACTTGAATCGAACCAGCCTTAGCATCCTGAATATACTGTGCTGTCAAAGTAGCATACGCAGCACGAACATTTGCCATATCAGTTGCCTCTTTACTCTTCTCCAACTGAGCTGTAAAGATTGGAATACTAATAGCTACCAGTACTGCGATAATAGCTACTACGATCAGCAACTCAGCCAGGGTGAATCCTTTTCTTTCTCTCATCTTCCTCATAAATTTTTTCATTATTTGCCTCCTTTCAAAAGCCTAAAAAGATATTTTCTAATTTGTGTGTATAATTTAGTTTTCTTTTTTATATTATACCGCATCTAAAATATCCGTTCAACAAAGTGTAAATCTTTTATATTACGTTTATATTCAGGACATATTTTGCATTTTTATTTCACAATTTCATACAATTTGTGAAGATGCTTCTGCCCTTACACATCCTATATCGGCACGTATCCACCTTTTCTTAATACCTTTGCGAAAAAAAATTTCACTTTTTTATGGTAGTATTTGGGGTAGTATCCAATCAGCATCCTGCACTACGCTGCCGGATGCGTGAGAACATGATTCAGGATTTTTAAGCTCATCAATTCAAGATGCAAATAATAGTGCCACCCTTGCCTTATATCTCAAACGGAAATTTTTACTGCCGGTTAGGGTCTTTAGGGCGTCGCTGGTCATCTGCTTATTTCTGACGGCTACCTTGGCTACTCTCCAGTCGGAATCGTCTACAAGCTTCATGAGAGCTTCCAACGGAGCGTTCTCATTCTTGGCCACGTTCTCTCTTACCATCCAGTCCTTATCGTCGGAAAGCTTTAAAAGAACCTGAGTAGGAGTTCCTTTGTTGCTGGCTACAGCTTTTCGAAGATATGTATCCTTGTTATCTGAGTAGTACTCAAGAACTTTTGCAGGAGCGCTCTGGTTGGTGACAACATTCTCACATACTCGCCAGTCCTCGTCCTTGGCAAGGCGAGTCAAAACCTCAGATGGAGTCTTCTGATTATTGGCAACGGCTTTTCTTACATAGGCATCACCATCGCCTGCAAGGAGTTCCAGGATTTCATTGGAAGCACCGGTATTTTGTGCTACGCAGGTCCTGATGGTCTGCTTTGTGTCGCCGGCAAGCTTGTCCAGGTATTCCATAGGCGTATTCTTGTTACGGGCCACGCCTTCTCGTACTGCTGCCTCAGGGTCGTCCAAGAGATCACGGAGAGTAGTTACTTGAGTGCTATTATTCTTGGCTACTTTTTCCCTTACGTCTGCATTTCTGTCTTTTGCCAAGTTCTCCAGAACCTGGGCAGAAACGTTTGGATTCTCGGCTACTGCAGCTCGTACTTCATCATTACCATCGCTTGAAAGCTTCTCGAGAATATCAGATGAAACCATCTTGTTTTTGGCCAGTTCAAGACGCACCTCAACTTCCGGATCAGCTGAAAGCTTCATGAGAACTTCGACAGGAGTAATTTCATTGGATGCCACGCCGCTTCGAACCATGGTGTTGTCATCCCCGGCAAGTCTTTCCAAGATTCTGACAGGAGTATGAGCATTTTTTGCCACACGGTAACGAATGACCGGAACAGAATCAATTGACATAATTTCCAGAATATCCGGTGAACTTGCCTTATTGTCCGCAACTCCCCACCTGACAGCATCGTTGATATCAGTTGAAAGCGTTTTTATCAGCTGAGGCGAAGCCTTGGGATGAACCGCCAACGCACGAAGGATACGAGGATTAGCCTTGTTATCTTCATACAGCATGTCCAGAATTTCAGGCGGAGTGTTGTCATCCTGAAGGAGATCTTCATTTATCTCGCTCCATCCTGCGTACTTATAGTCAAAAGAATATGAAGCAATAACGTCATTCAAATAATTGGTTTCCACGATAGTTCCCCCTTAGTCGGTAAAATGTTATTCGTTTATTGTAAGCAGCTCCGGTGCAGGCCAGTCGCCATAATGCACGGAGACAAATCTCTTTGCCCAAATAGTCTCTTCGATACCTGCAGCTCCGCATAGCTGCCGCACGTTCTTAAGATCATACTTACCGCCATAATACTGTACGAGCGCGGAATCATAAGCTTTAGCTGCGTACCAGGTGTTTCCAACAAAGTCGCTGTAGGTCGTAAGATCGTAATCAATTGCTTTTATCTTATTCAAATCGGAAGCAGACTCAGGATTATAACCAGCATATGGCGGCATGAGCTCGTACACTTTATCCCAATTGATATCCGACGTTTCTACTTCATTTATAATGCTATAATAGTGGTTTCCTGTAAGGGTCGCTGAGCCACTGCCAAGGAAAGCATATTTGGTACCGGTCGACTTTACAAGGCCTGTCGAGTAGGAATTACTTATGGTGCCACCGCTTGCTGTTCCAGCGAAGCCACCTGCTGTTCCACCATCTACAGAGCAAGTGGTATAGCTATTACTGATAGTTCCTCCAGTTATAGTTCCCACAAAGCCACCAACTTTGCCTCCGCTGACATCTGAATTATGAACTGGAGGCCCTTCAAGCCACTCTTTATAGGAGCCGTTCATGGTATGCCCACTTGCGTAGCACCCGGTGACTGTAGCACTGCTGGTTCCGATAAGTCCCCCTGCTGTAGTGCTTCCTTCTACTATCATAGCTGCTCCGCTGTACTCAACTGTTCCACCGGCGCTTCCTATAAGACCACCGGCGGTAGGAGCAACAATCTTTTTCGCATAGGCATTACCAACGACTGTGCATCTGGCCATAACATTTGAGACTGTCACGCCTGACGAAGTAGCTGCTGCCAGTGCGCCTGCCCTGGTATTTCCTGTAATGGAGAAATCCAAAAGCTCAAGGTCTTTTACCGTATTACCGGAATCGATCGAGCCGAACAATCCTGCGTCCGCTACATTTTGTACCTTGACGTTAGAAATACTATGGTTCTTGCCGTCATAGGTAAAAGAGTAATTGACATTTATCGGCATATAGCAGCCCGCATCCGTTGCAGCTGCGCCAATACTATTAACATAATGTACATTTACTATCGAGGCCTCTCTGGCAGTGCTTTCTTTCGTACTTTCAATAATGCTTATGTTAGTGCGAAACTCCTCCCAATCAAGGTTACTTATCTGCTCTGCTGTCTGGAACGTGATTCCAACTCCTGAAATAGTATTATTAGTAGACTTATCCAGGTTCTCGAGATGTCTCATGTTACTGATGTATACAGTACCGGTTCCGGAAGGATCATAAAAATCAAACAGACTATTTTCACTTACAGTTGCACTGTAGGCAATATTGGCAAGCTCAGTAGAGCTGTAAGCCACAGCCTGAATCTGAATATCTTCTCCCGGAATAAATGCTCCCGTCACTGCCCGAGTAGTGGATGTTCCTTCAGTAATATTCGCAAAATGCATTCCCGAAGTTGTTATATCATCCAGAATGATCGTATATTTGCGCTCTCCACCGGATATAATTGTCTTGACTCTCGTATCAGCAGAATCCAGCACCAGTTCCATCTGAGCATCACTTGATAGTCCCTTGACTATAAGCTTTATTTTCCCATTCGCTTTGTTGTAATTGGTGTCCTCCACCTCAACATACAGTTTTTCTTCGTTATAAACCTTTATATTAGGCGGATTGAGAACCAAAGTTGGAAGAACCTCTGCCGAAGTTCCGCCGTACCAGCCAAGAATAGAATTATCGCCATTTTCAAACGTACGACGTTTACCCTTATTTTCAGCATCATCTCCTATAAGTGCCATTACATTCGCAAAATCACTTGATTTCAGGTCATAGTTAAAAGAGCCGAATTGATTTCCCTTCGAACAGAAGAATACGTCCATCACAAGTCCCGTATCCTTCTGGTACCTGATAATATAGTTTCCACCTGTACGTACAGTTTCATCGATTGATCCAAAAGGAAGCATCAGCGAAAGAATTGAAGAATCCAAGGTACTACTATCAACGTAGTAGACACCTTTTTTAGTAGCATCCGAATTATCCAGAGTTCCAAAAAATGGATCTGATGCTGTGCCTTCAGCCATAGTATGCCCCAGATACCCTTCACCGTACAGTGCTGTCAGATTGTTTTGTGCAGCCACAAAAATCTCTTTGGCTATACCATCTCGTTCAACCTGACCAAGAGAGCGCTGATATCTGTGCACGGCAATAAAAGCCACACCGGTAAGAATCAATATGATGGCCACTACCATAAGAACTTCAGCTAGTGTAAAACCATTTCTTCGTTTCAGTTTATTCATAGGCACCCCACATATTACTGTTAGTCTTTAAAAAAACTCCAGTAACCAGCAATATTTCTAAAACTGTCCCCCTGATATTTAATCCGCTATAACTCGTATAGATACGTGTTCACGCTTTGCCAGCTCCGTCTGATCCGACTCTTTTTTGGCAGACAGATTATCAAAAGTAACAACACCATCTGAATATGTCACAGATGTGTATGTAATGTACAGTTCCTTGGTAGCTGTCTTAGTAGACATAAGCAGCGTTGGTGCTGTTCCTTCGTTGTACCACTGCCCTGAACCATCGCTAAGGTATCTTACAAACATAATGTCTTTTGTACCTGAATCCACATAAATCTTAGCAAGAGCGCTTCTCGAAGGATTGTAGTAAGTAATTTCATTAGAAGATATCTCTACATCTTTGGCTGTTCCCAGCTCATTTCTCAAGGTAGTAATAGTTGATGAAAGCAAAATCTCAGCGTTAGATGCAATCACAACTTTCTCATAAGCATCCCTTGCGACAGGAATACCCGTTGCAACAATCGAAGATACCAGGAGCAGGATAATAACCGTGGCAAGAAGCTCTGTCAGTGAAAATCCGGCTTTGCTATGAAGTTTTTTCTTTATGATTGTCGTTAGGTTAGCCATCACTTTCTCTTTTCTCTTTACTGTTTGATTCCTGCACTATAGGCTTTGCTTATACCTCGAACTCACTTTTTATAAGCAACCACGGGATATTTGCCAAATTCTCCATTGTTATAAAATGTAACTGCATAAGAAGGAATACTTATGTCGCTACCTGTTATTGTCATATTCCCGGTGGAAGTTGTTATGTTTCCACCTGCATTTCTCTTGACCAGATCTTCATTATTCAGGTAATAAGCATCAAGCTTGTCCTTGCTTCTGGTGACCACATGACCGGCAGCTGTAATTGCCCCCGCCAGCATCACAAGTGCAACGGCTGATATAAGAAGAGCAACAAGAGTTTCAGTCAAAGACTCACCTTTTTGGCTATTTAGTTTTTTTTCAAGCTTTTGAGTTGTCATTATGTACTGCCTCTCTTTTTATGATTAAAAGCTAATTCCTGTCAAAGTCCAGGTCAGTGTAACTATGTTCATCTCTATTTCATTAGTGACCACGCTCAAGCTGCCATCAGCACCCGGTGTAGAGGAAACATCCTCAGTCTGAAGCCTTTTGGTAATACTCATATTGACGCCAAATACCATGTGAGCTGTAAACTTGCTCCCTTCAGCACTTTCTACCCCCGAAGACTTATATTTATTAAAAATATCAAAGGTTAAGCTTCCATTACCATCCATGCTTTCATTAATCGTGGTCGTAAGAAAGTAATACGAACTGCCCAGATTGGAATCAAGAGTTAATTCCTTTTTATTAATAGGGGTAATTTCACTAAATTTTCCGGCAGAATCAAAATTCACATTACATGCAACAATCTCAGATATTGTATCTTTTGAAGAAGCATTTGTTATAAGATTTCCATCCACACAATCAATGGCTTTATCTATGTCAGCTGCCTTTTTGCCATCCACAACGTATGTCTTGACAGATGGCGATCCTGGAGTCTCGCTTATTTTTGCTCCATCCTTATAAACAGTTGTCACCTGTGTTTCCTTTAGTCCTACAACTGACACGCTCTTCCCATCCAAAAGATCCTTAAGCAGCTCAGCTGCACTTGTAACAGCATAATATCTCTGATCTGATTCAGCGATCTTACTCATTCTTCCGGCTGCTGCCGTTGCCGCTGCAAGGATAACGGAAGATAAAACTGCACATACAAGGAACAAGAGAAGTGCAAATGTTATTGACGCCCCTTTCTCGGAGCGAAGTTTATTCATTATTTTGTTTTTCATAAACAACGCTCCTTAGGGGTCGTCTCTAAGCCAACTTCTTTGCGTCAGCTTGCTTTTTTGTATTACCTTATGGTCCCAGTAAGTCAGCTATTTCCGTAGTTTCTTTTAGTTCTGTGGTCTGACGATTAGTAATAGTTACGCCACGTTTCTGATCAACTCCGTTCTTATCAACAGTCAGAATGAACCAGTTTGTTCCATCTGAGAACTTAGAATAACCACCCGGAGTCACTATCTCGCGAACAATATAGTATCCATATGGAAGATCATCGACGAAATACACATTATTATTGCCACAAGTAAATTCAGTAATCTTTTCTCCGGCTGCAGCTGTCTTATCAAGCACACTCTCAACTTTACTTCTGTCATAGCGGAGAATTTCGAACTTAGCACCTGTTGGTAATGTGAATGAGTTATCAGTCTTCTTCAGGATTACTTTACGCGTTGCAGTACTGATATTAACAATACCAGCGTGTGCAATATCCGGACCATTATCATCAACAGTAGAAGCATCTTTTAGTCTTTCAATCTTTACTTCCGGATCAGACGGTGCTTTTGTTAATCCTGCCTTTGTGTATCCTACTTCACCCACAATTACCCTATATTTGTAGGTATCTGTCTCGTATGGCCATGTATTACTCTTGATATTAAGCTCCTTCATATAATACAGACCAGGCAAAGCCTTGAAGTATACGTTATACTTTGTCTCACCATCTTCAGCTGTTTCAAAAGTTGCTTTAGAAGTAACTTTAGTTACCTTACTACTTCCCTCCAAAACCTGAACAACAGCTGTACATTGGTAATCCTGATATAATGAGAACTCTGCTCCAGCTAAAGCTTTTCCAAAACCATTAATCTTCTTGAACAACACCTCTATTGCTCCACGCTTATTGGTTATTTCAAGGACACGTGAGGTATGTGTATTCGTGTTGATGTAAACCTGTCCCGCTGCTGTATCCTCTGTGGAGTGATCAATATTAGTCTTAGTAACAGTAATTTCCGCATCGTCAAGCTTCATGGAAGCATCAAGTTCATCAAGATCAAGATACTCAGTTACTGTATAGGTTCCGGTCTGCAAACCGGAAATTACGATGTCACAGCCATGTTTAACATAATCTTGTCCGTCTACGCCCAAGGTTATAGTTTTCTCAGTAGTATTTGCTGCAATCTGAGCCAGTTCGCCATAGCCAGCTATTGAATAGAAATTCTCAGTAATAGCATCAGATTTAATGACAACCTTAAACGAAGTACTCTCAAGACTTTCATCGTCTGCGATTAGCTTAATATGCAAATCACAACCACGTTCACGGTAAATAGCATAAACAGCCGGCGCACCAGTAAATGGGCTCCATGTAGTGTCGTCGTAACTATACTGCACCTGCCCATCCAATACCTTCAGCGACATCCTCAGATTAGTTGAAGATACCTCTTTCAGATTGCTCTTATTTGTTACTCCAACAGTTCCAACGCCAAGTCGTGCATAACGCAAATTGTTAATTCGAACATTGTCGTTAAGGAAGTTTGCCATCATCCAGCTTCTTCCAACTTCGTTAATCTGTGAAATAAGGAATGTTCCATTTTCACTCATCGGTAAAAGCTGTCCGTTTACTATCTCTGTGGTTCCATCCAGCTGCTTAATTGTAACTCGTGACTCATCATGCTGCAGAGGATCAATCGGTGTCAAAGCGCCACTTCCACTCTCTCTGACATAATATATTCGTGGCATACGATAGTAAACGTAGTAGATAATCTCATCATTTTCCAACTGTTTATTTGTATCGTTGTCCAAATACAAATCGTAGTAGTCACTTCCCAGCAGGTGATCAAAATGAACAGTACCCGGATTAACATCTCTTACATTAGCTAAAACTCCGTTTTCATCCGGTATTCCTGAAACGATTTTCAGGAACTTGTATTCATCGCTGCTGCCTGTCATGATAGTGCTCTGTTTACCGGAAATATCCTTCTGCTCATAAATAGGTACAATTACCTTGGTAATGGACTCATTTGTTGTCCTTAAGCTATCGTTCTGTATATAACCTCTAGCATCAAGATAAGCTATGTGAATCTCGATTTCCTTCTGTTTTCTAGTGTTTTTAAATATTACCTTATGGTCTGCACTAGTATTTGAAGTTGTGTAACTATAGGACGTGGTTTCTGTATAAGTAGTGCCATTATCCAGAGACCTCTCTGTTTTAAAATCTCTGCTTTGAGCTGTAGTACGCTCTTCGGTAATGACCGCAGTCTGAGTTATCTCTTGAGTGGATCCAACCGCAGCCGTATAGAAAACAGTTACCGACCTGTTCTCACCGCTCTTTAACGAGTATATAGTATTAGATACATTGCGTACCTCAGTTCCCTGTCTCTCTGTGATTACAACTCTGAAGTTAAATACCTCCTGAAGAACATCAGAACGTGTACCGATTGTAAGCTCTTCAAGCGTTATAATCGTAGGTTTAGCTGTGAAATATACAACATAGAGTTCACGATTATATCCGCCGGAAGACCAGTTAGTTCCATCCAGAGAATACATTAAACCGCGCCATGTGTTCTTGATCTGCAAATTAGGTCTTGTAGAATCACTGTTTTCAATCTTAGTAATCAAATTCAGGTCAGAATCGTTAGCTGCTCCCGGCTTACCTATTGCAAAAGCATAATACTTATAGTCACTGTTGTTGGACCATGCCTTGGGACTAGTTACCTGTGTTCCCACGGTATAAACACTTGCTGAAGGAACATATGGAAGTACGTCCGTATTGGCTGGTACCGAAGAAATATATGGTTGTACTATCTTTGGTGCAGCTGCATTAACTGAAGCATTTATGTTTTGCAAAACACCTTGCGTGTTCATATAGGTATAAGTAATATTAGGTGTCAGCGGATCCTCATAATAAACTAAATGAATCTCCATAGTAGGATCCAAAAGACGCTCTGAATTATCTTCCATACGTACTGCTGCTGCACGATTAGTTGTATCATAGAACACAGCTTTAATGCGATTTTCTCCGGAAACGTGAGTATAAACATCGCTTAAACAAGCAAATGCATATGTATATGTCTTTCCTGAAGGTAAATCTACAAAGCCGTCGGCAACCGGATTTGCGACGGAAATATCCGTACCCACTGTTACAGAAAAATGTCCCGGTTCTGTCTTCCATGCATCCACCAATGCAAGATCTTCTGCACTTGCGTCCACTACATGATACGGAACCTCAATTGGGCTTCGCCAGAAACCAAACAACGTAATCTGTCCTGTAACAGGCTGAGTATAATCATACTCAGTTGCAAGTGCTGCATCATCTGTATATCTTACGCTACTCCAATATGCGAAATTACGTAATGGATCTTCTGCTGTAGGTGTGTGCGTATCTCTAGGTGTATATGGAGGCTCTGTGACTGTGGAGTTAATGTTTATTTTAATATAGTATTGGCTTCTATCATTATCCCACACATATGGAGCATTCCAAGTATTTGGTGATCCTGCAGCGCCGCCCCAGTCAGACTGATCTCTGTTCTTATCAAAGTAAACCCTGACTTTCCATTCCGCATAAAGTGTAACCGGTTTACTTCCGCCCAGTCCATCGGAAACATCAAGGAATATATCCTTTGAAGTATCCGCAGAATATGCTCCAAGGTCAAAGTGCGTTCCACTTCCATCAGGTTTAGTATTCCATCCGGTAAAATCGTATGCCTCATATGACGCAGAACCAGGTGTCCCATAACCATTACTGAAACCTCTGCCATCAGACAAAACGTAACCTGTATTGTTACGCATTCCAAGTACAATAGCTTTACCATCATCCACAGACTTGACGAGCTGTGGCGCATCAGGATCAGTATCAAGTGATCTGCCAAAATCAACATTTGCCAGATTAGAATCTATTGTTCCACCATTAGCGTCATAGATCAGTTTGACGGTACTTAATTCTCTGTACACTGCATCAAGGTAAAGAACATATTCCTCTTTACCACCTTCTTGTACCTCAAGAATTGCATATCGTGATGGAAATTCCAGTGGCTCTCCAGGTGAATATACCTTTCCGCTATCGTCACCACGAACCTTCCACCCTACGAAATTAACCATTTTGCCGGGCTTTACAGTAACGGAACGTGTTACAACTACATTAGATTTATCAATATAGTCCTGTTCATCTTCAATGAAAGTAAAGGTTTCATTGTTGTTATCATCATTATCCAGTATTCCATTTTCACCAGCTTCATACTGCAAACGATAGGTACCAACCTGCTTCCAATGCGCACGAAGATAGGTAATATGGTCGACATAGTCGTGGTTATCGTTACGATAAATAAGCTCTTCATTTGTAGGTTTATTATTGGAATCCAGCTTTACTTCATACCAACCGGAGAATCGATATGCCCCTGCCGAATACACATACATCTTTCCATCCGTAGACAACGTCTCATCCGGCGTATACATAGCTCCACGCTCAGGGATGAGCGTGTTTGTGGTACCGGTATTAACTCCTTTTTCAAAGTCTTTAGGTGTAGCATAGGGACCATTGCAGTCAACAGCCACTCCATTAACTGTAGGCATAAACGGCGTAGCAAAAGGTTCATTACGATCAGTCGGAACTTCCCCAGTCCAGCCATAGTAGTGATACCACCACTCTCTGTCATGAACGCAGTAATAGTAAGGAGTCAGATTGCCCGGATCAGCAGTCTCGATAAAGTTACGAGTTACATCATCGTAAATCTTGATTATGCCATCATCCGGATCTCCATAGGTTGCAAAGAACCATGTAGATTCATTACCTGTAAGCTGTCCTCCATTAGGATCAACAATTACAAGGTAATCATTTGCAGTCCATCCAGCATAAATCTGCAAGCCACCTGCTGGCATCGTTTCGTAACAGACATGGCTTTTACTGCTTTCAGCCGGCGTAAGATCACCTTCTGCCTTAAAGTACACACGAGTAGAACATACAGAATCTGCATACCATCCGGAGAATGACATTCCTGTAGGAACAGTTAAATCTCCTTCATTGTACCCATAGCTATTAAGTTCAGTAAGTGGCTGTCCATATTTATAATCCTGTAGTCTCAGTTCATTATTGTTCTGAGAATCAAGGAATCTAATGGTATATATGTTTCTAACATGGTAGATGTAAATAGGGTAAGATTCATTTACCTGTGTGCCATCACTAGCGTCATGAGTTCCGCCTGTTGCCTTAAATCCTTCAGCTTTAGTCGAATAGGTTGAAACAGTAAATCCTTCAAACTTATTTGAAAAATAGAAATTACCACTGCTGTTAGAAGTGTGAGCCACATAGGCATTGCTCTCAGTATACGTACCATCTACATTTTGTTTATAATGATTTATACTATAATTTCCTGAATTCCCCTGGCAATACAAATTATAAGGATTCTCAAGTCGAGTAAATCCATCCAAAAGTGTCTGTGTAGTTCCATTTCCGTTTGACTGATCATTCCATCTGAAGCCAGAAACGGTATCCCAACTATATCCAGCCTGTTCAAAAGTCTGACCATAAAGGCCAACCCACATCAAGCCATTGCTAGTATTATTACTACGTGTAAACCTTGTGCCTGTGTAAGTATAGGTCTGGCCATTTTTTGTGTAAGTCCAAGTATACTCAGGTCTTCGGGTTAGCTCATTATAGCTATTTCCTGTTTTACCATAGTATGTTACACCATCATCTGGCGGTAAATTATCACTATTATACTGCGTTTCATTATATGTATAATAACTCCACCATCCGCTTCTTGTATAAAATACGCCACTATACTCGCGTGTTGTTCCCCCTGAACTATATGTATAATAAACCCTCGTAATTCCCCTTGTCAGCTGAATAAATTCTCCATCCACATACCCGTACTGTGGCGTATTCGTTCCGGTAGTGCTAGTATATGTATAAATATTTGATCCAATATTGAACACATTTTTATTATTCTTCCAAAAATAAATGATCATCCAATTTCGGTCATAATATACATTCAGAATTGTGGATCCATTTCCGCTTACAGTTTTAGCATTGTCATAGCTACTTAAGTGGAATCCTTTAAAGTTGATAGTCTTTCCACCCTTAGTTACTTCCTGACCTGCATGTTCCAAATACCCCGCGTTAGAGCCTGTAAAATCGACACTAGAATCAGCCTGAGCTGTTTTGCTCTCACTATAGGCATAGTCATATCCAACACCACTTACATTCTGTTGCCATACAACTATAGTATAATTGGCTGTTCCAATTTCCCACTTTGCAAACAACATAATATCTTTGTTGAGCATAAGCTTTCCATCAGATACATATATATCTGTATTTGCAACATAAGCATCTCCAACAAACTTTCCTGTACTGTCGAACGCCGCACCGGTACCACTTGTATTAAGTGTTCCGTTTGCATTAACAATCTTGGTTCCGTATTCTATATGATCAAATATCTTTTTAGTATCTGGATCCTGATATACCTTTGTTCCGGTGTACCAACCCGCAAAAGTATAACCTGGACGGGTAGGAAGCAGATTACTGATTGGATGTTTCGTACTAGTCGTAGCAAAGCTTCCCTCGCCTTCCAGCGCGGTATAATACATAGGAGAATAATAGCTGGCTCCCTGTCCGGATTCTGCTGTGTACAGATCAAGCCAGTGAACACCAATAAACAATGGATAAAGATGTACTGTTCCACCGATTTCAAGGTTAAGATTCGTTCCCGATTCCACTGCCGCATAAACCGGAGGCTCATCCATATGAAGAGGATCATTAGGATCATAAGTAAATGTCGAATCTGCGGTGATCAAATCCGCAGGTGCAGTTTCATTTTTATAATTCACACCATTTTCAGCCCCGGGCTCCTGCACACGAACAAGAGACCATCCCCTGAATATCATCTTAGAGACCGTCGTTGTAGGATTGTTGGGATCCTTGCTGATACTATCGTCATATGCTACTTCCATATCGCTTATGGTAACTGTAGCTACGCCGGAAGCGTTTCTTTCTGCACGCCTCGTTGCAGCAATAGGAAATGTCTTTGATGAGCCGTTGTACTGATCATGGAAAATAACATAGGCATAGTTCATAAACTTTGCCCTAAGAATTACTTCTTCAGTAACAGTTACAGCAGGTGCTCTTTCGAAATCATATGGAGAATCTTCATATGTATCCGTGGCAGGATGATATTCGTACCATCCTGCAAAGGTCAGAGTAGTATGTGACGGAAGCTGCGGTGTTACCGGCTTCTCATTACCTTTTATGGTTTCCTGATAAACAGTGACACCATCAGATGTTTCAAAGAAATATTTTACGTAGTTACCTGCATTATCCAAAGTATAGAAGCTGTAGGTACGAAGAGGTGTTCCACTATTAATAATTTCATAGATAGAGAATCCATCCGTTTCAAACTTGACGGTCTGTCCCTCTACAGCTACTTCCATTACCTGAGTTTCTTCCCCAAAGTGGATTACATCAACCTTACCATCTTCATCAAACGTATCCGTCAGCAACTGAATACTAACGTTCACACCCTTTGTAGGCTGATATGTTTCGCCACTCTCAGAATCTTTTAACGAGATATCAAATATTTTTGCTAAGCGAACATCCGCTTTATTCACTTCAAGTTTTTCAGTGCCTTCCGTCAGATACTTCTCGTACCCAGCCTCGCCCTTTTTGATCTCATTCACCACCAGCTCTGCATTCTGCGGTATTCCTGCGGTGCTGTCAAAGGATACTGTGATAAGGTATTCCTGCCCATCAGAAGCCGTCAGTGTCTGCTCGATAACCTTTCTGACCACAACAAATACTGAGAAAGCCTCAGTCTCGAATTCAACAACGCCCTCATTTACTGCGCTGTCAACAACCTCAGCCTGCTCTTCGCTCTCGCCATGGATGTGGACGATGTCCAGGTCTTCGCTTCGCTCGTCAAGGTCCTCATCGAAGAGGTCAATGGATACGGAAACGCCCTTTGTTGGCTGGTATTCTTCGCCTGTATCAGGATTTCTAAAGCTGATGTCGAAGGCTCTTACGACCTCTACCATTTCAGGCTCTTCGCCGAGCTCTCCGGAGGACTTTTCTGCGTAGCTGTCGTAGTTGTCTGTGATTTCAGTCACAGAAAGGACAGCACCTTCCGGGATACCGGATACGCTGTCGTAATTAACTGTTATGAGATATGTGCTGCCATCGCCTGCAGTCATAGTCTTTTTAACTGAGAACTGGGCTACTCCATAGGTGGACAAAGAGCTTGTGCCAAAGCTATAGCCCTGCTCATCTGTGCCGGCATCGACAACTGCTGCCTCGCCGTCAAAACGGATCAGATAAGGCTCTGCGCCTTCAATGTACCAGTCGCTTGACACACATAGTGATACCGAGATATCTTTGCCCGGCTGATAGTGGTCTCCCGACTCTCTGTCAACAAAGCTGATATCGAAGGCTCTTATAGCTTCCAGGGTATAAACCTCTCCGTCGAAGAGGGCTGCGCTCTGCTCGCCAAGGCCGCTTGTATCTCCAACTTCGTTTACCACCAGCTCGGTGCCGGCAGGAATCCCTGATGTATTGTCGTAGCTGACAGTTACATCATATCCACCGCCTGATACACTAGCGCTCTTTTCGCTTGCAAGCTGCATGATAACAAATGGAGAAAAAGAGCCTGTGCTAAAGCCAATAGCTCTTGCTTTCCTGGATATTGCAGAATTGCCATCATCCTCTTCCTCGCATATAACATCGCAGCCTAAGGTATCTGCTTCATCGCCGTTTATATGAACGACCATCACGCTGTCATCCGCATAAAGAGCGCGCTCTCCGAACAGATAATCCGCACCAAGCTCCAGATATACTTCACTCTTTGGCTGGATTTCCTCATCATCCTTAACAATAGAAATATCCAGCACTTTAAGACCTGCAACGTTTTCCGGTGCAAGTCCTGTAGCCTCGTAAGCAGTTCCTAAATATTCTTCCAATTCTTCTCCGGATACTTCCCCGGCAACAAGCTCTGCCCCTTCGGGAATTTCCGCATCTTTGTCAAAAGAGATCTTAAAGGCTTCGTCTAAATATAACTCGCCCTCAATAATCTCGACTTCTTTATTTTCTTCTTTTTCCTTATCTTCTTTTTCTTTCTTTTCTTTCTCTAACTTTTCTTTTTCAAGTTTCTCTTTTTCTAATTTCTCTTTATCTTCTGTGGAAGAAGCGCTGGCTGCCGCATCGTCTGTACTTGCTCCGCTGCTGGCACTTGCTGCTGCATCATCTTCTAAGCTGGCTCCACTGCTGGCACTTGCCGCTGCATCGTCCTGCTTACCGTGACTACTTCCCTCTGCTGCCGCATCATCTGTAGTCTTGGAAGATGCTCCGCTTGCTGCATCAGTGGCCTGCGTACTGGAGCTCCCTGCAGCCTGAGAATTTGAGCCACCGCCTGCTGCCTGATCCTGCGAACTTGTCCCGCCAGTAGCTGCCTGCGAACTTGTCCCTGCGGCTGCTGCCTGATCGCTTGCAGCTCCTGCTGAAGCCTCATCCTGTGACTGAGTACTGGAACCACCCGATGTATTCTCATCCATAACCCAGGTAGTCTGCTCATTGGCTGCATCGTAGGATTCTACGTTATAGGATTCCTCTACTGTTGTTGCCTGCTCATTTCCGGCACCGGCAGAAGCATCGTCCTGCCCGCCATCTTGCGGCGCAGCATCTTCAGCCCCAGAAGCTGCTGTCGCCTCATCCTGCGGCTGTGATTCTTCATTTCCCTGTGGGGTAGCATCCTGACCTGCGGCCTCCGATGATCCGGAGTCCTCCTGAACAGACTGTTCCTGACTTTGGCCATAATCTACAGAAGCCTCTTCCATAGCCATGGCTGTAATAGACGCAAAATTAGTGAAAGGAGTGATACTTAATTCAAAAAGCATCACAAATATCTCTAATGCTGTTAAAATCTTACGCAAAGCGATTTTGTGTGATCCCTTTTTATTCATAATTTCCCCTCATAGCAGTTTTTTCACACCAATCCTTAGATGCGGTTCCCATCCCTCATCCATAAATTCCAGTGCTTACAAAACTACTGCTGCTCACTGTCCTTGGGAAGCTCTTTATCTACGACTCCATCGTACATAGTCTCGTAAAAGCATCCTTCCAGAACCACCTTAACCTTCCCCTCGAGTAGATGATAGTCTTTTTGTGTCGGATTGATATTATAATCGCCAATAAGACATCTGATCTCGCTGTCCTCAAGTGCTCCAATGATTTCTTTTGCCTGAGCGTAGCTCCTGGCTGTAAACTGTAGGCTAAAGCCTCTCTTTATCTGATCGCCGTTCCTTGTAAGGTACGTAAAATTGATCAGATAGTCTTCCGTTGCTGCTAACGTGCCATGCAGAAAATCCAGCTCCTCCTTGCTGGCATTGTAGCTTGGCATATAGCTTCTTATCAGATCGTTTTCCATCTCCGCAGACATTCCCTGCAGCTTCTCAACCTTGGCAGTTGCTATCATGAGCTGAGTCTCCATGGACTGATTCTGTGATTGTATGGAAGTGATCTGATCATCAACTGTTGTCCACACAAAGAGATAATACGCTGCGCTGATTATGACAACTAGTAAGATTACCAGAAGGACCTTTTCTCTTGTTGAAAAATCCCTCGTAAGAAGTTTCATCGCATTCTCCCATCGTTTTAGTAAATCTTTTTCTCTAATAGTTTCTTTTATTCTGCTGAACTTGTAAGATAAATATTTATCTGGGCTTCAACTCCATTTCCCACATAACTAATCGCTGAATTATCATCCAGTACTTCTTTTTCCTTGGTAGCTGCATAAGCAACTGACGAACTCTCTACTATCTCCTGATCTTTAATGGTCTCAAGGAGTCTGCTGACGCTCTCAAGAGAAGGTGCGTGGATATTAATGGTAACAACAGTGCCGGTAATGCTGAAATTCAGAACCTCTATTCCCTGACTGTTTATGTAATCCACAAGCTCAGCAGTCATCGTTCTCTTTATTCTGGTCTTTTCTTCATCTGTCATGCCTTCCCAGGTGTAATGGGAATACTCTACCACCAGGTCACCGGCTTCTTTAATCTGATTATTCTTCTCCTCAAGCTGATCTGAGAGCTGTTTGGAGGTTGTAAACTCTTTGGCCAGAAGTGCGAACTGATCGTAAATTACAAATTTACCAATAAGTCCGATTATAAAAAGACATATCACAACCGCCGGAATAATGAGCTTTAAGTTTAGTTTCTTACTCTTATCTGCCTGTGCAGAGCTGCCATCACCTGCAATTCCGGGTGCCTTGGATAAAAGAGTTCCAACTGACGCATAGGTGACATTGATGTCTTTTTCGCTTGAATATCCGGATAAGAATTCATCCATGGTGTAGACGTTCTTATCGATTCGCTCCTTCAGGATTTCTACTAAGGGCTCTGTAAGTGCTCCCGTTCCGCACAGGATAACTTCGCTAAGTCTTGATGTCATATCAGACATCTCGTAGTAGTTAAGACCCTTTAGTATTTCCAGTGACATGTCCTTGAAGGCATTGACCACGGGTGTCTTTCTGTTGCAGTCGTTATGGTTGGTTCTAAGGTAAGTATTTGCCAGGTGAGAGTCTACTCCCAGCTCATCAGCAATCACATTAATGGCGTGGTTTTCGCCGGTGTCGATCTGGTGCGAGAGGCTGAACTCACCATTTTTGAAGATCATCATTCTGATGTTCTTGCGGCCAATGTCCAAAAAGCATCTGCTGACCTTGTCATCTTCTTCACGTCCGGATATCGTAAGAAGTGCCTCAAAAGCTACGGTCTCCGGAAGTACTTTAACGAGCTTAAGCCCTGCCATCTGCAATATCTGCTGGAGATTTGCAATGGTCTGGGCCGGAACTGCGTAGGCTAGCAGCTTTATCTGATTATTAAACAGTTCATCTGTTGTATCTCTTTTTATAAAATCGAAAATGTAATCCTTAAGTTCTCCGTGGATGTAATCGCTAAACTCAAATGGGATGTTGTAGCGAAGCTGCTCATCGGTAATATTGGGCATCGAAAGGTTTTTAATGAAAATCTCTTCATCAGCTATTGTATATGCAGCTTTTTTGCACTTAATCCCGTTTGTCTTTAATCTGTCCTGAATAAATTCCGCAAAAAGAACACTGGAAATAATCTTCGTTCCCTCGACAATGTTCTCAGGTATCTCCTCCCAGAAGGTTTTGACGACCTGACCTGCCTTTAGAAGCGTAAGTGACAAATTCCCATGATTTACACTTATTCCGATGATTGCTTCTTTTTTTGCCATTGTGTTTTCCTTCTTCATCTTTAGTGATTTATCGGCAAATTATCTGTAAACTTTTATATTTGTGTTGAAATTTTATTAACATTTAAGAATTGTCAATTCGTAATTTTATTTCTCATTTATATAAGGAATGACTGGTACCAGGCTGTGATGTATTTCTCCGTGATCAGCAGAATGTAGCCGCCAAGGGCAATTGCCGGTCCAAAAGGAAATTCCTTTGGCGCATCGGGTCTTGTAAGCTTTCTTATAGCTACGAAAATCAATCCCAGCACGCAGGATATGATCACTAGCTCATAAGCGCCGTAGAATCCAAGATATGTGCCAAGTAAAGCAAAGAGTTTGATATCCCCGCCTCCAAGGCTTTCTTTTTTCAGGAGCTTATCCATTAAAAGGCTGATCAGGAGCATTACCGCTCCGACTGCAAGTCCCGCAAGGAGTGAGAACAAAAGCCCGGATAAGCTTGACCTTTGCATTATCATCAGCACTATTTCAAATATAAGAAAATTCACAAACCCAAATATCAAAACACCGTCATAAATCTCACAGTTTTCAAGGTCCGTTAAGGTCACCAGAAAGAGGCACCCTGTCAAAATCCAGTCCCTTAGGAAAATAAGGAGTTGTTCTATTCCAAGTCCCCAAATTCCTCCCATTCCCGGAGTAAGTACCAGGTTCAAGTATAGTCCCAGAGATAAAAGTGCAAAGGTTATCTCTGCCAATATGTATCTGTAGGATATCTTTTCCTTACAATGCCTGCATCTTCCGCCCTGGATAACGAAGCTTATAACCGGAATAAGTTCTATCGCGGTAAGCTCGTGACCGCAGTGTGGGCAATGGCTCCTTCCCCTTACGAAGTCTTCGCCTCTTACAAGACGCATGGCCGTGCAGTTTAAGAAGGACCCGAAGATAAGTCCGAATAAAACCACACATCCCCCATAGTAAATTATCATCACATTCCCTCATACATCGTGAACATTGCCATATAAATAGCTATTACGATAAAACCTGCAACAACAGCAAGGAAGATTAAAAGCGCAGGTTCCAGCATTGCTATGGCCTTGGCAACCGCCTGCTCCAGCTCGTGGTCATAATATTCTGCCACGATATCAAGCGTACGCTTCATCTCACCGGTCTCTTCTCCTACGCCTACCATATCTGTGAGAATATCAGGCATTACCTCGGCTTCCCTCATGGTATCGACAACAGTTTTACCTTCTTCAATTCTTCCCACCATGTTCAGCACTTTTTCTTTGTACACATCATTGGCCATAACCTGCCCTGTAATAGTAACTGCTTTAGTCATGGGGAGTCCTGCTCCCAGCATTGTAGCCATCGTGTTGGCAAAAAGACTTGCTGCATTTAGCTGCGTTATATTCCCAAAAATCGGGAGCTTGAGCTGTAGTCTTGCAAGGTTCATGGCTCCCTTCGGGTTTCTTCTGTAAAGAATAAATGCTACTATGAGCATTGCGATGATCAGTATGATAAACAGTATGTTTTTACTTATAAAATTCGATGTTCCTATAAGGATTCTGGTAGGCAGCGGCAATGTGCTTCCCTGTTCCTCGAAAATTGCTGTAAAGGTAGGTACTACCTTGACCATCAGAATGATTACAACAATTACTGCAATAGTTAATACGAACATCGGGTAAGCCATGGCACTTCTGACTTTCGCGCCCATCTTGGTCTGCTTGTCAAAGTGTCTGTAAAAAGATTCAAAGGCTCCCGATAAGTCTCCGGCTTCCTCTCCGGCTCTTATTGTCTCGCAGAAGGTCGGAGGCAAAAGATTTCCTCCATGCTCTTCAAAGGATGCAGAAACGGTACGTCCTGCTTCAACATCCTCTGCAACCTTAGCCAGGATCTTTTTCAGGTATTTATCTGTTGTCTTATCGCCTATGAGCTTAACTGCTCTTGCTATCGGAATACCGGCAGACAGAATTGTTGTGAACTGGCTGCACATAAGTGTAAAGGCCTTGGCATCAAGCTTGGCGCCGCCAATGTCAACATTGAGAAACCCTGGCATCTGTATTCCTCTGCCCTGAATCTCGCTTATCGACAGGATCATGTCATACTGTTGTCTTATTTTGGCGGTTGCTTCCAGCTGGTCAACAGCCTCGATCATTCCCTGTATCTGTTCTCCCGATGCAGAAACCGCTGTGTACTTGTAGCTGTTCATAGAATCTCCCTAAAGAATCTTTGAATTTACATATATACTTGCAATATCTTATTCTGTAATTCAGAGTCAGACTCGGAAATGTAAACATTTCCTGACTCTGAATCACATCATGTTTCTACTCACAAAGTCTTTATTCACTGCGTAGTGGAGTGCATTTTCTCTTGTAATAAGTCCTTTTTTTACCAGCATAATGATGGCCTGATCCATTGTCTGTCCACCGATGTCCGCACTGGTGGCAACTGCATTTGCAATCTGTGGTGTATTGCCGGTACGGATAAGGTTTCTGATAGCGTCGGTCACTATCATGTACTCTGCTGCCAGAGCTCTTCCTCCGCCCTTTTTCTGAATAAGCTGCTGTGTAAGGACTGCCTGAAGTACCATTGAGAGCTGAAGTCTTATCTGCTGCTGGGCTGCCTCTGGAAATACCTGAACAATTCTGTCCACTGCATCAGAAGCGCTTCCGGTATGAAGTGTTCCAAATACGAGATGTCCTGTCTCTGCTGCTGTAATGGCAGTTTCGATTGTATCTCTGTCTCTCATTTCACCGATAAGAATTACGTTAGGATCCTCACGAAGAGAAGCACGAAGTCCAGATGCAAAGCTCTCTGTGTCTTTTCCAACCTCTCTTTGGTTTATGGCACAAAGATCAGGCTTGTATACATACTCAACCGGGTCCTCAAGAGTTACTATATGTCTTTTGTAATTGTGATTGATGTTGTCAATTATGGCCGCCAGAGTGGTTGATTTACCTGAACCAGTCTCTCCTGTTACAAGGACTATTCCCTTGTGGAGCTTTGGCAGGTCCAGAACTCCAAGAGGGAGTCCCAGCTGATCCAGTGGAGGTATCTTTTCCGAAAGAATACGAAGTGCGAGGCTTGGTATTCCCTGCTGTTTAAAGAAATGAATACGGCATCTGGCATCTGCAATAAAAGCAGCTGCATCCAGTTCTCCGGTCGTCATGAGCTCTTTGTAGGCTTCTTCTGTTCCTGAAAGGTTCTTGGCAAGGACAAGGCAGTCCTGCTCAGTAACGATTGTCTCCTCGATGTTCTCAAGTTCTCCGCTCTTTCTGTATTTGGGCGGAAGTCCGCATATGATATGGATATCGGATGCGTTATCCTCTTTTGCCTTTATTACCATCTGGTCTATTGTCATCATGGCGTTAATCTCCTTCGTTGGTAATCCTCATAACCTCTGATACTGTGGTCACACCTTCAAAAACAAGCTTTGTTGCAGCCTCTTTTAACGAAACGAAGTCATTTTCAGGCTTTTTAAGTTCTTCTTCAATGGCAGTTCTGCTTTCTCTCTTGTAGATGAGATCGCGGATCTTTGGAGTGATCATCATGATCTCAAAGACAGCGATTCGTCCGCTATAACCTGTATCAAAACACTGCTGACAGCCTCTGCCTCTTCTGAATTTGGTTCCCGGCTGAATCTTTATTCCAAGAGAATCCGCTTCTGCCTCTGTTGGCTCGTATTCCTCACCGCAATAAGGACAAATCCTTCTGACAAGTCTCTGGGATACTACGCCTCGCATTGTTGCGGAAATAAGATACGGCTCAACACCGATGTCCACAAGTCTGTCAATGGCGCCTACGGCATCATTGGTATGGATGGTACTAAGAACCAGCTTACCGGTAAGGGCTGCTCTCATACATATCTCTGCAGTCTCGCCGTCACGGATTTCTCCGACTGATACAATATCCGGGTCCTGTCTAAGTATTGCTCTAAGACCGTTGGCAAAAGTCATGTTGGTCTTAGGATTGATCTGAACCTGATTAAGTCCTTCAATGTTGTACTCTATAGGGTCTTCCAAAGTTACCAGATTTACATCTCTGGTATTTAGCTCGTTTAGCATAGCGTACATGGTTGTTGTCTTACCGGAACCGGTAGGTCCTACCAGAAGCATTACACCGTTTTTGTAGTGAATAAGCTTTTCGTATTTAGCTACATCATCCGGTCTAAGTCCCAGGTTCTCCTTGCGGATTTCGGTATTTGATTTATCCAAAAGTCGGCAAACAACCTTTTCGCCCCAGGCGATTGGAAGCGTAGATACACGCATGTCTATATTTTTTTCCAGGACAGATACTGCAAAACGTCCATCCTGTGGTATTCTCTTTTCTGCAACGTCCATACTGGACATGGTCTTTACACGGGCAATTACTGCCGGCATCAGGTCTTTTGGCACATTCAGGATGGGCCTCATGATACCGTCAATACGCATGCGTACTTCCATCTCGTGTTCTCTTGGCTCAAGATGGATATCGGATGCACGCTCTAAAACTGCTCTTTCAATAATGGAATTAACAAGTCTTATGGTAGGCGCTGATTCGCCATCCGGGCTTGTGGCATTGGCTGAAATAACAAAATCAAAGTTGCTGTAGGTAAGGGGTTGGGATTTAACAGCCTCTTCAGTGCCGGCTTCCTTCTTGTAATCGGCAATAGCCTTGTTGGCGCTTTCATTACCATAGAGGGTGTTGATCGTGCGCTCAATGGCTGAAGGAGTTGCGATCATAGCCGCAACCCTCATGTTGGTGGCTTTTCTAACCTCATCTAAGGCAAAATAGTTGAGGGGATCTTCCATAGCAACATATAGGGTATCCTGGTCTTTTTTTACCGGAACCAGACGATTTTGCTTGGCGATGTTCCTTCTGACAACGCTGGATAATTCCTCTGGAACAGAGAGTCTTGTCAGATCCACAAAATCTACACCCAACTGAACACCCAGCGTCTGCGCCAGTTCTTCCGCTGTGATGATCTGGTTATTTATAAAGACCTCTCCAAGCTTTTCATGGGTCTGCTTCTGCATGTCGAGACCGAAATTAAGCTCGTTCTCTGTTATGAATCCTTTTTCAATTAAGAGTTCTCCGATTTTTTTTCTCGCCATTTTATGCTCCCTGAAAAATAGATGTTACTGCTTTACCCTTCACTATTCACTATTTGGCCTACTGGCTGCATAGTAAAGTAACAAACAGATAGTCACTCATTCGCGTAATCTTCCGGATAGACCCATTTGGTAAAAACCTCGCCACTTTCATCTACCCTTAGGTATAGCACCTGTCCCTCATGCACTTTGGCATTTCCGTAGGGTTCAACCTTCTCAACTCCGGTTCCTACATCAACAAATTTTTTATTCTCACAGTCATAAATAGCATTAAAAGCCACATTTTCCTGAACAAAGCGAAGTCTTGCCGAATTTACGGCTGTCTGCACATGGAGATTGTCAGCTTCAATGGCTCTTCTATCTATAGCATTTTTCACAAACGGCGTCAGGATTGCTATTATAAGCATGGCAGCTATTATGGACAGAATTACAATTGCCCTGGAAACTCCTCTCCTGTTTAGCACCATTTCCCTCCTCTGATATCTGTAAACGCTGTTTTCAAGCAGCTTTGTTCATATATTATCGAATTGTTGTTATTGTCAAAACAAACATGCATATTTCCCCACGATTATATTTTAACGCTTTATAGTACCTTTTTCAAACTACGAAACCGCTTGAGAATCATATTTTATACTTTTTTTACAGAATATTTTAAAAAATAAAAAAAGACACTTCTTAGATTTTCTCTAAAAAGTGTCTTCAATATTTTACTTATATCACTGATTACTCAGCTACGTAAGGCATAAGTGCCACCCGAGTTCAGAAGTTAAATAGATTATAAATCATCCGCAAGCCTTGTGGCATG
>NZ_CAMVPU010000025.1 GCF_947169445.1 uncultured Butyrivibrio sp. | reverse complement strand
TGAGAAGCGGAAGAAAAGGAAGTTGCAACTTTCTTCTTAAGTTAGTGCATATGGGAGTATGCCCCAAACCCTCAAAACCTCGCATTGCTCGGAGCAGTTAAAGCTATATTTTTGCAAGTTTCTGCATAATCCCTTTTAGCAGTTGACATAGCTTCTCCTGGCCTTCCTGTATATCTTTAATGTCATTCATGTAAATGCTGCCTGTTTCATTTGCTTTCCTTGCATATTGGTTGATGTTGTTGGAAGTTATCCGAAATAGTCTTGTAACCTCATTTAGTTCGCTAAGGTCCAGACGTATCACATAACCATCTATAGCCATTTTTCGAATATAAGCTGACATATTTATTATGCCTGCTTCCTTCATCCTACTTTTTATCAGCTCCCTCTCGTTTGGCTTTAGCTTAATATAAATACCATCTACATATTCTTTCATTTATTCCTTCCTCCTCTCAGGCATAGAAAAAGCGCCATACCTACAGTCTTTTTCTGACTATAAGTCGGCGCCTATAAAAATGTTTTCAATTGGTAGTGTTCCTATCCTCATCCCATCCATATCTCCTGATAAGATAAGATTAGTTTAATTAATTTCAGTTTTGTTATACTCAGTCTTATTACGTTGTCTTTATAACACTTCTAGACTTGTCCATTGGACATCTCCTGAATTCTGATTTTCAGACTCCTTGCATGTCCATATCGGAACACAGTAGTCTGTTTTAGACACGCAGTACCAAGTTATCCCCAATTACTATGGTCCCCTCATAAGCGTAAGTCCTCCCTTATTTTTGTTAGATTTCCATAAATAGATTTGGTGATTATTACAATGAAAAATCGGGAAATTTTGCCCCATTGTTCACCCATGAAATAGCTTTTTTAAGTGAAATAACAAATTCGGAATTCTTTTGAAGCAATAAAAAAAGCCCAAACTACAAGGAGTTTGAGCTTTTAATCAATTTCTATTAAATTACCTTTTTCCGATTTTTGGGTATAATAAGCACGTCTCTAATATAGAATATGTGTTTGTTTTTGTCAAATATTTGCTATTTCAATAATAAGTTTCGGAATAATACCTGTTATAATT
Source organism: uncultured Butyrivibrio sp. (assembly GCF_947169445.1). GTDB lineage: Bacteria > Bacillota > Clostridia > Lachnospirales > Lachnospiraceae > Butyrivibrio. The sequence goes on along the minus strand of NZ_CAMVPU010000025.1, from coordinate 58,654 downwards.
CAGGGCAAGATATCTGGATCCTGAATTTAATAACACCTTCAAAAGATACGAAAATGTATTATAAACGGGCCGCATCGGCTCTGCCTCAGAGGGTGGTGTATGTTTGGCAAGTTCGAAGTTTCAGTTATTATACTGAAAGCATTTATGTATTGAAGGCATATATCTTACAGCGATGGGGCATATGTGGCCCCCGGTAAGGGTTAATGTACGGCCTTTTAAATCGATTTCTTTGACATGGTTCTTATTTACAATTGTAGATCTATGACATAGAACGAAGTCAGAACCAAGAATAGGTAAGGTTGCCTTGATCTGACCCTTGAATTCAAGAGTACTGTATGCTGTATGCAGGATTATCTTGTGAGGACTTACGGATGTTTCGATGTAGATAATATCACTAAGCGGTATGCAGTACTCCTTATCTCCAATTTTGGTAACAAAGATTTTGCCAGTGTGATTATTGGTAGATGAGTATCTTGAATAAGCGCTTTGTATACACTGGTGTATACGTGAATGAAGATTATCCTGATCGTCTTTGATGATAAAATCCATAGCTTCAACTTTGTAAGTGAAAGTCATGTAACACATCTCTGAGTGGGCGGTGATAAAGACTATAAAACCTCTAGGATCATGGCGGCGTATCTGCCTGGCCAGAGATAGCCCGTCAATATCATAATTTAAATCTATATCCAGAAAATACAGTCCAACATTCTTACTGTTTTCTATACTATCAAGAACTTCATAGGGATTATCAGTTGATAACTCAAGATTTAGATCATAGTCCTCTATCAAAATAATATTTTTGATATAATCAGTAATCAGCATTCGCTGCTTCAAGTTGTCTTCACAAACATAGATATTAAGCATGGATGACCTCTAACAAATATGCAGGTTGTACTATTCCTTATGTAGTAGCGCTGGCCCGTTCATATATGAATGAGTCTGCGCTACCTCTTTATAAACACAGTAAAGATATTGTATACTAATCATCGGCTAATTAAAACTATTTTAAATACAAGTCGTCATATGTTGTCAAAAGATGCTTTTGACACCTGCATCATAATATATGATCCGAGGATTTATTTGTAATGTATAAAGTTTTTGAATTATTATTAACTGGATTGTGGATTCCTGTTTCTGCTAATATTATCTGGCTGGGTAAGATCAGTATGAAAAACAGGATCATAAACATTCTGCTCATGCAGCTTTCGTATTGTATTATTCTATACAATAGTTACTCTGAGACGAAAGTTATCTATCTTTTTCCTGTTCTTGGTATCATCGCATATCTATTCTTTGGAAAAAAACTACATGCTCTTTTACTTGTCCCTGCTGGGTATATTATTGGAGTATTTGCAAATTATCTGACCAAAATTGGGCTGCGTTTGTTGTCCATATCAACCGGGCCATATTTATCTGTTTGTCTTGTATCAATTGTACTGGTTTTGGTTTCTTTTGGTATAAGGGGATTAATCCTGCTACTTAGAGACAAAGCCAATATAATAGAATCTCCAAAGATAGTTATATCAGCAGTTATAATTCTTGCTACTTCGTGCGCTGCCTATCTTTATATTGGATTTCAGATCAGATATGAACTTATTGATGATAAATACTATTACTGGTATGTGGGTTCGTATTATGTTATTGCAATCTTATCTGTAATAGTGTTCATCGCTGCATTAAACCAGATACAAAAAAGAGAAAGAGAATTAAGAGAAGAAGAAAACAAGAGAAATCTGATCGAATATACAAGCCAGATAGAAGCTATGTACAAAGAGCTGCGTTCATTCAAGCATGATTACACCAATATGCTCCTGACTCTGTCGGGCTATATAGACAGCAATGATATGGATGGCCTTAGAGCTTTCTATAAAGAGACTATTCTTCCAACAGGTGAAAAGATAAATAGTGGAAACTATCATCTGCACAAGCTTTCCAGGATCAAAGATACTGCACTAAAGGGTATGCTGTCAGCCAAGTTCATTAGCTCCATGAGCCGTGGAATTAATCTCTATATAGATATAATGGATGAAGTGCCTGATATATCTATGAAACTTCTGGATCTTACAAGAGTACTTGGAATATATATAGATAACGCGGTGGAAGCTGCTCTTGAGACCAGTTCCAAAGAGGTTAAGTTTAACATAGTTGTTGATAGTAATGCGGTAGTTATAGTAGTAGCCAATTCGTATATACAAAAAGGACTGTCAATTGATGAAATAGAGAAACCTTCAGTCAGCACCAAAGGAGAAGGCAGAGGGATCGGGCTTGAAAATGTAGGTAAGATTCTAAACAGTTATCCAAATGTATATAAATATACTGAAATGAAGAGAGACTTTTTTGTTCAAACCTTGATGATAGAAAATGAATCTATACGAAAAAGATCAAAAAACAGCATTTCAGGACTTTTTTCATAAAAAAGAATCTGGACTGCTAGAATTCTATCTGTAACCAAGAAAAATATATTACAGATAGGAGAGAGAAAAATGGTTAGTCAGAAGATTTTGTTAGTACTTGCTCTTTTGGGAGGTGCCGGATTTATTTCATTGGCGATATGGTCTATATATTTTGGGATTAAATATAAAGCCAACCGTGAAGAAGCAAAAGAAATCGTAACTAAGGCAAGAGCAAGTGCTCACTATTACATGCTCTATGTATGCATATTCGTTTGGGGAATGACAGTGATGATCGATCAAAGCATTTTATTTACAGTATCAAATCTGAGTATTTTTATACTCTTTATTTTGGGTATGCAGTGCGCTGTAGAGCTTATTGCAAGTATGTATTATGTGGGACTTAAAAAGAATGCAACTTCAAAAGTAATCGGATAAAAAAATGGGATTGGTTGTAGGATTTGTGATTGTCCTGGACATTATTCTTGTGGCACTGCTTGTTAAGAACAATAGATCAAGGTGAATTGATTTTGGGGCTGTTTGCGCAACAGCCCCTTCTGCATCTTCTGAGGAAGTCTATCCGAGAATTTTACTTTGACCTTAGTTTGTTTTGCCTATCTGCTCTAGCATAAATTCTTTTACCGCTTCGGTGACAAGTTCAAGATGGTAGTCATAGCAGTGGGTATCCCCGGGGATAGTTACCAATTTACAGTTCTTGTACAGCTTGGAGAATTTAACTGAACGTATCTATTGATAATACAAAGGACTTTCTATCCAATCTCACACAGGGCAAGCTCAACATTTGCGAAAGCAAAGCATGGCAATGCCATATCCCCCATAGAACTATCCGGTGGTGTTTCCAATAATTCTTTTATCTGCTCCTGCTCAATTCCCCCTACTACTTTTGCAATAGCCTTACTCACGTTCTCTTTCATTTCCTTCATTCCTTTCTAAATAGATAAAAAAAGAACCGTAAGAGATTTAGATTATTGGCTAAATCCATTACGGTTCTGCTTATAATATCTTATTAACAGCAACCGCACGGCAACAAGACATACGTTCCTGCAACCATGCGATAAATCTGCAATGATCACAAGAACTTATGTCTTCTCTGTCTGCGTCTTAAGCTGTTAATCAAAATACTATTCATTATCATTTCCTTTGCTAAATAATGCCCAAAATATACACTGTTATAGAATCACTGTCAATTCATTTTTCAGGAGATACTTCAATCTCCACATGCTGCTTAGCATCCTTGAGTTTGGACAATAGACATACCGTTTCATCTGTTATTTCTTTGTCCCAACCAACAAGATTCTCTTTAGTCAGGTTGTCTGCGTACTCTTTTAGTGCATCTTCACCAAATGCAATAGTAGTAAACTCTTTATCATTATAGTACACAGGGAATGCAAAGGATATGCTCTTTAGGAATCTTCCATTTTCCTTTGGCTGCTCATATATTTGCACTTCTTCAATAAATGACTGCATGAATTTCTTTTTTTCAAGATCCGTAAAGTTATCATAAAGCTTATCAAACTGTATCAGCACTTTGTAAATCGTATCCGCTGAAAGTCGCTCCTGCAAAAGGTTTTCGATTCTCTTATTTACAGTTTCTATCTTTTCTTCTATATCCCCCATCTGATCATAGAGCGCATCTAGTCGCTCCTGCATATCCTGATATTTTCTGTCATAATGTTTATCAGTAACATCAAGTGCATCTATCTGTGCGGCTAGCTTATTTTTTGCTCCTATACACTGCTGAAGGCTTTTTCTGTAACTTTCACGCTCCGCTTTCAGTTCGCTTGCATCTACATTAGCTCCTATCTTTGCTTTTAAAGCAGCTTTGAACTTTGGATTATTTACCATTTTCTTAACTGTCTCTTCCACAGCAGCGTTTACCTTATCCTGCCCCCACTGCCTGTGATAGTCACAATGGTGTCCATCCAATTTGATTCTATGTTTGCAAGCATAATAGAAAAAGTCCTTGTAATATGACCCGTCACTCTTCTTTTTACGGTTGACGTTTGCATACATGGAGCCACCACATACAGGGCATTTTAGAATACCCGAAAGGATATGCTCATGTTCAAGGCTATGCGTCTTCTCATGCTTGAAGCCAGTGCGTTCACGCTTTTCTTTTGCAAGCATGAAATCTTCCTCTGATATAATGGCATCATGTTCACCATCATATATAGGAAATTCCTCCTGCTTCACTACATGAAACTCATTTCTTGTTCCCTGAATCTTCTCCGTAGCCCTGCGCCCATATGCCAGTTTTCCCATATAAACAGGATTATCAAGAACACCTTTTATAAATGATGGAGCAAAGGTGGTAAGCGTGTTATTCTGTCGCTGTTTTTTCTTATGACCATGATTGTTAAGGTACTCTGCCACACCATTGGCACCCATATCCGTATGAATGTATTTATCAAAAATAAGACGTATCATCTCTGCTTCATCTTCTGCAATGGCAAGACTACCATCAACTAGCTTATATCCATATGGAGCAAATCCACCATTCCACTTGCCTTCCCTGGCTTTTTGTCTTCTGCCTTCCATGGTCTGAACCAGAATATTTTCTCGCTCAAGTTCAGCAACCGCAGACAAAATAGAAATCATAAGTTTTCCAGACTCTTTTGCGCTGTTAATTCCATCCTCAACACAAATGAGATTTACTCCAAAATCCTGCATTAACTGTAAAGAATTAAGAACATCAGCAGCATTCCTTCCAAATCTTGAAAGCTTGAATACAAGTACATAGCTTACATCATCCTTGCAATCTTCGATGTCTTGAAGCATTCTTACAAACTCAGGTCTTCCATTTATGTTTTTGCCAGAGTGACCTTCATCAGAATACTCACCTACTATTTCCATTTCTTCATAGTCTGCATAACGTTTGAGTTTTTCTTTCTGAGCATCCAGACTATAGCCATCAACCTGCATAGCAGTGGAAACTCTGGTATAGATATAACATTTTGTTTTCTTACTTTTTGCCATACATGTATCCTTTCGAAATCATAAATTGCTCTTGACAATCTCCAGTTATCCCATTAACATATGAATCAAGAAATGGGTTTTTTACTGAGTAAGGTCTTCGGACTGGAAAAGGTCGCTCGTTTCTTTTTTTATGTTCATAATGTCGTATAAGTATTTCTTACCATCCTTATCATGTCTTAAAATCATTGCCACATGAAAAACATTGTATCTTTCAACTTCCCCATCACCTGCAAATACCGGTAATGCAAATCGCGATTCATATTTATACCAGCCGTACTTTGCATCCTTTTTATGCTTTGCCTTTGAATTATCTGTATGTTCCATGTTAGTAGCAGTGATTATAAGCTCAGGTAAACCTTGAGCTGCATTGGCTTTTGCTTTTTCATTAGCGCCTTTTAGAATATGTGTATATTCCGAATGAGCATACTCATCAGGTAAATCTGTACCGATATACACTACCTCATTTGTCTCTGCAATCGTGTAGAACTCGCCCACATACTGTCTGAGGTATTCTTCAACATCAATCCATTTTATTCCACGTTTTCCACGAAAAATGATGTCATTGATCATTACAACATTATGTCCTAGTGCATCCTTGATAACTGAAACATTTCTTGAATTACTTTCTTTTTCCAACTTTAACATTACTCTCTTTCTTTTCTTCTTTACCGATACCATTCATTTGCTTAAGCCCATCATAATAAGCCTTATATCTGTATGCTGTACGACGGCTGATTGCTCCCTGATCTACAATCTCCATAATAGTAAGACCGTCCTCATATAGCGCCACAAAGTCGTTATATGACTTCATCCAATGCTCATCATGCTTCTGTCTACCGGCAAACTTTTTACTTTTATAGAATTCAAGTTCTTCCCTAAGTTTTTTATTCTCTTCTTCAAGTTCCGATATTCTTTTCAAAGCATCTTCAAGTGTCATAGCAATAATATCCTCCTTTGTGTCAATATTCTTATGGCACAATTATAATATTGCGTTACAGCAGTGTCAATTTATACTTGGCACCTATGCAGCTCTCTTTTTATTTAATAGCCTTGAGCCATGGAGTATTCCTGACTTTTTGGAATATAACTCCATCAGTTTATAGTGACTCATTCTTGGCACGAATTCTATTAGACAAGAGACATCAGCAACTGTTACAACATAATCAAATTGATACTCCTTGTCAGGCCCCAATACTGCATCCGCATATTTTTCAATAAGGCCAGCAAGAAGGTCTACGCATCTTAAGAATGCTGCATTTTGTTTCGGATCTTCAAAATATTTTAATTCGTTTGTTTTTCCCATAATCTTCTCCATTTCTATCAAAAATAGGTTTCATAAGGCTTATCTAGGCACTAGACAGGCACATAGAAAAACCTATGTAACCCTTGTCTTTACTGGACTTAGGCACATAGGCACATGATTTGTAATTCCATTTCGATTTTTTGTTTTCCATAAAAAGTAAGGTATCAACTAAAAATGTGATGCCTATGCGCCTTTCTTCATATTAAAAGGCACCTCCTTGAGCACATGATTGGCATACAATCCTTTGTATCCTCTTGCTGTCCTTCCGTCTATTGATGCATTCTTAAGGTATTCTATTCCAAGCTTTGGTGCTCTCTGCTTCACATCCCTTGCAAAAGAGTTTTCTGTCCTTGGCTTCACAGAATTTCTTTCTGCCCAAATCTCGTAAGCTTCATACAGATCCTTTGTGGAACAGATAGCCTCTTTATCAAAGGTTATATAACCTTCAGAAGAAAAGAAGTCCATGATACTGTCCTCTTCCATACGCATTTCTGCCTGATTCTGGACTGTACGCTCACTTACAGTAAAGTTAAAGCCGTTGGAAACAAGCCTCTTAAGACCTTCAAGGCACCACAGAGCAATTCCTTCTGTTTCCTCTTCCAGTTTTTCTGAAAGATTTCTGTCATCAACCCTTGTGGCAGGCTTTTCTTTAACCCTTATAGCAATCTGTCTGCGGTAAAATCCGTCAGATTTATCATGGAGCGCGCTAAGAGTGCCATTTCCAAAGACCATAATCCTGACATAAAGATATCCCTGATAACTCTGCTGTCCTTTGCGCTCAAGTTCCATCTTATCTTCCATGGTCACCACTGACTTGATAATGCCTGTATCACTAAGGGCTTCCATCTTCATATCATCATCAACCATAAGAAGCATACCCTCCTGACTTGCAAGAGCAAACCTGTTATTGGAAAGCGTGGTCACACTACAGACAGTCATGTTATCTCCAAGAAGATTCCTGCACACAAAACCAATCCTCGATTTCCCCTCGCCACCACTTCCTATCAGCATTAGCATAGCCTGAGCTTTAGTGGTAGGTATAAAGGTATATCCCATGAACTCCTGTAACGTGGGAATATCCTCAGGATACAGAAGGTCATCAAGAAACTGTAACCACCTTGTCGGCTTCTTTGCATCAGGATTATATTTAACAGGAAGTCTGTTTGAACAGAACTCCTTATCAGAAACAAATCCGCCCTCAAGAAAGAAAGTACCATTTTTAAAATGAACCCTGTCTATGTGCTTGGGGAGCTCTTCACAGTAGGCCTCGTACTTCAAACCTTCAAAAATCTGACTCGCTCTCTTAGCGATAGCAGTTTCAATATAAGGTTTTATGACTTCCACTATTTCTTTTTTCAGCTTGTACTCATCCACAAGACCATCAATGTCATAGAACAAGCCGCCCACAAACTTAAGCGGATGCTTTTGGATGAACCACTCGCAGAACTCTACTTCATTTATTTTCTTTTTTTCAGTGTCATACCATGTAGGTGCGTCATCAGAAGCAGTATCCTCTGTTATGAGTTTTACTACCTCAAATACTTTTTTCTTCATTTCTGGATCTAAATTGTTTAAGTCGTCTATCAATTTCAATTACCTTCCTTCCGTAATCTGCAATTAAAAAAGCCCTGTCAGAAATATCTCCTGTGAGTAAAATATCAAGCATGTACTCAACATGATCTGTTTCTTTCAGAGCTTCACAAAAATAAGGATGCCATTCACATGATTCATCCTTAGGTGCATATTCAGTTTTCCATCTTTTCAAAAGATGCAGGTAGTCGGACAAAACACGAAAAACATATTTTTCCGACTCCTCAAATTTAAGGAGCAGGGACTTTTCATGAGTGACCTTTTTCTCAGGTGCATGGTAGCTTTCATCGTAGCTAAGATGAAAGTCATCACAGATTTTTATTGCAGCATCCTTAAGCCCAAGTCCGAAATACTTTGAGACAAAATCTACTGCATCACCCTTTTCACCACAGCCAAAACAGTAATATCTTGTATCAACTTTCATGCTTGGATGTTTATCGCTATGGAATGGACAACAGCACATCCCATAGCGGTTCACCATGATACCGTAATACTCAAAGACATGTCTTGCTATGACATTTTCTTTTACAGTATCAAACACACTCAACGGCTGATCTCACCTCGGTTCTTTTTAGGAAGATGGATGGTATTTGCATCCCTTTCCTTAATCTCAGCCTTGTACTTGTCAAGAAGTGCGAGTGTGCTAGGTCTTGTCTCCTCTATGATTTCCTCAATAAACTTATCCTTCATCTCAGGCAATTTGAATGCCTTTCTGACTCTGTTTATGATCCTGTCACGGAGCTTACCAAGATTTTTCTGAAGGGAATCCAGCTGCTGAAAAGCATAGTCCCTAAGATTTTTAGGAGCCTTTCTTTCAGAGGACATAAGCCATTTCTTGTGATCTTCTATCTCTGCAAGATCTTCTTCTCTGACCTTGTCAGTAATATCATCAACAAGTGTGTCACAGGCTTTATCATAAGCCACCTCAGAAACTTCCTTAAGAAGTCCTTCAACATCTTCAATCTTAAGTTCCAGATTTTTATTTTCCTGAGTAAGTCTTTCGTTTTCAGCCTGAAGCTTTTCTCCTACCTCCTGCCATGTGCCAATGGTGTCGTAAAGATCCTTGATGTCAGCGTTCAACTTTTCTATAATGTACTCCTGTTTTTCAAGATATTTCTTTCCACCATAGATAGGTTCTTCATCAACCTCAAGCCCAAACTTTTTGCAGCTCTCCAAAAATAATTTTCTGCATTCTGCATCAAAGCTCATCTTCCTATTGTTGTACTTGCCGGATTTCTTTTCAGGATCAGGAAGCTCAAAGCCCATTTCCCTAAGTGCATCTTCCTGTTTGGGCTGACGTTCTCCATATTTGTTTACAACATCAAAGACATGTCTTTCGTGAATGTGCGGAGTACCTTCATCAAGGTGAAGCGCCCAGTCAAGGATATGCATGTGCTTGCCATATCTTTCCTGAAGCTGATTTAAAAAATCAAAAGTCACTTTTGCAAGGACATCATAATCGACATGCTTATCAATGTTTCCAATCTGATAAATTGTTTCCTCAGGGCAAGTCTTTGTACTCTCCCTTAGATCATCCGTTGTCCTGTTCCTCTCCTTATGTCTGGCGGCAGTGTTCCTTGCATTCTGTCCTTCAACATAATCTTTGTAGACAAGATCATAAAAACCTTTCTCCACTTCGGTAAAGGAAGGTGTCTCCTCAGTCCTTTCATCATGACGGGCTACCTGTCTCGTGATGCAGTCCCAATAGAGATTGTTCTTGGTAAGTTCCTTTTTAATCTCCTCAGCCTTATCAAGATCAAACTCTCTGTCATTGTGCTTTGGGTTGTAAGCTCCATGTGATCCTGATCTGCCATTATGGCGTGATGCTCGCATAAAAATAATTCTCCTTTGCTCTAAAAAATTTTGTTAACTGTTTTCAGTTTTTTCAAAAACATTGTCCGCGGAAGTGCCGTTTTCAAAGCCATAAAACTGGCTGTGGTGACAAAAAATACCCAGTACGGTGTGTCGCAAGCAACTCACCTACCTGGGCGGGATTTCACCCTCGACCTGACAAAGGAGCTCTGCTCCCTTGACCCACGGTTGCGAAAATGTGTGCACTCATTTTCACAAGCAAAGAGAATGCTTCTCTCTGCACTCTTGCTCCAGAGCAAAGAAAAAGAGATTATCTCTCCACGGGATAATCTCCTTTTCTTCGTTCTGGTGTTTTTGCAAAATTCCTCTACGGAATTGTTGCAAAAAGAAAGACAGTGAACTGTGCCACTGTCTTTCTAAAAACTTTAATACATATAAATATTACTAAAATGATAATTTGAGTCCGGACTTCCAGTGTAATCAACATATCCGCCATTCAAAACAACCGTAACATTTCCGCTTATTGTAGACAAATCAATAACATATTGATGAACCTCAGTATCTAAGTCTTTATAATTAGCTTCAATCTGTCCTACTAAGTTTCCATCTTCATCATAAACATTTGCCGTCAGCCTTCCATGATCTACTATTTTCTGGCCGTCAAAGCAAAGGTAGTTATAACCCTCATCCAAGTTTACAGTAAATTTTATTCCAATAAATTCTTTATCCTTAAGGTAATCTGCTAATGTATCTGTATTATTATCTCTTGACAATGCACCATGACAATTAACAATACTATTCCTTCCGGTATCATCCGTGATATACTCTGCTCCGTTAATAGAAACATCTACCTTATCATCGTTTAAAACATCTAAAGGATCTACACCTGTAAGTTCTTTATTGAGCAAAGCAGCTGCATAGAAATCTGCTTCATAATCCACCTGCCCATTTACACTTGTATAATCAAAGGTGGTATAGAAATCATATTCTTGTTTAAGATAATCTTTATAGTTATCCTCTGTCAACTGATACTGTCCATCATGCATCCACTTAAGCATCAGAGTATTTATCCAACATGCATAATGCGGACCATCTTTATAATTATTCAAATCCGTTGTTATATCTGTTCTACTGTTGAACGAGAATAGATGAATATTCTTGTGCGGAACGATAAGCTCAGTTATATATTCTTCAGCCTCAAGCATTTTGTATAAAGTCCCCCCAGTTTTCCACTGATTCCACGTAACCACACTGTATGGGGAATAAAAATAATAAAAATCAACATCAGGATTTTCATCCGCAACTCTTGTAACATTAAAATCTATGTTCTTTTTTATTGTTTCCTTTTCCTCATCGGTTAAATGAAGTTGCTCAGTTTCCGTTATTGTAACTCCATTTGGACTGACAGTATTTATTCCAAATACATATGAAGGCTGCCATCTTGAATAATCATCAAACTTTGTTATTCCAGGCTTGAAACCTTCTTTATCATTATCCAACGTCATTTGATATGCCCGACTAAATATGACATCCCTATTTAAGAGATACTCCACATCATTGAATGGATTACTGTCATAAAGATAAGTTGGATATTTTCCTAAATCAGTTCTCATATCATCGTATGTTGCGAGAAATTTCCCCATATCAAGGCATCGAATCACCAGCTTTAAATTTTCATTCGCTTCAAGAGCCTTCTCAATGTTATCGTTGATTTCTTTATAGGATCCACCTGAATATGCTACCTTTATGGAATTACATCCAAATATCTTATCAGCCTCTGTCGTCCTGAAATTCTCAGTCATGGAAGTTCCTGATATCAATGCATCATAATCAAAATGCTTACTAATTCCATCATTTTGGCTTCGCTGATTATTCAACGTATAAAAATAGCTATCCAATTCTGGTTTATGATAATGAAAATACGGATCTATTTTATAAACCCAAAATCCAAAGATACTTAATACTGACACTACTATAATCAGCCAGCTTATTAACCAAATCTTTACCTTCATAGTCCCCTCTTAAAACCCAAAATATACGAACGTAGACTCTGCTCCTAAACAAAGGATTCCCCATATAAAAGCAAATGAGGCAAGCAGTAATGATCCTATATTTAAGCTACCCTTCTTTCTGAAATTATTTTCAGGAACAAAACATACAAAACATGCCACGAGAATAAATATCAGCATATTAAAGCCACGAACATTTGTAGGCAAGAAATTCAAGCCTAACACGTTGTAAATAAACTGATTTTCAGCCAAATTAAATGATCCAATCATACCATCACTTACTGCTGTATTCTGCATGAACAAAATCTTAAACAGAATTGTTTTCCATTGTTTCACAGTCTGCGCACTAAATAAAAGCCATAGTACGCTAACAACTCCAAATGTGCATAACCACCTGACTGGCATGAATACTTTTTCTTCAATTTTTTCAAACATCCTGTCACAGCAACTGAACAAACCATGGAGCAATCCCCATAAAATAAATGTCCAATTCGCACCATGCCATAATCCACTAACTAAGAAAACTATAAGAGTATTTACATAGGTAAATATGATGCCTTTGCGTGATCCTCCAAGCGGAATATAGATATACTTTGTCAAAAACTTCGTCAAAGACATATGCCATCTTTTCCAAAAATCCCTGATAGAAACCGCTTTATATGGAGAATCAAAGTTCATAGGCAAATCAATGTTAAGCATTGATGATACGCCTACTGCCATGTCACTATATCCACTGAAATCAAAGTATATTTCAAAGGTGTAGAACAATATCAGCAAAATGCAATCCATTGCCGTCGTCGCATCAATATTTGTATATGCCCATGAAACCGCTTTTGCAAAAGTATCTGCCAGAAGTACTTTCTTTATAAGTCCCAAACTGAAAATCTTTATACCTGTTGTTATATTGGTAATATCAGCTTTTTTTCTATCCTCTTCATTAAGCTGTGAAATGTAATCTACCGGATCAATAATCGGACCCATTACAAGCTTAGGAAAATACAAGATATATGCCAAATAATCGATTATATTATTGTTCTCAAGATCTCCCCGCTCAGTAGCGACAATATACGCTATCTGCTGGAACGTATAAAATGATATTCCAAGCGGTAGGACTATCTCCTGAAGCTCTATTTCTTTGCCAAAGAAGGTATTTATATTTGTGATAGCAAAATTCAAATACTTAAAATACAGCAATAATCCCACATTCACAACAATCGGCAATGCCATCAATACCTTATTTTTTATTTTGAACTTTCGAATAACCAAAGCAGAACCATAATTGATTAGCATGCTTATACCTAAGTAAATAAGCATGTTTGTCCTGCCCAGCGAATAAAAAATAATGCTGGCAACAATTATTACCAATTTTCCTATAACTGGCTTAATCTTGTTCGCCAAGAAATAGAGCAATACTGTAATTGGCAAGAAATACAGTATGAACTCATAGCTATTAAACTGCATAAATCACACCATCCCATCCTCTATCTAAAAGGTGTACTTTTTGAGATGGTGAAAAACAGCACAATGAAAAAACATTAAAACACGCATAAACATAGGCAATTGTGGTATAATCAGAAACGGTGTTCTGATAAAAAAAGAAATCCAAAAAAGTACACCTTCTTGGATTTTTTCAGTCATCTAAATATGTGGAATTCTTGTACACCTTGGCTTTATAGTAGAATGTTGATCTTGGCATATTACACTCTTTGGCTGCTTCCGCAACAGATATCTTTCCAGATTTCCATTTCTGATATACTTCATGAAAGTTTTCAGGTAGTTGCTTGGGTGGTCTGCCAAACTTATATCCTCTTGCTTTAGCAGCTGCAATACCTTCCGCTTGCCTCTGATGAATTGTTCTATACTCGCTCTCTGCAACATATGAAAGCAAGGCAAGAATCAGATCACTGATGAATGTCCCCAGCAAATTCTTTTCTCTTCTTGTATCAAGGATTGGCATATCAATAACAACTACATCAGCACCTTTTTCCTTTGTGATAACTCTCCATTGATCACTAAGATCCCTGTAACTACGACCAAGCCTGTCAATAGATTTGATATAGAGAACTGAATTGTTATCAAGTTTTCTAATCATTTTCTTGTACTGGGGTCTTTCAAAGTTCTTGCCTGAAAGTTTATCAAGGAAAATATTCTTCTCAGGAACTCCCATCTCCTTCAAGGCTATAATCTGTCGGTCTTCGTTCTGTTCTCTTGTTGATGTTCGGGCATAGCCAAAAATCTTTTGTTTTTCATCCATTGCAATCTCCTCCTTTTTTTGCAATAAAAAAAGCAATCAAGATTTCTCTCGATTGCTCAACATTCTTTATTTTAATATTAACAGTCCGAATTATCTTTTAAAATCTACACAGGGTCTACAATTTGTCTACATCTCTTTATTTCTATTCCCAGTATAATAATATCAGCTTTAAAAACCCTTGAAAATATACAGGGCGTGACATTTAGTGTCAATTTGTGACATTTCGTGACGTTTAGTGACGATTTTGCTCGGCTGTTAATTATATACCATAATAATACCATTGCTTTTTATACCTTGGTAGAGACAATATGCAGACATTCTACGGACATTTTACGGACCAAAAAATAAGAACCGCTCCATTGGAACAGCTCTTTGATATCGCATTATAAATATATCAGACTTATTTCCATATTGAAATTTACAGCTCATAACGTTCACATAACAAAATATAACGCCGGCATAACAATTTGTAACAAAACCGACTGCTCAAATTTAATCTATCATAATAATATCATACCCATTTTCAGATGAAAAGGTGAACCTTAGGGTAACTTTGGGGTAATTTCGGGGTAACTTTGGGGCATTTTAGGGTCAAATCGGGGCATGCCACATAAAGACTATTATAATAATATCACAAGAATATTTGCACTAATATCCCTGCCATATCCCAATAACATCCGGATACTATCCCAAATGTATCCCGCCAATCTACTTCCAATTTGATAATACCATTTCTGCAAATCATATAATAGGGTTAATCTAAGACAATACAAGACAAAACAGGTCATTTTCAGACAATATGAGACATCTTCAAAAAATTGAAGTCTAAGAAACGTTAACAGCAAAAAAGGCATGCACTCATTTAAGGGTACATGCCTAACTCAATACCTTATATCATTTTGAAATACTTTAAAGCTTCAGTAATAGCCTTTTCTTTCTCAGGCGTTGTTCCCGGTTGCCTACTATCTTCTGACTTAGGCTTATTATAGTTATCGCGCTCTATAATACCATTCTTCCGCTTAACCTGAGCAATATTAAGATTCGTTACATGAAATCCGTAGTGTTCCTGTACCCAGTCAGTAATTTTCTTGTATGTGGCTTTAGCTTCTGCGCTGGTTTCATCCAATTCATCCAAGTCTACTTTTACCCTGATCCTATCATCCGGATTTTGTTGGGACAAAAGAACAACCGTCTCAACATGATTCGTCCAGGGGAACTGATCCACGGCAACAGCCCTACTCATAACATAACCGTTATTCTGAAGGATCTCTAAATCCCTTGCAAGGCTGGTAGGCTTGCAGGAAACGTAGATCATGTACTGAACGCCGTAATCGATAATCTTCTGAAGGGCCTTAGGATTGATGCCATCACGAGGAGGATCAAGTATGATCATGTCCGGCCTATCCTCGATTTCATCAAGAACCTTAAGGACATCGCCGGCAATGAATTCACAGTTATCAAGGTTATTAAGTCTTGCGTTCTCCTTGGCTGCCTCAACTGCTTCTTCAACAATTTCAACACCAATTACCTTGTTGGCAACTGGAGCAAGAAGCTGAGAAATAGTGCCGGTTCCGGAATAAAGATCATAAATAACTCCATCTTTACTGATCTTCTTCTGGTCATAGAGACTCTTAATATAGTCTCTGACAGTCTGATACAGCACCTCAGCACTTAGGCTGTTAGTCTGGAAGAATGAGAACGGCGTAATCCTGAACTTAAGTCCAAGAAGATGCTCGTAAAAGAAGTCCTGTCCATACAGGATTTCAGTTCCTTCATCTATAACAGCATCTGCCTTGGCATCATTTTTGGTATGAAGAACTCCAACAATCCTTCCATCCAAAGAAAGAGATAACAAAGTATCCTTAAAACCTGAAAGGTCATGTTCTTCCTGAGTTGTAGTGATAAGGTCCACAAGAATATCACCAGTCCTTACAGCCTTACGCACAAGAAGATGGCGAAGATACCCAACCTGCTTCATTCTATGGTAAAAGGATATTTCATTCTTCTCATACATTGGAGAAAAATAGTCCAATGTAGCAGAAAGAATTGCCTTATAATCATCATCAACAATTCTGCATCCGGTAACAGTGACAATATCGTAAAAGCTGCCTTTTTTGTGCATTCCAAGGCACAACGGTCCGCCCATTACTTCGTCACCAAAAGAAAACTCCATCTTATTTCTGTAGGCAAATTTAACCGGGCTGGTCTTAATTCCCTCCCAGGTAAAGCGCTGCGATTGCCTCTCCATTGCAGGCTTTAAAAGAGCTCTGACCTGCTGTTCCTTAAGTCCAAGCTCTTTAACATAAGGCATAGTAAGATAACTGCAGCCTCCGCACTTGCCAAAATGAAGACAAGGGCTTTCGACAGAATCAGAGGGTTCCTCCAATACTTCCAGGAGTCTACCCTCTGCTTTATCTTTTCTCACCTTCTGAATCTGAACAGAAACCTTCTGATCGGGAAGGACGCCCTTTACAACAACCTTCCCCTCAGAAGTCTCCACGATTCCTTTATTAGGGAATTCCACCCTTTTTACTATTCCTTCAATTATTTCTTTTTTTTTCACAATAACTCAAACTTTCTATATTATTCCTTGATGAAGTCCTCGTCGTCAAAATCGTCATCAAAATCGTCGAAGTCATCATCATAATAATCATCCTCAAATGCCGGTGTCATATAGCGATAAACCAGATAAGAGATGATTGCTACGGCTGAAATTGAGCCAAGTACAGCCAAAGTCCAAAGGATCACATTGGAAGGCTTTCTGGCGTTAGCCGCTTCTCTTTTGTCAAGTAACTCGTTAATACGTGTCATTTCAATAATGTCATCGATTTTTGATTTTGCTTCCATGGTAACCCCTTTCTCATAAAAAAATATTGTAATAATAGTATATCATATTTTTCACTGGCACATTACCAGATAAAAAACACCTTACACTCTCTTAAGTTTGGCAAAAGCAGCATACATTATCTTCTGGCCACAATCATCAAACTCAACTGTTACCTTGTAATCCCTTGGTCCCTCCTCCAAGGAAGTCACAGTTCCAATACCATATTTGATGTGAGACACTCTGTCCCCTGTCTGATAGTCAGGCGCCTGTGCTTTCATCGGCATGCCTTTTGAGATGCCTGCCAGACTTCCCTTTGTATGTGTTCCTGCCACACCGGAAATATATGGCTTATCCTTGGGCTGAGCCCTCTGAATAGTCTTAGTCTTGGGAGATGCCTTTAGTTTATAAGTACTTGCAAGTCCTGACTTTGAAGAATCTCCCGCACTGCTGCCCGTAGTTTTTCCTGCAGCATTAGCCTTTCTGATACCATTTGCATAAGCAGGCTTAATACCTGAAAATCCGGAATATGACTCGTCTGAATAGGTATTGTATTCCTTTCTGTAGTCATTGCTATAAGCAGATTTTCCCTTGGAATAGCTATCCTCTACGCCTTCATATTCATCGATCTCATCGCCGTCATCAAAAAGAAATGCCGGCTTTTCCATGGACTTTTCCTTATCAAGAAGATTAGCTGGAATCTCGGTAACAAAACGGCTCAAATGATTATACATGGTCTCGCCGCGCACCATTCTCCGCCTTGCAGCACAAAGAGTAAGATATTTCTTGGCTCTTGTTATTCCAACATACGCAAGTCGTCTTTCTTCCTCAATTCCCTCCGGATCTGAATCCTCATTCTGAAGCGTCATGTAGCTTGGGAAAACTCCCTCTTCCATTCCGGCCAGATACACATGCTCATACTCAAGTCCCTTGGCACTATGAAGTGTCATGAGAAGAACCTTCTCATCATCATCATTAACCTTGTCTAAATCAGAAATAAGTGTAACTTTTTCTAAATAACCAGTTAATGAAGGAATCTCCGTTCCCTCATTTTCCACTTTTTCTTCGTACTCAACCAAATCAGATATAAGTTCATCCACGTTCTGCGCTCTGTCGTTATCTCCGCTACCATCGTCGTCATCATCCAAAGTTCTCAGATAATCCATATATCCGGTCACCTCGATGACATCCTTAAGCAGCTCTTCCAGAGAATAGCTCTTCATCTTGGTTCTGAAAGCACGGATCATAGTAACGAAATCTTTTAACTTCCCGGCACTTCTTGCTACAGCCATTATCTGGTCTGCCTCGCAAAGCGCTTCATAAAAACTTATTTGTCTCTCATCAGCATAATTTTGTACATAATCAATAGTAGTAGCACCAATACCACGTTTTGGAACATTAATTATTCTTTTAACCGATATATCATCTGTTCCATTGTCTATGGTTTTTAAATATGCCAAAAGATCTTTTATTTCACGCCTTGAATAGAAGTTAGTTCCTCCAACAACATTATATGGAATCCCCTCACTTCTAAACCTAGCTTCTAACAATCTAGATTGTGCATTCGTTCTGTAAAGCACAGCACAATCATCGTAGCGAAGTTTTCCATTCCTCTTTAATTTACCAATATCACTAGCAATAAATAAAGCCTCATCATCAGCTGTGTCAAACTGTCTAAGGGCAACTGTATTGCCATCCTTATTGTCAGTCCAAAGAGCTTTATCCTTACGCCCTCTGTTATTGCGGATAACAGCATTTGCCGCATTTAGAATCTGCTGAGTTGATCTATAGTTCTGCTCAAGCTTTATAACAGCGGCATCAGGATAGACTTTTTCAAAGTCCAGAATATTCCGGATATTAGCTCCTCTAAACCTGTAGATACTCTGATCATCATCACCCACAACACAAAGATTCCGATATTTATCCGCAAGAAGCCTAATAAGCTCAAACTGTGCATTATTAGTGTCCTGATACTCATCTACCATAATGTACTTAAATCTCTCCTGATAGGAATCAAGTACATCAGGATTTGTTTTAAAGAGCTCTACCGTCTTCATGATAAGATCATCAAAATCGAAGGCATTGTTCTTTTTAAGAGCATTCTGATACTCTGTATAAGCCTTGGAAATCTTGGCCTTAATAAAATCATTATAGGTAGAAAGTGCATATTCTTCAGGTGATACCAGATTGTCTTTGCACTTGGAAATACTACCCATGATCTGACGAAGCTTGAGAGTAGAAGTCTCTAGCTGATATCTCTTGCAGATATCCTTCATAAGTGTCTTGGAGTCATCCGTATCATAGATAGTAAAATTATTGCCGTAGCCCAGCTTGTCAGCGTATCTTCGAAGAATCCTGACGCAGCTAGAGTGGAAGGTAGATACCCAGATACTCTCTGAGCCAAAGCCCACTATCTTATCTACTCTTTCACGCATCTCACCTGCTGCCTTATTGGTAAAGGTGATCGCCATGATATTCCATGGATTAACATTACATTCATCAATAAGATATGCCACTCTGTGAGTAAGCACTCTTGTCTTGCCGGAACCTGCTCCGGCCAGTATCAGTACAGGTCCATCTGTCTGAAGAACAGCCTTTTTCTGCTGTGTATTTAGTGTATCGTATATTCCCATTAAAAAACCTAATTCCTTTATTTCCCAAATCAACGCTTCAAAGCTATATCCACGTTATTATTTATCATTTCTTTCCTTTATCTTTGGCTTTTCCCTTAGCCTTAGCTTCTGCTTTTTCAGCATTTACATTATCCAGAATCTTCTCGATCAAAAGCTTTTTGACATAGACATCATAGGACAGCTCCACGATAAAAGAAAACATTTGCATGCGTTTTCTTTCCTCGTCGCCAAGCTCTACATCCGAAAAAGTCTCCAGACTCTTGGCATATTTTTTCTTAAGATCTTCGATCACCGGCTCAAGTGCATCACTCTGAAGGCCATAAGCAGTCTGATATATCTTGCTCAAATTCAGCTCATCATCACTGACGTGGAATCTTTCCTTAAGCGGTTCTATAAGAGTCTGAATATCATTAATCGACAAAATATTCTTAAGATAATAAATAAAAATCAAAAGTATAAGATGATCCTTGGAATACTTCTTCCTTACAGGTGGAGGCAAAAGATCATTCTTGGCATAATTATTTATCATGGTCTTGGTCAGAATCTTGTCAGAACCAGGATACCTTGTGGTTTTCTTAAGCCTCTCATCCATAAATGTTGTGAGCTGATCCATATAAAGATCTATGTTCGGCAACTCATCAAGAGAAATAGTATCTATTCTCCCAAGCGAAGCAATTATGCTGTTTATTAGATCATCATTATTAATTGTCATTAGAGTCTATCCCCTTGCTATCGCGAGCCATTTTGCGCATTTCAAGCGCATTCTGTATTGTAGCCTCAGTTACCTTCTCGCCGCCAAGAAGCCTTGAAAGCTCTTTGGTCGACTCCTCCTCACTTAGGCTAAAGATCCTGGTAACAGTTCTTCCTTCGTCAAGGCCCTTTTCTATCATAAAATGAGTATCTGCCATAGCTGCAATCTGTGGAAGATGCGTAATGCATATGATCTGATGCGCTTTAGAGAGTTCACCAAGCTTCTGTGAAACCTTCCAGGCAGTCTTTCCGCTGATACCTGCATCTATCTCATCAAAAATAAGTGTGCTGATATCATCCTTATCTGCAACCACTGATTTAAGTGCCAGCATTATTCTGGAAAGCTCACCACCACTGGCAATCTTCCATAGAGGTCTAGGCGCTTCCCCAGGGTTTGTGGATATCATAAACTCCACATCATCGTACCCTTTTGCTGTCAGATTCTCCTCGCTTCCATTAACCTCGATTTCAAACTTAACATCCAGAAAGTTAAGATCCACAAGTGCCGCAGTCAATTTCTTTGTCAGCTCTTTGGCTCCCTTTTGTCTGATCTCAGATATCTTTTTACAAAGATCAATCACCTTTTCTTTCTGATCTTCAAGCTCTCTTATAAGCTTATTCCTGTGAGCATCAAGGTCAGATAAAGTATCAAGTCTTGCCTGCTTCTCATCAAGCGCTTCAAGTACAGCTTCTATACTGCCGCCATACTTGTCCTTAAGATGATTGATTACATTGAGTCTGTCCTCAGTGGTCCTAAACTCCTCATCATCAAACTCCAGATCCTTGATATAGGCAGAAAGAGAATGATTAAAATCTGTCAAAAGATTCTCCACATCCGAAATCTGAGACAAAAGATCCTCCAGCTCGCTATCATATGAAACAACACTTGATAGTTCTCTAACCGCTCTGCCAACTATGTCAGAAGCACTTTCTTCACTTTCTCCGGAGCCCGTCATGGAATATACACCGAAAGCTGCCTCAGATATCTTCCTACTGTTGACCATCTTGCGATATAAGGTCTCAAGCTTTTCATCTTCACCAGCAAGTAGCTGTGCTTCTGAAATCTCATTAACTTCAAATTCTAAAAGCTCCTGCTCACGAAGCCTTGAATTTTCATCAATATCTGTCTCTTCCAGTTGTGTTTCCAACTCCTTCATTTTCTGAAGATTATCTTTTAACTTATCCGGAAGGTCCAAAAGAGCATCCACGCAATAGTCATCAAGGATTTCTAAATGCTTATTCTTGTGAAGAAGCTCCTGATTATCATTTTGCCCGTGGATGTTTATCAAAATACCAGAGATGTCTTTAAGCTGCCTCGAAGACACTGACTCTCCGCACACCTTGGATATGCTCCTACCCTGCATAAGCTTTCTCTGGATGACAACAGTTCCATCCTCCTCCACAGGGATGTCCATCTCCTCCAGTAATCTTCTTTGAGTATCATTTTCAAGCCCAAATGTAAGCTCAACAAGTGCATATTCCTCACCGGTCCTTATAAGCCCGGCATCCGCTTTTCCTCCCAGTGCCAGATTCACAGACCCTATAACTACTGATTTACCGGCACCTGTTTCTCCTGTAAGGATATTTAGTCCCTTGGAGAATTCAATCTCCTGCTCCTTGATAAGAGCAAGATTTTTAACATGTAAACTGTATAACATATTTCCTCATCCTTCTTATAAAAAATGAGAACCCCGCCTTTTGTCACAGCAATTTCGTAGATTCACTGTGGCTTTTTTATTGTAAAAAGACCACGCGTCAAGCCATCATTTCTCTGAGTTTTTCCATTACCATAACGGCTTCGTCATTAGTCTTAATAGCAATCATTATCGTATCGTCCCCAGCAATACATCCCACAATTTCAGGAAATTCAATGGCATCAATAGCCGCAGCAAGCGCCATTGCCATTCCGGAAACTGTCTTTATCACCAGAATGTTCTGTGCCACATCCATGCTGACAAAACCAGCCTTTAAAACACTGACATATTTATCCTGCATAGCCTCACTGTCAGCCGTAGAATAAACATATTTCTGTCTTCCATCTTCAGTCACCTGCTTGCTCAGCTTCATCTGTCTGATATCTCTTGAGACTGTAGCCTGAGTAACATCGTAGCCCTCAGCCCTAAGCATATTGGCCAATTGTTCCTGTGTTTCAACCACATTTCTGGCAATCAGTTCAATAATTTTGTCATGCCTGTTTTTCTTCATCTCAAATGCCCCCCGCAAAAAATATATCTTATACCCTATAAGAATAATTATTTATCAAATTTTTTACCCAATACTTCCAGGAAACTTACCCTGTTAAGCTTTATTATCTTGGTTATCTTATTAGATTTTTCTATCACTATGCTGTCACCGGTATTCATGTCTATACGACCGCTACCGTCAAAATATGCCACAACCTCCTGATTGCTTTCGGCACGTCCCTCTTTGATGACAATCCTGATCTTAGTATCCGCAGAAAGAACCATACTCCTGGAATTAAGAGTATGCGGACAGATCGGTGTTACCAGAATCATATTGGCTGACGGCTCCACGATTGGCCCTCCGGCTGACATACTGTATCCGGTCGAACCTGTAGGAGTAGAAATTACGATACCATCTGCGTGATAATTGCATAGAAAAAGATCATTCACATATATATCAAAATTGATGGTAGTCATAGCTGAGCGCCTGGTGATTACTATATCATTAAGCGCATAATCATGCTTATCACAAGCATCACCAAAGAGCATCATACGCTCTTCCGTTTCATAGTCCCCAGCAAGAAGACGTCTTAAAGCATCATCGACACCTGTTTTTTCAACTTCGGCAAGATATCCAAGAGTTCCAAGATTAACACCGATAAGTGGAATATCCTGATAAGCAGTACTTCTGGCGGCCTGCAGCATAGTGCCATCTCCGCCAAGCACAATAACACAATCAGCGTCTGCCGGTATTTCACTCAAAAAATCCCTTTCAACCCTGTGCTCTTTAACCTGACCTATTCCGCTTTCTGCGATGTCACATCTCTTACCATGCTTCTCAAGATAATCCTTGATGTGCATGGTCATCTCCAGATTTTTGTCCTTGCTCTTATTGGTGACTATACAAAAATGATCCATAATTATTTATCAAGACTACCGTGCGCCCTTCCGACTGTTTCTGATATCAACTTCTCCATCTCAAGGCTGTGCGAGTAGCCATCCCCACTTTCTTCAACTGTCCTAAGCAGCTTTTCTCCCTCGGCTTCAGTAAGTTCTGAAACCCTGTCATTAGCATCGGGATTCTTCCTGATATGAATCAGATATTCGATATTTCCCTCCGGTCCCTTGATAGGAGAATAATCCAGATGCAAAATGTCAAATCCCGCTATATCTACGAAATCACAAATCCTGTGAACTACTTCTTCATGAACTGCAGGCTCTCTTACAACACCTTTTTTGCCAACCTTCTCTTTTCCGGCCTCAAACTGCGGCTTGATCAGGCAGACCATTTCTCCCCCGTCTTTTAACAGCCTTCTTGCCGGTAAAAGAATCTTCGTCAAAGAAATGAATGAAACATCGCAGGATGCAAAATCAAGATCATCTGCTATGTCATCTCTGACCATGTACCTGAAATTAGTCTTCTCCATGCAGACTACCCTGTCATCACTTCGAAGCTTCCAGTCAAGCTGTCCATGACCTACATCTACTGAATAGACTTTGGTCGCACCATTTTGAAGCATGCAATCCGTAAAGCCTCCGGTAGAAGCTCCAATATCCATACATATTTTATTTTCCAAGGAAAAGCCAAAATTGTTAACTGCTTTCTCAAGCTTAAGCCCGCCCCTGCTGACATAGGGAAGTGTATCTCCCCTTACCTCAAGGCTTGTTATCTTGGCTTCCTCAAAGGTTGTTCCCGGCTTATCCTCTCTCTGGCCGTTCACAAATACATCTCCGGCCATAATAAGAGTCTTGGCCTTTTCACGTGACGGTGCCAACCCTCTGTTTACCAAAAGGACATCCAGTCTTTCTTTTTCCTTTGCCATATTTATCTATGCACCTCATCAAGGATTCTCTCTGCAACAGAATCCGCATCCATCTTAAGTTCTTTATACAGCTTATCCACACTTCCGTGAGTCACAAACTGATCCGGAATAGCTATCTGCAGAACAGATGCATCCAGACGGTTCTCGTCAATATACCTGCGAACCTTATCTCCATAGCCACCTGTAGCAACATTTTCCTCCATTGTCACAAAGAGTCTGTGGGTCTTGCTGGCAACATGCAGGTAATCCGTATCAATAGGCTTAACAAATCGAGCATTTACAAGAGAACACTTAAGTCCCTGGCTCTTAAGTATTTCACGAACCTTCTCAGCAATCTTCACCATACTGCCTACAGCCAAAAGACAAATATCCTTCTCTTCATAAATTGGCTCACACTTGCCCATAACAATAGGTGCTCTGAAATCCTTAAGACCATCATAGGCATTGCCTCTTGGATAGCGCACTGCCACCGGTGCATTAAGTTCCACAGCAAACTTCATCATATCCGAAAGCTCCCACTTATTCTTGGGCGCCATAATGTGCATATTGGGCATGGATGACATATATGACAGATCAAAGATACCCTGATGTGTCTCTCCATCGCTTCCCACAAGTCCTGCTCTGTCTATAGCAAAGATAACCGGAAGATTCTGAAGGCATACATCCTCCAAAATCTGATCATAAGCCCTTTGCAAAAAAGATGAATACACAGCAAATACCGGTTTATATCCGCCTGCTGCCATACCAGCCGCAAAGGTTACGGCATGTTCTTCGGCAATTCCCGCATCAATAAACCTCTCAGGATACATATTTCTGAATCTCTTAAGTCCGGTGCCATCCGCCATAGCCGCTGTTATTGCGACTACCTTATCGTTTCTCGCTCCCAGCTTGCACATAACAGTACTGAAAATATCCTGATAATTAGCAGTAGTTCTGGGATTTCTTGGAAGTCCGTTTTCTTTCAAAAACGGCTCAGTTCCATGGAATCTGGCAGGATGTCTTTCTGCCGGCTCAAATCCCTTTCCTTTTTTGGTCATCACATGAATGATAACTGCTTTTTTAACCTTCTTAGCCTCATTAATAGTCTTAATAAGGCCTGCTGTATCGTGCCCATTAATCGGTCCAAGGTAGGTAAGACCAAGATTTTCAAATACCATTCCCGGCACAAAGAGCTGTTTAAAACTGTTCTTGGCCTTTCTAATACTGGTTACAAGACTTGGGTTTGTATCACGAAGCTGCTCATATACATCCCACTTCAGATTCAGATACCCTTCTGCTGTACGCACACTATCGAGATATCTTCTCATTCCACCAACACTTTCGGAAATAGACATCTCGTTATCATTCAAAATAATAATATAGTTAGTCTCAAGTTTAGCCGCATTATTCAGCGCTTCATAGGCCAGACCACCGGTAAGTGAGCCATCACCTATAACAGAAACCACTGTATAATCTTCGCCCTTTAAATCTCTTGCCTTGACCATGCCAAGACCTGCAGAGATTGATGTGGAGCTGTGTCCTGTATCAAAACAATCCGTGTCAGATTCACATCTCTTAGGGAATCCACTCATTCCCCCAAACTGACGCAGTGAATCAAATTTATCTTTTCTTCCTGTTAACAGCTTATGTGTATAGCACTGATGTCCTACATCCCAGATAATCTTGTCTTTAGGAAGATCCAAAGAAGCATGCAAAGCCATGGTAAGCTCTACAGTTCCTAAATTGGATGCAAGATGCCCACCTGTCACAGACAGCTTATCAATTAAAAAATCTCTTATCTCCTGTGCAAGCTCAGGATACTGAGATTTAGGGATATTCTTGATATCACCTGTATTATTTATCTGGTCAAGAAGCATTTCTCCGCTCCCTTCGTTCTTAGTATCATTTTTCTCTGTAGATCAAATATCTAAAGAGCTCATCCAAAAAGCTCTGTTTGAATCCCAATTCATCCAAAATATCAATTGCACCGTCTGACAGTTCTTTTACCTTAGCCTTAGCTTCATCCATGCCATAAAGGCTCACATAGGTACTCTTGCCATTTTTCTCATCTGATCCGATAGGCTTACCCAAAACCTCAGCTGTACTGGTAATATCCAGAATATCATCCTGGATCTGAAAGGCAATACCCACATTGCTACCGGCTTTTTCCATAAGTGCAACCTGCTTTGAAGTGGCACCTCCAAGTACTGCACCGATCATAAGACTTGCTTCGATCAGAGCTCCGGTTTTATTCTCATCAATGTAATGCAAAGTATCCTTCATGACATCATCCGGAACATCAGTAGCATTTTCAGCCATAATATCGGCACACTGTCCACCGACCATTCCGTAAATTCCTGCCTTCGTAGCAAGAATCATAAGAGCCTGTAAATATCTGCTTGAATTATCTCCATCATATTCAGTAAGCTTTGGGCCTTTAATAGCGCCTGAAAGTGCAGTTTCGTACGCATAATTTAATAGTCCGTCTCCTGCAAGTGTTGCCATTCCCGGACCATATATCGCATGAGTTGTCTTCCTGCCCCTTCTGTATTCATCATTGTCCATTGCCGGAAGATCGTCATGAACAAGTGAATAGGTATGTATCATTTCCATTGCAGCCATAAAAGGTCTTACAACTTCTTCATCAGCATTTTCACCGGCAAATAATCTGTAAGCCTCCAGTATCATCATAGGTCTTAATCTTTTTCCACCGGCCAAAAGGCTATAATTCATAGCCTCGATGACTGTTTTTGCATAGCCTTCTTCTGTTGGTAAAAAATCTTTCAAAACATCTTCTATATGAGCCGCCTTTTCAGATAATCTGGCGTTAAAATCGTTTCCCATTATTATTCAAAGTCCTCCAGACTTCCATCTTCTGCTATCTTCTGAACCTTCTGTTCCACTGCCTCTATGGCCTCGTGACAATACTTCAGAAGCTTCATACCTTCCTGATATTCCTTAAAAGAGTCCTCCAAAGAAATATCCTCAGAGTCCAGAGCCTCTATTTTGTCCTCAATAGCTGCAAAAGCTTCTTCCACTGAAAGCTTTTTTTCTTCCTGTAATTCTTCCTTCTTTTTAGCTGCCATCTTCACTCCTAAAACACTATCCTCAAAATAATGCATAAGCACTATCAGGTTTCGAAATTGATTCTCTCAGTACCTGTAACCTGTGCCTTAACAAGGCCATCAGAAACGTAAATCGAAATATCATCTTCATTTTGAACAGAATCTATACTCCTGATATTGTTTCCCTCAGCATCAGCTACATAGGAATATCCGCTCTTTAATCTATCGAGGGGAGACAGGCCTTTAAGCCTCTCAATATCAATTTCCAGTCTGTGCCTGCTATTCTTAAGTCTCTTATCCATAAGCGCCTGCAAAACATCCTGATACTGGTCCATTCTAAGGAGTCTATCCTTAATCTTGCCCATAGGACTAAGAAGCCTTAGTGTTTCCTTGTATCTAGCCTCCTGCATTCTGCATGCATCAAGCTTCCTGTCAATTGACTTCTGTAAAGAATAGGAATAATCCTGAATATCCTGAACGAATCTGTTATATTCAAACACTGCAAGCTCTGCTGCTGCAGAAGGAGTAGGTGCTCTTCTGTCTGAGACATAATCTGCTATTGTAGTGTCCGTTTCATGACCAACTGCTGAAATAATTGGGATAGGGCAATCAAAAATAGCCTGAGCGACTATTTCCTCATTGAACGCCCACAAATCTTCTATAGAACCTCCGCCACGTCCAACAATGATCACATCTACCTGTCTGCTAGCCAAAGCCTCTATGCCCCGTACTATGCTCTCAGCAGCCTGATCTCCCTGAACAATGGCAGGATAAAGAATAATCTGAATATGTGGATTTCTCCTGGTGGCGACATTAATAATATCACGCACCGCTGCCCCTGTTGGAGCCGTAACAACGCCGAGAGTATGTATATACTTAGGAATCGGCTGTTTGTACTCAGCTGCAAACATGCCTGACTCTGATAGTCTTTTTTTCAGTTCCTCATAGCGCTCGTAAAGGACACCAGCCCCATCAAGCATGATCTGTCTTGCGTAGAGCTGATATCTTCCATCTCTTTCATATACATCAATACTGCCGGTCACCTTGACCTGCTGGCCTTCCTTCATGTCAAATCTAAGGCCGCCTCTGTCTCTGTCACCGCGAAACATTACACAGGCAATTGCTCCTCCTGAATCCTTTATTGTGAAATAAATATGCCCTGAGGAATGATATTTGCAGTTACTGACCTCTCCCTTAACTGTAATGGCCTTAAGGAGGAAATCCTGCGTAAACATATTCTTAATGTATGCATTAACCTGTGTGACTGTATACTCACTGCGCAAATTTAGCTAACACTCCATTTACAAAAGCCGGTGAGCCATCCTGTCCGAATTTCTTAGCAAGCTCAACCGCTTCATTAATTGCAACTCCGGTTGGAACTGATTCATCAAACTGAATCTCATATACTGCCAATCTGATTATAGTCAGATCAACCTTGGCCATACGGGATGTATCCCAACCTACAGCCTTCTCATTGATAGCCTTGTCAATTTCTTCAAGTTTACCGGCTATCTTCTCATATTTATCCCTGATGTAATCCGCATCAGTCTTGGAAAACTCGTTATCACCAACAGTGGTAAAAAGTTCCTCCTGCTCTGACATTTCGTCTAATGTGTTAAATTCAACACGAAAGAGCAGCTGAAAAATCTGCTCTCTAAGCTCGGTTCTATTCATATTTACTTGTCCATTCTATAATACAATATTTGTAATTATCTTTAGTTACGCTTCAGGCATTGTTATGCCGGCTATTCTGATATTAACGTCTGTAACCTCAAGACCTGTCATGTTCTCTATTGTGCTCTTGACACGAGTCTGTGCCTGCTGACAGGTTGCAGGAATATTATAGCCATATGCCATCATAAGTGCCAGATCAATCTTCACTTCAGAAGCGCCAAAGATAACCTTAGCACCCTTAGTAAGATTCTTGCGGCTAACCTTCTCAAGGGCATCACTTGTAAAATTCCCTGCCATTGCAGATACACCATCTACTTCAAGTGCAGCCAAAACAGCAATTCTCGCTACTACATCATCTGCAATCTTAACTGATCCGATTTCTGCTAACTCTTTTCCCATTCTAATCTACTCCTCGTCGCATTATATAAAAGAAGTCAATATATAAAAACAGTATAACATAAACCCACTAAATCCAAAAGATAATGGTATTAGTATCCTCATAAGTCGTATACGCTACGGAAGCCGTCTGTGCTCTCAGATATGAAAAAACTTTTCTGTTAGTAATAAGTTCTTCAAATAAAGCCTCATAAATACTATCATCTGCGCACTTGATCACCACGCAGTCACTTCCATCCTGATAACGCCTGTCGAACAGTTCTGCAATCAGTGATAACTCAGCAGTGGTAAAGTACTCATCTTCCCGAACATAGTAATTATCCTTCAAACTACTGCAGTCAGGCATCTTAATGATATCTGATATCGTATGATTCTTGCATAGCTCAGCCGTGGTAACATTCAGATAATCGTAATTCACCTCAGGAATCCTGGTAGAATCAGCACTTCCGCCATAGCCCACCTGGTAGGAAGAATCTCCCCAGGTAACATCGAAATAGTAAAATGCATCGTTACACTGGACAATATTCCATGCATGTCTTTCATTTTTGGCACTCTTGGTATTGACCGTTCCTATAACCAAAGTGCATTTAATGCCCATTTTATTCAAAAGATACTGCGCAGCCTTTGCATAACCATTACAAACACTGCTGCCGTTTATGAATACAGAGCAGATATTCTGATTATCCTCTGCTTCAACATCATATTCAGTATTCTTGATGATATACTCATAGACATACTTGATAGCAAAATAATCATCCGTAGAAGACGGTGCTCCGGCAAGGCATGCATTCACTGCATTATTTATCTTGGTCTGCCTCTCTTCAATCTCATCCTTGGAATACAGATAATTACCGGAGAATCCCACCTTGGTGACCACATCATCTACTGTATAATTCGTATATTTATATCCATCGATGTAAAAGAGCTCCGGATGGTCTATGGTCACATAGTCATAAACCAGATCTATAGCCTCTTCATTAGTAGACGAAACAAGAACATTCTCAGCCTGATTTTCTATAATGGACAGAATCTCAACATATAAGGTCTTTCCAGATTCTGTCAGTCTGTCGAAGGCATAGTTGCCTTCCTGTTCTTTTTTTAACCGATCGATATTATCGGAAGTAAGGCCAATTGCAGCCCTTGCCGCATTCATTTCATCGTTTAATTCACTTTCGGTAAGCTGATGATATGAAGCTTCATACACCTCATCATCTGCTTTTTCTTCAGGAAGAGTCTGCGCTTCTTCCTTGGTGGCAGAGGAAGTCTCCTTAGAGCTTTCTTCTGATGACATATGAGGTATTTCCTCCGGAAACTGTGATATTTCCACCTTATCCGGAGTCAGTTCTTCTTCATAAGAAGCTTCCTTCATCCCCAGCAGTTCCAAATACTCATCAACACTGGAATACTGACAGCCTGATAAAGACAGGCATATCAAAAGAGTGCTCAATATCATAGATACCTTTTTCTTAGTATTTGGTCTATTCAAGCGCTTACCTCCACAAATTAGTTTTTCTTAAACTCAGAAAGTACAAGCCCCTTATTTCTATCCATTGTCATGCCCACACTCCACTCATTGATGAACAAAAGAAGTGGTCTGTCATGCATATCCTTAATCTTCTTCATATCTGAAGTGCCCACAAGTGTAGACATATCTACATCATCATTATCAACCCATCTGATATATTCATAAGGGAGATTTTCAAGTATTATATCTACATTGTACTCACTTTGAAGTCTAAATTTCAATACGTCAAACTGGAGGACACCTACAACTCCAACTATGATTTCCTCAAGTCCTGTATTGTACTCCTGGAAAATCTGAATCGCACCTTCCTGAGCAATCTGTGTAATACCTTTAACGAACTGTTTACGTTTCATGGTATCAACCTGGCGAACCCTTGCAAAATGCTCCGGAGCGAAAGTAGGGATTCCCTCATATGTAATTGTATCCTTAGGCATACATACTGTATCACCGATTGAGAAGATACCAGGATCAAATACACCCATGATATCACCTGCATAAGCCTCTGAAAGAATCTTACGCTCATCTGCCATAAGCTGCTGTGGCTGTGACAATCTCATTACCTTACCACTCTGAACGTGCTTTACTTCCTTATCTGCATCATATCTTCCTGAACAGATTCTCATAAAAGCAATTCGGTCTCTGTGAGCCTTGTTCATATTAGCCTGAATCTTAAATACAAAAGCGGAAAAATCTCTCTCAAGTGGATCAATCTTCTCTCCATCAGATGATGTACGACCTGTTGGAGGTGTAGCCATCTTAAGGAAATGATGAAGGAATAATTCTACGCCGAAATTCTGAAGTGCTGAACCGAAAAATACAGGTGTAAGTTCTCCGGCTCTTACCTTATCAAGATCATACTCAGCTCCTGCTCCATCAAGAAGCTCGATTTCATTCTGAAGAGTCTCAAATGCATCCTGACCGATTTCAGAATCGATAGCAGCCTTATCATCTAGATTGATAAAGGTTTCTTTTCCTTCTTTTGTTCCCTTTTGTGTCTCAGAGAAAGTAACAATGTGTCCTTCTCTTCTATCATAGATTCCCTTGAAGTTCTTACCTGAACCGATAGGCCAGTTCATAGGGCAGGTAGCTATGCCAAGGTTGTTCTCAATATCATCAAGCAGATCGAAGGTATCCATAGCATCACGATCCAGCTTATTAATAAATGTAAAAATCGGAATATGGCTCATGGCACAGACCTTAAACAGCTTTCTTGTCTGAGCCTCTACACCCTTACTTGCATCGATTACCATGACAGCTGAGTCCGCAGCCATAAGTGTTCTGTAGGTATCCTCAGAGAAATCCTGGTGTCCCGGAGTATCCAGAATATTGATACAGCATCCCTCAAAATTAAACTGCAGAACAGATGAAGTAACGGAAATACCACGCTGTTTCTCAATTTCCATCCAGTCTGATACTGCATGTCTTGCAGTTGCCTTACCCTTAACACTACCAGCCATATTAATTGCTCCTCCGTAAAGAAGGAACTTCTCGGTAAGTGTTGTTTTACCAGCATCAGGATGCGAAATTATGGCAAATGTTCGTCTCTTATTTATCTCTTTTATAGTTTCTTTTGTGTTACTCATTGTCCGTATTTATCCTTACTAAAAAAAGCAGTTACTTTGCAAATAGAAGGCCGGTATGCGTTTACATGCCGGCCCCAAAAAACTTAAAAATGTGTGATAGCTCACTGCTGAGCTACATCCTTCATTGAGAAACTGATTCTTCCCATCTTGTCCTTGCCAAGGCATACAACAGTTACTGTATCGCCAAGTGTAAGAACATCCTCTACATGCTCGATTCTCTCTTTAGAAATCTTGCTGATGTGAACCATACCCTCTTTACCAGGTGCGAACTCAACAAATGCGCCGAACTCCTTGATGCTTACAACCTTACCTGTAAAGATCTGGCCTTTCTCAAACTCTGAAACGATGATGTTAACCATGTTAACAGCTTCCTGAATCTTATCCTGATCCTCACCGCAAACTGAAACCTTACCATCATCTGTAATATCAATCTTAACACCAGTGCGAGCAATGATCTCGTTGATTGTCTTACCTCTCTGACCAACAACATCACCAATCTTCTCAGGATCGATCTGGATAGAAACGATCTTAGGTGCGTACTTGGATACTTCCTTACGAGGCTCAGCAATTGCCTTGCTCATGCACTCATCCATGATGAAGAATCTAGCCTCACGGCACTGTGCGATAGCTGTCTCAACGATAGGCTTTGTAAGACCATGAATCTTGATATCCATCTGAATAGCTGTGATACCATCTTTTGTTCCTGTTACCTTGAAGTCCATATCACCGAAGAAGTCTTCAAGTCCCTGAATATCTGTAAGAACTACGAAATCATCATCTGTATCACCAGTAACAAGACCACAGCTGATACCAGCAACCATCTTCTTGATAGGAACACCGGCAGCCATAAGTGACATACATGATGCACATGTTGAAGCCATAGATGTTGATCCGTTTGACTCAAATGTCTCTGATACGCAGCGGATAGCATATGGGAACTCTTCAACGCTTGGAAGAACAGGAAGAAGTGCTCTCTCTGCAAGAGCTCCATGTCCGATCTCTCTACGTCCTGGTCCTCTTGAAACCTTAGTCTCACCTACTGAATAAGCAGGGAAATTGTACTGGTGTACATATCTCTTATCTGCAGCAAAGTTATCAAGTCCTTCAACCTTCTGAGCCTCTGAAAGAGGAGCAAGTGTTGTAACGTCACAGATCTGTGTCTGTCCACGAGTGAACATAGCACTTCCGTGTACTCTAGGAATAAGATCAACCTCAGCTGAAAGAGGTCTGATCTGCTTAATCTCACGTCCATCAGGTCTCTTGTGATCCTTGAGGATCATCTTACGAACTGTCTTCTTCTCATACTGATAAATAGCTTCGCCAAGAATAGCAAGCCACTCTTCGTTATCTGCAAACTTCTCAGTAAGTCTGTCTGTAATATCAGCGATATTAGCTTCTCTTGTCTGCTTATCGTCTGTAAATACAGCCTTCTCCATCTCTTCTGGAGGAACAACTTCCTTAATAGCAGCAAAGAGTTCTTCTGGAACTGCACAGCTTGTGTACTCATGCTTAGGCTTACCAACCTCAGCAACGATACCCTTGAAGAATTCGATTATCTGAAGGTTAACATCATGTGCCTTGTAAATAGCTTCCTTCATCTTCTCCTCAGGAATCTCATTAGCACCAGCTTCGATCATGATAACCTTCTGACCTACAGATGCAACTGTAAGCTTGAGGTCACCGCTGTTCCACTGCTCCTGAGTAGGGTTAACGATAAGCTCGCCATCGATCATACCCATCTGTGTCATAGCACAAGGGCCATCGAAAGGAATATCTGAAATAGAAACTGAAACTGAAGCGCCAAGCATTGCAAGAAGCTCAGGACGGCACTGTGGATCTACAGACATAACCATTGTCTCGATTGTAACGTCATTTCTGTAATCCTTAGGGAAAAGAGGACGCATAGGACGATCGATAACACGGCTTGTAAGAATAGCGTTCTCAGAGGGTTTACCCTCTCTCTTATTGTATCCACCAGGGAATTTACCAACTGCATAGAACTTCTCACCATATTCTACTGAAAGTGGGAAGAAGTCGATTCCGTCTCTTGGCTTAGCTGAAGCTGTTGCTGTACAAAGAACTGTTGTATCTCCGTACTGCATAAATGCACAACCGTTAGCCTGTTTACCAACCTTGCCGATCTCAACCTTAAGTGTACGACCAGCCAGTTCCATTGAATAAGTTTTTACCATTTTTTCTCCTTCTGCTCATCCGCGGTCCCTGTTCTACAACACAAAATCAGCTGTACTTCGGGTGCGTGTGCATTAAAACATGTTTTCTTCTACTATAGAAAAGCGCTATTTGCGCATATTCTCAAACTTCTGACCTTATAAACGCAGAAAGACGGAACAGGCTGATTCTCATCAGCCTAATCCCGCCTTTAATAATTGAATTACTTTCTAAGACCAAGATCAGCGATAAGCTTACGATAAGCTTCGATATCCTTCTTCTTAAGGTATCCAAGAAGGCTACGTCTCTGACCAACCATCTTAAGAAGACCTCTTCTTGAGTGGTGATCCTTAGGGTTCTTGTCAAGGTGATCGTTAAGCTCCTTAATTCTCTCTGTGAGAATTGCAATCTGAACCTCTGGTGATCCTGTATCGCCAGCTTTTCTTGCGAACTTCTCAATAACTTCTGTCTTTTTCTCTTTTGTAATCATCTTTCTTCTCCTTTTTGTCGACAAAAAAATCGACTCTTAATAAACTTGAATCCGCCTGCTACACAGATCTGGTTGGAGTTTCCACAATCCGAGTATAGGTAGTTTCTGTAACTATTGCTGCTTAGTCAGCAGCTAGATTATATTAGCACAGATAATTATTTCTGTAAAGTTTTTTATGTTTCCTGATCTAAATCATCAGAACCATCTTCCGAACCAGACTGCTCTTCTTTGGTCTGAGTATCTTCCTCTGACTCAGCATCAGATGACTCCTCATTTTCATCCTTCTCGTCATTTTCATCTTCTTCATCGGATTTTTTGTCTGATTCCTCGTCCGATTCGTTATTCTCAGCAGCAGATTCCTTGGATGCAGGGCTTTCATCCTTATTTTCACTGTTTTCTTCTGAATCGGCCTGAAGCATTTCCTTGTCGTCCTGACCAAGTTCCAGAGCCTCTTTTGTCTCTGTATTTTCCTGATTGTCAGAAGTCTCGACAGACTCGGTTCTGACATGATCATTGGATGCTTCAACAGTCTCAGATACTGCCTGGTTATCAGAAACAGCAACTGTCTCCGCAGCAGCTTCTGTGCCAGAGTCGGTAACTACAACTTCCTGCGGTGTTGCTTCCGGAATTACCACATTATTATCGTTTGATTCAGGATTTTGCTCAGGAAGCTGCTCGGTATGCTCGATTTGGTCTGCATACTCTGTATTCTCTGTCTTAGTTGCATGTTCATCAGTTTCTGTAAGCTCTGACTGATCTGCCTGTTCGACTGGTTCTGCAATCTCTGTCTGCTCTGCATATTCTTTCTGTCCGGCATTTTCCGTCTGTTCTGCATTTTCTGTCTGCTTTGCATGCTCAGAGTTACAATTTTCTTCATCAGAATTATTAATCTCTGAAATAAGTCTGATTTTTGCACCATCTGACTCAGAGGCTTCAAATGTTTCAGATGCCTCAGCTGCATTTCTGGTTTCTTCAAGAGCCTCAGGTTCTTTTTCCTCAGCAGCTTCTAAAGCCTTGCTCTCTTCTTTTTCCTCATCGGTTCTGAAATCCAGTCTTCTTTCTTTTTCTACCTTCTCAGAAGGTGAAGCTGTCGCATAAGCTGCAAGACTTGCTTCTTCTATAAGACTTGTCTCTCCGCTTCCATCCGGGTTGACCGCCGTTTCGTGGGTACCTCCGGAGCTCAAAGTACTTTCATCATCTACCGTTGAAACGACATAATCATTTTCATCTACGAGCTTGAATACTTGCTGCGCCGGCATCGCTTCCGGAAGTGTATCTTCTATAGCAGATCTTTTATCTGAATCAAAGGCAAGTAATATTGAGCCATTGGCATAAGTAATCTCCTCATCATCGCCTGTAAGCTCTTTGGTAACTGAATTAAGGTAATTCAAAAAGTTAACACAAAACTGGGTTGAACCATCAATCTGTTCATATTCTTGTGTCTCTTCGTTATAAGTTCCTGTCATGAACTTATTCTGAAAATCCTCTGTATCAGTGTAAGTACCGCCGGAAATAGTATTAATGATCGAATCCAGTGTACTACCTGTATGCAGTCTATATAATATTTCATCCAGACCATCTCTTATTGCATTCGAATTATATACAAGATTTCCATCATCAGCGGTTGTAGAAACTGAATTATAAGTATTCACAATGCCGCTCTCTACAGCCATAGCAGACAGATAAAGACAAGCCAGATATCCGCTCACATACGCACTAGCCACATTATTTTCCAAATCATAGTATTTGTTGATACTGTCAATGCTTGGCCGTCCAACATCTGAATCATTGTAGTTGTTATAATAGTTTATCAGTGATTCGACCGTGTAGTCAGACAATGCATCTTCAGTATCAGAATGCATTTCTATAAATACTGTGTTCCTGAAAGAATAGCTGTCATCTACTGCAGATGCCGTTCCTTCTACGAACCAGGCAGGGAATCCATTTCCACCATCGCTATACTGGCTTCCCTCATATGTAAGACCCATCATTCCGGTCCTGGTATAATCATCCATAAACGCATGCATCAATTCATGCGTAACTGTATTCTTAAAAGTATCCAGTTCCTCCTCTTTAAAGGAGTAGGTGCCATCTTCATTTTCAGCATATAGTGATTCTGTATTAACACCTATATAATAGCCAAAAGACTTATTGTCGTCTCCGGCAGAATAATTAGCCTGCACATAAGCCAGAGCACCTTGAAGTTCTTTTTCATCACCTGTAGAAAATCTGGCATCATATACATAAAGGCCGATATTCTCACCAATATCGCCATTACCTGATGCCACGCTATAGCTGTAAAATCCATTATTTAGCTGATATACAGCCTGAGGTTCTATGACATTATAAATAAGATCCAAAAGATTAGTCAGATTCTCTGTACCAATATTCTCAATAACACTATCTGTACAATGAACTGAAACCAGCTTTACAAGGGTATCTTTATCAACAGTTTCCTGCTTTGGCCCGGGATCGGATTTTTGTTCTTCCTTTACAGTATCAGAAGATTGTTGCGGTTTTCCTTCCTCAGCCTCTCTTCTGGCTGCATCCTCTATCTCTTTGTCAATGCGAGCCTTCTCTTTCTGCTCAAGAATGCTCTCTTCAAGCTTTTTCTGAACTGTAGCATAATCATAAATTGTGGATGCCTTCGCCAGATTGGTAACTCTTCTGTTTTCGCTTGAATCTAGGATTGATCTGGTAGTATCAGGAGTAACAATGTCAAGCAGCACAGACGAGGTAATATAGGTAAGACCTGTCGTCGAATTGGCAACAGAAAGAATACTATCTTCACCAAATACAGCACTAAGATAGTCCGGAAGCTTGACAGAATAACTATTCTGCCCGTAAGAGCGCTTTATAAAGACATTTTCAGGGATAAAAAAGGCAAAAACAGGCGTATATTTCTTGCCTTTAATGCAAACAGAAGACACCTGCCCCAGTTCGTCAACCCAGATGACAGGAATATTCCAAAGTACTCCCTCACTGGTTTTGACAACTGCAGATGTATCAAAGAGTTTGCCGCTTTGCGGCTCTTCAAGACAGATGATCTGAAGATCAGATACTTCAGTTTTTCCATTAGTATTAAACATCTGATCATCTGAATATTCTATCTGTACAATAGGGGATGCCGCATTAGCAGAAACAGCCAGCACATTAAAGCTGACCAAAAGGACAACCATGAACAGGCTGACATACTTTGCAAAATACTCGATTATTCTCTTCATAGCCAATACCCCCTCACAATAATATGACTACAAAAAATGTAACATAATTTCGTATTTTACTTTATAAAAAAACAATAAAATTTCAGTGAAATTATTTCACCTTAATATCTGCAATATCTTTTTCCATCTGAGCTTTTAGCTCATCTACACTGGCAAACTTCATTTCAGGTCTCTTGAACTTTAGAAGTTTAACTTCTATAGTCTTGCCATAGACATCTCTGTCAAAATCATAGATATATGTTTCAACTCCCACCTGATTGTCACTAGAAACAGTCGGCTTTCTGCCTATGTTAGTCATTCCTGTGTATTCTTCGCCGTCAATCACTACTATACTGCTATAAACACCAAAAGGCGGCAAAAGCTTTCCTGCGGGAGGCAATATATTCACCGTCGGAATGCCGATTGTATGACCTAAGTGATTTCCGTGTTCCACTATTCCGCTTACGCTGTAGTGACTTCCAAGAAGTCTATGGGCCATGACCATATCACCATCCGCAACCTGATTTCTGACTCTGGTGGAGCTAACCTCCGCTCCGTCAAGCATTACCTTATCGATAAGAACCAGCTCAAAGCCCAGTTCTTTACTCATGTTTTTAAGCAGATACTGATCTCCTCTTCCCTTGTCGCCAAAAGAAACATCGGTTCCAGCAGCAATATAGTCTGCCTTTAAATCTTCCACCAATATCGTTTTAACAAAATCCTCAGGCGGAGTTGCAGCAGTTATAGCAGTAAGTGGAAACTCAACAAGAATATCTATGCCCATTTCCTCAAAGGCACTTCTCTTTTCGTTCCTTGTAAAAAGCTGCTTTACCGGGTGTCCAACAAAGAACTCCTCAGGAGAAGGCTCAAATGTAAAGACTGTTGCTTTAAGTCCATCCTGTTTTTGATCCAATATATGCTTAAGGAGCTTCTTATGTCCTAAATGTATTCCGTCAAATTTTCCTATGGCAATGGCTGTCTTATCATTTATATTAAGTTCATCAAGTCTTGTAATTATCTGCATTTTCTTATCCTTTTTCAAAAAAGAATTTATCTACCTTAAACTGTCTGGTCTTGGAGTCGTACTTGTATATTCCATAGAAAGTCTCATCCTCTGAATATACACGGACAAGGTTTCCTTCCGTAAACATTTCCTTCGAGTACTCAGTATCATTAACGCCCAAAGGATCTTCGTTTATAACATTATCTTTGCGGAAGCTGTTTCCATTTTCCAAAAGTGCCCTGCAGCTGTCCTTAACATGTATCTTGTCCAAATCCCTGAAAATATATTCAGGAGATTTGATAATTCCCTCAAGCGTTCCATTATCGCGCATTTCCTCAACCTGAGACAGCTTAACTGCACTATCAAGAGCAAAGGCGCCGACTCTTGTTCTCATAAGGTTCTGCATAGCTCCGCCGCAGCCAAGTCTAAGCCCTATGTCATTGCAGAGAGTTCTGATATAGGTTCCCTTGGAGCATTTAACTTCCATAACAAAGGTATGGTCTTTTTCCAGATTACTATCGTCA
Organism: uncultured Butyrivibrio sp.; assembly: GCF_947169445.1. Lineage (GTDB taxonomy): Bacteria > Bacillota > Clostridia > Lachnospirales > Lachnospiraceae > Butyrivibrio. The sequence continues at coordinate 18,475 of NZ_CAMVPU010000025.1, read as the reverse complement.
AGAATCGTAATGGCATCAATATGAACTTTTCTCGGCTTTCTCTCAACTTCAACACCTTCTCTGGCAAGCTCATAGAGTTTTTTACCATTCTGCTTAATAGCGGAGTACATTGGAGGAATCTGATCATAATCACCCACAAAGGCCTGAACCGCTTCATGAAGTTCTAGTTTAGAAACATTAACTTCACTCTCTTCAAGTACCTTGCCTGACATATCCTGTGTGTCAGTAGTAACACCAAGTTTGCACACAGCAATATATTCTTTATCATGATCAGTCAGCATTTCCACCAGCTTGGTGCCGGTTCCAAGGCATACCACCAAAACTCCTGTAGCATCAGGATCCAAAGTACCTGTGTGACCAATTTTCTTTTGATGAAGGATTCCCCGCAGCTTAGCTACCACGTCATTAGATGTGAATCCCTGCTCTTTATAAATATTTATAAGGCCGTTGTATTTATTCATGCAATAGTACCTCTAGTCAAAAATAGTCGCAAGATATGAAATCCTGCGACTACATATTTACCATTTATTTCTTTTCATCATACTGCTGCTGGATGTACTTGGTAATGCTATTGATCGCATCATGAGATGTTCCATTAATAGTACAGCCTGATGCTCTTACGTGTCCGCCGCCACCAAGAAGCTTGGCAACTGCAGAAACATTAATATTACCATTACTACGAAGGCTTACTCTGTACATCATAGGCTCATCCTCATACATGAAGATGGCTACATCTGTACCAACAGTAAACATCAGCTGATTTACAATTCCATCAAGATCATTGCCATTTACACCATAGAAATCCATCGTCTGTCTGGATACTACAGAAACAATAACCTTGCCTTCCATAAGAGTCATACTCTCAAGAAGCGCTCTGCCCAGAATCTGATTCTGAAGATATGTCTTTTCATAAAAGACATGATCGATAAGCCAGGTGAAATCAAAGCCATAGGATGTAAGCTTTCCGGCAATCTCGTAGGTCTTGGGAGAAGTGCTGTTGTATTTGAACACGCCGGTATCTGTAACCATTCCGGTATAGATAGCCTGTGCAATCTCCATATCAATCTTCGTATCATCAATAACCTCATAAACGAGTTCGCAGGCAGAACTTGATGTCGGAACGATGTATGTAACATCTCCTGTTCCTGTATTACTGATATGATGATCAATGTTTATGGTCTTCTTAGCTGCATCAAAAATCTTCTCTGCTCCGCCAAGTCTTCCCTTCTCACAATCAAGACAGATGAAAAGATCGAAACTGTCAACATCTGTAGTAAAGTCATGGTTTATCTTGTCTGCATCCTTGATAAATAAGAATTCATCAGGAATATCCTCAAGGAATACAGTTGCCTTCACATCAGGATAATTCTTAGTAAGATACAGGTACATGCCCATGCATGAACCAATGCAGTCACCATCCGGTCTTACATGTCCGGCAATCGCAACTGTTTTTACTCCACTCATATGTTCATCAATCTTCATTTGTTACCTACTCTTTCAAAATTTAAAACAAAAACTATTACTCTTCTGATTCGTCTTCTTCAAATTCATCAGACTCCGGCTCTTCTCCACGAGCTGCTCTCGCTTCGTTGTCCCTAGCCGTTACTTCATCAATTATCTTGGACATATTGATAGCATACTCAATTGAGTCATCCATGATAAATCTTATCTCTGGTGTATATCTCATATTGAGTTCTTTAGCCAGTGTACTGCGCACATATCCGGCAGCACTCTTAAGGCCTTCTGCCGTTCTGGCTCTGTCCTCATCGTCACCCATAACGGTTACCCAGACCTTACATGTCTTAAGGTCCGGAGCAACCTCCACGTCCATAACTGAAGTCATAGGACTGATTCTGGGATCTTTGCTATAACGGAGAGCTTCAGAAATAACTTTCATCACTTCTCCATTAATTCTTTTATTTTTATTACTGTTCTTTCTCATATTCCACCTCTTAGGATGATTACTGACGAGGTACCTCTACCATTTCATAAGCCTCTACATAATCACCTTCGTGAATCTGATCAAAGCCGTCAAATACAAGACCGCACTCGAAGCCTTCCTTAACTTCCTTAACATCATCCTTGAATCTCTTAAGGGAAGCAAGATCGCCTTCGAAGATCTGCTCACCATCTCTGCTGATACGAACCTTGCACTCTTTTCTAATGACACCATCTTTAACAAATGCACCGGCGATATTACCAACCTTAGAAGCCTTGAAGATCTGACGAACCTCTGCATGTCCGGTAACTCTTTCCTCATAGATAGGTGCAAGCATACCCTTCATAGCATACTCGATTTCCTCGATAGCCTGGTAAATAACCTTGTAAAGCTTAATTTCAACGCCTTCATGCTCAGCCATACTCTTAGCTGTTGCATCCGGACGAACATCAAAACCAATGATAATAGCATTTGATGCAGCAGCAAGTGTTACATCAGACTCATTGATGGCACCAACACCACCATGGATAACCTTAACAACAACTTCATCATTGGAAAGCTTAAGAAGACTCTGCTTAAGGGCTTCTACGCTACCCTGAACGTCAGCCTTGATAATAATATCAAGTTCCTGAAGTCTTCCTTCTTCAATCTTGGAGTAAAGATCATCAAGAGACATCTTAGCCTTAGTCTCTTCAATAAGATCCTTCTTGTGCTGCTGAAGGTATGTATTGGCATACTGCTTAGCCTGCTTATCTGTCTCATGTCCAAGGAATACCTCACCGGCATTTGGTACATCAGAAAGGCCAAGAATCTCTACAGGCTGTGAAGGAAGGGCTTCCTTAAGCTTGTTACCCTTATCATCAACCATTGCTCTAACCTTACCTGAGCTGGCACCAGCTGAGATGAAATCTCCAACATGAAGAGTTCCCTTCTGAACAAGTACGTTAGCAACAGGACCACGGCCCTTATCAAGTCTTGCTTCAAGTACAAGACCTCTAGCCTCTCTGTCTGGGTTAGCCTTAAGCTCAAGAATATCTGCTGTAAGTATGATAGTCTCAAGGAGGTCCTCAATACCTTCACCTGACTTAGCAGATACTGGAACGAACTCAGTAGTTCCGCCCCAATCTGTAGAAATAAGGCCATACTCTGTCATTTCCTGCTTAACTCTGTCAACATTTGCATTTGGCTTATCAATCTTGTTAACAGCTACAATGATCTCAACTTCTGCAGCCTTAGCATGGTTAATAGCTTCTACAGTCTGAGGCATTACACCATCATCTGCAGCTACAACTAATACTGCAATATCAGTTGAGTTAGCACCACGCATACGCATAGCAGTGAATGCTTCGTGACCAGGTGTATCAAGGAATGTGATCTTCTGGTCATTAACTGATACAGTATATGCACCAATTCTCTGTGTGATACCGCCAGCCTCTCTGTCTGTTACGCTGGTCTTACGGATTGCATCAAGAAGTGATGTTTTACCATGGTCAACGTGACCCATTACGCAGACAACCGGAGGTCTCTTCTTAAGTGTCTCAGGAGCATCCTCTTCTTCTTTAAGAAGTTCCTCGATAACGTCAACAGGAACTTCCTTCTCACAAAGAATTTCATACTCCATTGCAATATTCTCAGCTTCCTCATAGGTAAGCTCAGTATTAACTGTTGAAATCTGACCAGCCATAAACAGCTTCTTAATGATAACTGATGGCTGCATTCTCATCTTCTCAGCAAGTTCCTTGATAGAAACCTTCTCAGGGATAGTGATAACCTTGATCTGCTCTTCAGGTTCCGGGGCCTTCTTGACTTCAGGCTTGATGAATCTGCCGACTCTCTTACTTCTTGGCATCATCTCTTCCTGCTCATAAGCAAGATCCTTCTTGTTTCTCTTATCCTTCTCCTGGCCCATACGACGTCTTTCTTCGTCTCTATGACCTGCACCCTCTTTTACAGGTGCTGCTTCAAAGGCACCGCCCTTGGAATTTCTATCTCCGCGCTTGCCATCGAATTTGCCTTCAAATTTTCCTTCGAACTTGTTTCCGCCGAACTTATCATTCTTGCCGGCAAACTTTCCGCCACCAGCATTCTGGTTAAAGCCGCCCTTATTGTCACGACCGCCAAAGCCGCCCTGAGAACCATCTCTGCGGAATCCGCCGTTCTGACCATTATTTCTGTTCTGACCCTGAGAATTTCTATCGCCATTCCTGTCGCCGTTTCTATTAAAGCCGGAATTTCTGTCGTTTCTCTCTGGTCTGTCATTTCTATCAGATCTGTCATTTCTAAATGACTGATTGTCTCTGTTTCTGTTTGTATTCTGTACAGGAGTCTCAGCTACGTTAGGTTTAACTTCTGTATTCTGAACAGGAGCCTTAACCTGTGGCTGTGGCTGTTCCTGAACCGGTGTCTGAACCTGTGGCTGTTCCACTACAGGTGCAGCAGTTTCCTTCTTAGGAGCTGGAGCAACAGTCTTCTTAACAGGTGAATTATAGCTTTCAAGCTGTGAAGGAGCTGTCAAAGGCTTAATTGGATGATATACGTTCTGTGACTGAGCAAACTGCTTTCTGCCACCCTGATTACCATTTCCGCCTCTGTTATTATTACCATAATTATTGTTGTTATTATTCTCACGGCGCTGGTTATTTCCATTATTGCCGGAATTATTCTGACCGCCAAAGCCGCCCATCTTGGAATTGCCGGCATTGGTAACCATGATAATCTTCTTCTTTTTCTTAGGTGCTTCACCAGCAGGCTTAGCCTCTGCAGAAGGAGCTTTTTCAACAGGCTTTTCTTCTGCCTTCACCGGTGCAGACTCTTCTTTCTTGGGAGCAGCTGACTTAGATCTGCCAAAATGCTTTCTCGCAACTTCAGCATCTGCTTCCTCTATAGAACTATTCGAACGCTTCGCCTCAATGCCTTTTTCCTGCAAAAAGCTTAAAAGCTCTTTTCCTTCGCATCCAAGCTCAAATGCAAGATCGGATATTTTTATTTTTGCCATTACATTTCCTCCGTACTTCTATTAGTAGAAAGTAAGTTCTTCCGAAGCGACTGTGCAAAGCCTTGGTCTGTTATAGCCAGACTTGTTCGAACATCCTTACCAATTGCATGTCCCAATTCTTCCTTGTCTCCAAAAAAGAATATCGGAACTTTATAGTAACTACATTTATCATTGAACTGTTTCTTAGTGTTATCGGAAGCATCTTCACTTACAATAACCAGTTCAGCCGTATGCTTGCGAATTGCATCAAGTACCGCAAATTCACCACTTTTAAGCTTACCCGCTCGCATACATAGCCCTAATAATGAATAAATCTTATTAGAATCCAATATTAACTAAGCTCCTTTTTTAATCGGTCCGAAACTTCTACAGGTATCTGGGATTTAAGTGATCTCTCAAGGCCCTTGTTCTTGATAGCCTTGGAAAGACACTCAGGACTGTTGCAAATGTAAGCGCCCCGTCCATTTGCCCTTCCGGTAGTATCCAAAATGATTTCATCCTCAGGTGTTTTAAGGACTCGTATCATTTCCTTCTTTTCCTTCATTTCGCCGCAACCGACACATTTTCTCATTGGAATTTTCTTTTGCATAAATCTCCAATCAAAAAAATTATTTTCTATGTATTAATACTCAAAAACTCCGGTATACAAAAGAGCTCTTTACTCTTCAGAGCCCTCTGTCTCCTCGTACTCTTCTTCGTACTCGCCTTCCTCGTACTCATCATAATCTTCATCGTCGAGGTAGTCTTCCATACGGAATCCAGGAGCATCCTTAGCCTGAGTCTCACTCTTAATATCAATCTTGTAGCCTGTAAGTCTTGCTGCAAGTCTTGCATTCTGACCTTCCTTACCAATAGCAAGTGAAAGCTGGTAATCAGGAACTACAACCTTGGCACTCTTCTCATCAGGATCAGCAAATACTGCCACGATCTTAGCAGGTGAAAGAGCATTCTGAATAAGGTTACCAGGGTTCTCGTCCCAATTGATAACATCGATCTTCTCTCCGCCAAGCTCATCAACTATAAGATTAACTCTTGTTCCGTTCACACCAACACATGCGCCCACAGCATCAACGTTAGGGTTGTTGGAATAAACTGCAATCTTTGTACGGCTTCCTGCTTCTCTTGCGATTGACTTGATTTCAACAGTTCCGTCCTGAATTTCAGCAACTTCCTGCTCAAAAAGTCTCTTAACAAGATCAGGATGTGTACGTGATACAAGAATTCTTGGTCCCTTTGAACCGTTCTTAACCTCAAGTACATATACTCTAAGACGCTGAGTAGGTCTGTAAACCTCACCCTTAACCTGCTCGTTCTCGTTAAGGATAGCATCTGCACGTCCAAGATTAATGCTTACATTCTTGCCGATAAATCTCTGAACGACACCGGTTACAATGTCATGCTCTTTTTCGAAATACTCATTGTAAATAGCTCCGCGCTCTTCCTCACGGATTTTCTGAAGGATAACGTTCTTGGCGTTCTGGGTAGCAATACGTCCAAACTCCTTGGAATTAAGAGATACATCAACCATATCTCCTACCTTAGCCTTCTTGCTGATCTTCTTTGCATCATCAAGGCTGATCTCAATCTGTGGATCCATAACATCATCTGCAGTCTCAACTACTTCCTTCTCTGCATAGCACTTGAAATCGCAATTGTTTCTGTCTACCTCTACTCTGATATTATCTGCCTTGCCAAAATTGTTCTTGCAGGCAGTAATAAGAGAATTCTCAATTGCATCAAACAGAGAATCCTTGCTGATGTTCTTCTCCTTCTCTAAAAGGTCAAGGGCATCCATTAATTCTTTACTCATCGTAATCTCCTTTTTCCGCTCAGATTAAAAATCAAGAGCAAGCTTAATCACTGAAATCTCTTTTCTAATAAAAGTCTCATCATTATCATTTATAGTTACGGTAACTGTATCGCCATCAAAGCTCTTAAGTGTACCGGCAAATTCCTTAACACCATCTCTTGGTTTAAAGAGCTTAAGTTCAACATCCTGTCCAATACAGTAGGCAAAATGTCTGTCTTTTTTAAGCTGTCTTCCTAGTCCAGGGCTGCTAACTTCAAGAGTATATGCTTCTTCTATAAAATCGTCAGCATCCAAAGCATCTGAAAGTGCGTGACTTACATCAACACATTCATTGATGTTAACACCGCCATCCTTGTCAATATAAGCTCTAAGATACCATTCGCCAGCTTCCTTGACGTACTCAACATCATAGACGCGAACGCCGTTAGCCTCAGCAATAGGGGTCAAAAGAGCTTCCGTCTTCTTCTCGATATCGTCTTTTTTGGACATACTGTGCTCCTTTTTTTCTTGTAGTCAAAAAGGTGCGGATTGCTCCGTACTTTTTGGGTAGTGATGATATACGGTCCTCAAGGTCAATCAGCTATTTGTGCAAGCACATAGCTGATGACTTTTCGTACCTATATCATCACATAAATAAAGTGGACTCGCGAAAGTCCACTTCAAACTAGTAATATCATCTTCATCGTTGACATGATAGCACACATTTCTGTACTATGTCAAATAAAAAGAAAAATCTGTATCATTTGATACAGACTTCCGGGTTGGGCTATTCAAAATAGCTAATACCTCGTAGCGGAATCGAACCGCTGATTCTGCCGTGAGAGGGCAGCGTCTTAACCGCTTGACCAACGAGGCTTAATCTTTTTCGTCGCTGCCGTACCGCGGCGACTTGTTTATATTACCTCACACCAAAAAATAATGCAAGTACTTTTTTTAATTTTTTTAAAAAATTTTTAATTACCTCTTTCAAAAGCAAATGCAACGCCCTATTCATGCCGTTTCCAGCAGTCTTAGGACGTTGCAATTTTTTTAGATCAGACCTGTAAATCCACAAATAAGAACTATAATTCCAAGAACAATTCTATACCATCCAAACACTTTGAAGTCATGTTTTCTGATGTAGTCCATAAGGAATTTAATAACAAACATTGAAACAGCAAAGGCTACAACCATTCCTACAAGAAGAATAACCGCCTCCATAGCTGAAAATGAAAATCCGAATTTAACAATCTTCAAAAGGCTGGCACCGAGCATTACAGGAATTGCAAGGTAGAATGTGTACTCAGCAGCAACACTTCTGGCTACACCGATAATAAGTGCTCCGACAATTGTAGCTCCGGAGCGGGATGTGCCCGGGAAAATTGCAGCTATGAGCTGGAACAGGCCTATAATAAGTGCTGTTGTATAAGTAATATCGCAAACAGCATTTATCTTGGCACTTTGGCCATGCTTTTTGGTCTCAACAACTATAAACGCAACACCGAAAGCAATAAGTGCAAGAGCAACACATGTTGGGTTATAAAAAAGTTCCTCAAACAAATCATCCCAGAGAACACCTACTATAGCAGCAGGAACACAAGAAACCAGGATATGGAACCATAATTCAAAAATATCCTTCTTAATATATGCTCCGACTCCATCTTTACTTAATGGTGCCTTGTTATCTTTTTTGCCAAATGGCCATATCTTTTTCCAAAAGATAATAACTACCGCCAGAATAGCTCCAAGCTGTATTACTACCTGGAACATGCTGTAAAAATCCTCTGAAACATTAAGCTTAACAAGCTGATCCAAAAGGATCATATGACCGGTACTGCTGACAGGAAGCCACTCAGTAATTCCTTCAACAATACCAAATAGTATTGCCTTTAAAATCTCTAACATTTTTCAAACTCCTCCCCTGCCCGCTTTGCGCGGTCAGTAAACTAAATATATTTATACCACAATTATGAGTCCAAAACCTAATCTAATTCATATTAATAGCAATATCAAAACTTCATAAGGTCAAAGAGACTTATCTGATTGGAATCCGGAATATCTCCAAGAAGTCCCATCTCGGCCATTTTCTCAATTACACCCTGAGGGCATTTGGTCCTCTGCCTGAAATCATCCTTAGAAAGGAATGGGCCGTCCTTGGCCGCTTCCACAATCTGGTCGGCAGCCTTTTCACCCATACCATCGATACTGTTAAGGGCAGGCATGATCTTATCACCGATAACCTGGAAATCCCTTGATTTAACCTTAAAGATATCGATCGGCATAAACTCGATACCTCTTTCGTACATCTCTTCTACCAGCCTCATGTCACCATATTCATTCTGCTGGGCATTGGTAAGCTCATCCTTTTTATTCTGATACTCACGCATTATAGCATGAAGATGATTAAGTCCAAGACACATATGCTCATAATTAAAAGCCTTAGCTCTTATACTAAACCATGCAGCATAAAAAGCCTGAGGAACATAAACCTTAAAGTAGGCTATACGCCATGCCATCATAACGTAAGCTGCAGCATGAGCCTTAGGGAACATATACTTAATCTTCTCGCAGGACCAGATATACCAGTCAGGAACACCATGATCGGTCATATCCTTCTTCCAGTCAGGCCAGTTGCCCTCTTTACCCTTAGCAACCTTTCCTTTACGAACTGCCTCCATGATCTTGAAGGACTCGGATTTATCCAGTCCCTTCTGAATAAGATAGATCATGATATCATCTCGACAGCAGATACAGGTATCGATTGTAGCCTTACCTTCCTGAATAAGTGTCTGGGCATTGCCGAGCCATACGTCTGTACCATGGGACAGACCAGAAATTCTGATAAGGTGAGACAAAGATGTAGGCTGGGCATCAATAACCATCTGCATCGCAAAGTCGGTACCAAACTCAGGAAGACCAAGACATCCAAGCTTGGTTCCTCCAAGCTGCTCGGGAGTTACGTTAAGAGCAGTTGTATTCATGAAAAGACTCATGACATTCTTATCATCAAGTGGCACCAGCTTAGGGTCAAGTCCTGTACAATCCTGAAGGAATCTGATCATAGTAGGATCATCGTGTCCCAGAATATCAAGTTTTAACAGGTTATGGTCAATTGAGTGATAATCGTAATGAGTTGTAATTGTAGCCGTTGTCATATCATTGGCAGGATGCTGCACGGGACAGAAGGAATTGATATCCTCTCCCACCGGAAGAACAATGATTCCGCCGGGATGCTGACCTGTACCACGCCTGATTCCGGTACAGCCCTGAACTATTCTGTTTATCTCACTCTTTCTTTTGCTGGCTCCGATCTGGTCATAATATTTTTTTACAAAACCATAGGCCGTCTTATCAGCAAGAGATGCTATAGTTCCGGCTCTGAAGGTCTGACCATAGCCAAAAATAACTTCCGTGTACTTGTGAGCCTTGGACTGGTACTCACCGGAGAAGTTAAGGTCGATATCAGGCTCCTTATCACCCTTAAATCCCAGGAACGTCTCGAAAGGAATATCAAATCCGTCCTTGTACAGCATTGCACCGCACTTAGGACATCTTTTATCCGGCATATCACAGCCGGAATTACCACCGTACTTAAGTACATCCTCTGAGTCAAAGTCACTGTATTTGCACTTCGGGCACACATAATGAGGGCTTAAGGAATTAACCTCCGTGATACCTGATGTAAATGCAACAAAAGAAGATCCTACAGAACCACGGGATCCTACCAGATACCCATCCTCATTGGATTTCCAAACCAGCTTCTGAGCGATAATATACATAACCGCGAAACCATTCTTAATAATCGAATTAAGCTCACGCTCAAGACGCTCTTTAACTATCTCAGGAAGATCATCACCATAAATCTCATGAGCCTTGTCATAACAGATCTTAGTAAGAATCTCATCTGAATTCTCGATTACCGGAGGACATTTATCAGGTCGTACAGGCGAGATACTGTCGCACATATCAAGAATTTTCCTGGTGTTATCTATAACAATCTCCCTTGCCTTATCACCGCCAAGGTAGTCAAATTCAGCCATCATTTCCTCTGTAGTTCTAAGGAAAAGAGGCGCCGGTTCCTCATCATTCATACCCTTTCCGGCCATGATGATGGTCCTGTAGATTTCATCCTCAGGATTCAAAAAGTGCGCGTCACAGGTAGCAACAACAGGCTTATTGAACTGCTCTCCAAGCCTTACTATCTCTTTATTTATCTCCCTGATATCATCATCAGAATTGATGTCCTCGTATCTCTCGGAATCAACCATGAAGTGGTTGTTACCCACCGGCTGAATCTCAAGATAATCATAAAAATTAACAAGACCAGCTATTTCTTCCGGAGGTCTTCCCTCCACAACTGCGCCGTAAAGCTCACCTGCGCAGCAGGCACTACCAATAATAAGTCCCTCTCTGTATTTCAGAAGCTCACTCTTTGGAATCAAAGGAAATCTTCTGAAATAATCAATATGTGACTTACTTACAAGAGTATAGAGATTAACCCTGCCCAGAGTATTCTTAGCAAGGATAATGCAGTGATTTGGCCTTAAATGTCTGATCATATCCGGTGTTGGCTTTCCAAGCACATTTACATCGGTAAGGTTCTGAGCTTTCTGCTCTTTTAACATAGGAACAAACTTATTGAAAATAAGTGCTGTACATTCTGCATCATCTACAGCTCTGTGGTGATGATCAAGAACAACATTCAAAGTCTTAGCAACCGCATCCAATGTATGCTTTGCCTGCAGCGGGAAAAAATATCTCGCAAGCCACAGGGTATCAACTGTAGTGTAATCAACATCTATTCCAAGGTCCTGGCAGTTCTGATTAATAAAGCTGATATCAAAGGCAACGTTATGTCCAACCAAAACTGCATCCTTACAGAACTCCACAAACTTAGGAATGATAACCTCTCTGGTTAGCGCATCCATAACCATCTCATCATTGATACTTGTGAGTTTTTCTATCCTATAAGGAATCGGCACCTGGGGATTGATGAACTCTGAAAACCTATCAATAATCTCACCGTTTCTTATCTTAACAGCACCAATTTCTATTATCTTATTCTTAATAGGAGAAAAACCTGTTGTCTCTATATCAAATACGACAAAGGTGGTATCATCCAAGGGCTGTCCCTTATCGTTAACTACAATTTCCTTTAAGTCATCAACAAGGTAAGCCTCTACTCCCAGTACCAGTTTAAAGAAATCCTGTCTCTCGATAGGAGGCTCTCCGTTTTCTTTCCTCTTCTTATTCTCTCCGGAATACAGATCCTCCCAGACATGGTTGGCATCTGTAAGCGCCTGAACAACGCCGTGGTCCGTGATTGCAATTCCCGGCATTCCCCATTTATAGGCCTGTTTAACAATATCCTTAACCTCAGATACACCGTCCATATCACTCATCTTGGTATGGCAGTGGAGCTCAACTCGCTTAACATCTGAATTATCTACACGCTTTGTAGTAAAGTCAGGAATCTTCTTAACACCTACAACCGACTGAATTGAAAGTTCATGGTCAAACTTATCAACAGCGGCGATACCTTTAATCTTAACAAAAGCACCGGGTTTAATTTCTTTGGTGATCTCAGGTACATCCTCAGTCTTTACAAACATCTTGACCGTTATGGAATCAGTAAAATCAGTGATATCAAAAATCATGATACTCTTTTCGTTTCTGATATCTCTCTGATCATAGGCTATAATCTTACCGTGGATGGTAACTTCACCAAGCTCGCCCACAAGTTCAACAAGCTTCATGGTCTCATCATCAAAGTCACGTCCAAAAATAACATCAGGATTATCTGACTTCTTGTAACCACCGCCAAAGTCATTTCTTCTTCCTGTCCATTTTCCTTTTCCGGCAGAAAAAGCGCCTTTACCGTTTTCAACGTTAGAAGCTGTCTTAGTAGCGTTATCAGCAGGCTGCATGGCTTCTTTTTTCTCCACAGTCTTTTCTGCCTTTGCAGCTGCCTGCTCTTCTTTCTTCTTTTTCTTTTCCTCAGACTGCTGTTCCTGCTCCTCAAGCCTCTTGGCCATAAGAGCAGCTTCCTCAGAGTAATCAGGCTCCTTGTCCTCTTTCTCAATCTTCACAAACTGAGGAGAAATACAGGCAGTAAGGCCGCATCTTTCATTAATGATCTTGGACAATACCCTAACAAGGTCGGGAGCTTTTTTCTTACCAACCACGCTGTCTTCAAGCTGAAGAACTATATTATTCCCGTCCGGATAGACAAATTGGGCAGAACGAAAAAGACTATACTCCATACGGTCATAGTCTTTTAGCTCCATTTCTATACTTTCCCGGTAAATATCAATCAGGTTCTCAGGAGTATACTGAGCAGATAAACTAAACTTCTCGTATATCTTGATAGTAAGCTCCTGATTGCCAAAAAGCTGCTTCTTGATGCCTGATTCAGCCCTTAATATGTCTGCCTTATCTATCAGTCTGTTACTCGAAATATATATTCTGATAAAATCCTGTTTTCTCGTAGTGGAGACCTTTTCTACCATGGTCTGTTCCATGGCCTCTTTGGTACGATCATCCAGCTTCAGAGATGGAAAAACCTCAAAAAAACTTTTACTCATTCCAATTATCCAATTCGTTCTTTAACACATCCAAAAGTTCACTCTCTGGAACTTTCTTTACAATCTCACCTTTTTTGATGAGAAGCCCCTCACCGTCTCCTCCGGCTATTCCTATATCAGCCTCTTTGGCCTCTCCAGGGCCATTTACAGCGCATCCCATTACTGCAACCTTGATGTTTAAAGGATACTTCTGCACAAGAGTCTCAACCTGATTGGCAAGTCCGATAAGATCAATCTTGGTTCTGCCACAGGTAGGACAGGATACAACTTCGATTCCGCCTTTTCTAAGTTCCAAAGTTCTTAAAATAAACTTGGCTGTCTTAATCTCTTCAACAGGATCCCCTGAAAGTGACACTCTGATAGTATCGCCAATTCCCTGACTTAAGATTATTCCAAGGCCTACAGAAGATTTGATATTTCCTCCGTATAAAGTTCCGGCCTCAGTAATTCCAACATGAAGCGGATACTGACACTTTTGCGCAAGAAGTTCATGCGCTTTTGCGCAAAGCATAACATTCGAAGACTTAATGCTGACAACCATGTTGTCATAGCCAAGATCTTCAATAATACCAATCTTATCAAGGGCGCTCTCCACAAGTCCCTTTGCAGTTACACCGCCATATTTCTCCACAAGGTCTTTTTCCAAAGAGCCGCTGTTAACGCCAACTCTGATTGGAATATTTCTCTCCTTGGCACAGGCAACAACAGCCGCAATACGGTCCTTGGAACCAATATTACCGGGGTTGATTCTGATCTTGTCTGCACCATTTTCCATGGCAGCAATTGCCATTTTATAATCAAAATGAATATCCGCAACAATTGGAATATGAATCTGTTTTTTTATCTCACCAAGGGCTTTGGCTGCTTCAAGTGTCGGAACTGTACTTCTGATGATCTCACAGCCAGCCTCCTCGAGACGATGAATCTGATTAACGGTAGCCTCAACATCCTCTGTCCTTGTATTAGTCATGGACTGGATAAGGATTGGATTTCCGCCGCCTATGACTCTGTCGCCTATATGAATGACCTTTGTATTATCTCTATATGCCATATTTTTAAATCTCCTTATATTTCCACTTATCTGGTAAATTTCGTGATGTCATTAAACAGAACAAATACCATAAGTCCCAAAAGTGCAACCATTCCTATCATATGCACAAGTCCCTCTTTTTCAGGAGGAACAGGCTTACCAAAGATAACTTCGATAAACTGGAACACAAGTCTTCCACCATCAAGTGCCGGTATTGGCAAAAGATTCATCACACCAAGGTTAACCGATAAAAGAACCGTAAGTGAAAGCATTGTCAGTATAACTGCTGATATACCGTAAGGCTTAACCTCCTCGTAGGTATCATCCACAATCTTCACCATACCAACAGGTCCCGATACATCGTCGGCAGTAACCTTACCTTTGAATAAAAGAGCCAGACTTCTGTAGGTAGCCTTGAAATTATATCTGACTTCATACCAGGCATATTTAAGAGCGCTTGGTCCCTGAATCCTGCCGTATTCACCAAGATAGATTCCCATGTAATATCTTCCGGCTTCTTCGCTATACTTGGGCACAAGAGTTGTAGTATGGCGTTCTCCATCGCGCTCATATACGATTTCCATAGGACTTCCTTCTGCAAACTGAGATATCAGTGTTACCTCTGAAGCCATGTAAACCTTCTCGCCATCTACGCTTATAAACTTATCTCCAATCTGCATCCCAGCTTCAACTGCAGCAGAATCTTCTGTTACATTGTTGATAACAGGAAAACTCCAGGTGGAAAAGCTAACCAGAATAACAGCCAGAATATAAGCAATCACAAAATTAGCAAAGGGTCCCGCAAATAAAGTGGCTATTCTACGCCAAACCGGAGCGTTTAGGAATGAATGCTCATCATATCCTTCTTTTTCCTCTGCCACAGGGTCCATTCCGTCAAAGACACAGGCTCCTCCAATCGGAAGGAGCTTGATACTATACAAAGTCTCGCCCTTTTGCTTCTTCCAAATAGTAGGTCCCATTCCGATAAAGAACTCTTTTACCCTTATGCCCCCTGACTTAGCCACAATAAAGTGCCCAAACTCATGGGATGCAACCAAAACTCCAAATATTATAAAAAAGATAATTACACTAACTATCATATTGCTCCTAAAACCTTCATTTTCTGCACATAGATATCTATAGTAAAAAACTTACACTCACTCTTTACCCAAGATACTCATAGGTTTCCTTCTCTGCTGCGAGAATTGCTGCCACATCAGGGTTCTCAATTCTCTTGTGATGTTCCATGGCTCTTTCAATCATGTCATAAATCTCAAGATATTTAATATCTCCCTTAAGGAAGGCCTTTACTGCCATTTCATTGGCTGCATTAAATACAGTAGGCATGCTGCCTCCCGCATAAGCTGCATCAAAAGCAAGCTTAAGCCCCCTGAAGGTTTCAATATCAGGCTTTTCAAATGTCAGACTTCCAAGCTCGAACAGATCAAGTCTCTTTTCTGCCATAGGTCTTCTGTCCGGGTAAAAGAGTGCATACTGGATCGGAAGTTTCATATCCGGCACTCCAAGCTGCGCGATCACTGCGCCATCCACGTATTGTACTGCACTATGAACAATACTCTGAGGGTGAACAACCACCTGAATATTATCAAGACTAACGTCAAAGAGCCATCTTGCCTCCATGACTTCAAGTCCCTTATTTACGAGAGATGAAGAATCTATTGTAACCTTAGGCCCCATATCCCAGTTCGGATGCTTAAGGGCGTCTGCAGCTGTCATGGCAGCAAGTTCATCTCTTTTTCTGCCTCTGAAAGGACCGCCGCTTGCAGTCAAAAGAATCTTTTCAACCTTATCCCTGGGTTCTCCATTAAGGGACTGAAAAATAGCACTATGCTCACTGTCAACAGGAAGAATCTTCACATTCTTCTGCGCAGCAAGAGGCATAATAATATGACCTGCACAAACCAAAGTCTCCTTGTTGGCAAGTGCAATGTCCTTACCACTTTCTATAGCTCTGATAGTAGGCTGGATTCCGATCATTCCAACAACAGCAGTAAGAACTGTGTCAGCTTCCGGCACTGATACAATCTCCAAAAGCCCTTCCATACCGGAAAGGACCTTGATTCCTGTGTCCTGTATTTTTACCTGAAGGTCCCTGGCAGCCTCTTCATCATACATGCAGACATACTTTGGCTTAAATTCCCTTACCTGTTTCTCAACGTCTATTACTCTGCGATTTGCCGCAAGTCCTATTACCTTAATCTCATCAGGATTATTCCTAACCACATCAAGAGTCTGGGTTCCTATCGAACCGGTAGACCCTAATAGTACAATATTTCTTCCCATTTTAATACCTCAATAACATTTATAAAAATCCCCCTTTTCTTGCGAAAAGGGGTTAAATATTCATCTTATCAGTGGAACAAGAACAGCCGCCATAAAGTAGATACAAGGTATCACAAATATCACGCTGTCAAAACGATCCATAATACCGCCATGCCCTGGGATAAGTTGTCCGTAATCCTTAATATTATGATCTCTCTTGATTCCGGATGCAAGCAAATCTCCAAGCTGAGCGATTATGCTTCCCACAAATGTGATCAGTACAAGAACTATGATTGTAGCAACATTATGAGCCTCATTCACATATAACACAATACCAAAAATAAGTCCCACAAGTACTGACCCAAGCACTCCGCCAATGGCGCCTTCCACAGTCTTCTTAGGTGAAAGCTTCGGAACCAGCTTATGTTTACCCAAGGCTCTTCCCACAAAATATGCAGATGTATCACACACCCAGGCTATAAAAGGAATCCAGGCAAAATAAATACCAAGAGTCCTGATCCTCAGCAAATATACAAATGACATGTTCACCGGAGCATATACAAAGCAGAAAAAAGTAGTTATGGCCATGGTTGCCGTAAACTTAGGAAACGTAAGCACGTAGCAGGCCATAATAAGAAAGAACGCAAACATTATAGAAAACACATAATATCTGTAGTCCCTTATCAATATCATCTGCACGTAATGAACCACAATAGACACATAGCCACATAGTTCAAGTGCATTGCATCTCTTCCCCTGTTCATGTATTCCAGTAGCTCTTGTAAGTTCAAAAAAGCTTATATAGGAAACTGCAAGCAGCGTGGCAGCCAGAAGATATCCTCCAGAAATCAGAACAACAGCCAGCACTACTCCAATAACAATTCCGCTAATAACTCTAGTCTTCAAATCAACATACCAGCCTTACAATCAAGTTTTTAATCCGCCAAACTTACGAGTTCTGTTACCATATGCTTCAACAGCCTTCAAAAGCTCTTCTCTGTTAAAATCCGGCCAGGCAACAGGAGTAAAATAAAACTCTGTATAAGCGCACTGCCACAACAAATAATTAGAGATACGCTGTTCATTACAGGTTCTGATCAAAAGATCCGGATCCGGCATATCAAAGGTATCAAGATTATCAGCAATCATCTTCTCAGTAATCTCCGATGCCTTAAGTTCGCCGCTCTCAACCTTGGCAGCAACCTTTTTCACAGCTCGGGTAATCTCATCTCTTCCGCCATAATTGATAGCTATGGTAAAAGTAAGCCCGGTATTTCCTGCTGTTGCCTCTTCCATTTTGGCAATAGCCTCCTGAAGTTCCTCGGAAAGCCCACTCTTATCACCGATAACCCGGCATCTTACATTATTCTTCATACATTTCTTGATACTGGTCTTCAAATAATTCTTTAGAAGCCCCATAAGCGCAGAAATCTCATCTGCAGGCCTGTTCCAATTCTCAGTCGAAAAGGCATAAACAGTTAAATACCTAATTCCGATGTCATCGGCATCAACCAGAATATCTTCCAAGACCTTACCGCCCTGCACATGGCCATAGCTTCTGGGCATTCCTTTTGCTTTTGCCCATCTGCCATTTCCATCAAGAATTATCGCAACATGCTGCGGAACATTTGAAACATTATCCATATTTACTCTCTCATTTTGTTAATTTGAAATCATGAGATATCCCGCAAGTAGCAGAATATCTCATGCATTAATCCAGTCATCAGACTGTCATTACTTCTTTATTCTTTTCTTCAACAGCCACATCAATGTCCTTGATAAACTTATCTGTGATCTTCTGAAGTTCATCGTTAAGATCATTGATCTCATCCTCAGATACATCTGAGCCCTTAAG
>NZ_CAMVPU010000024.1 GCF_947169445.1 uncultured Butyrivibrio sp. | reverse complement strand
GCTGCAGCTAGAATCAATGGTCTTTCATACAGCAACATGATGCATGGTCTTAAGCTTGCTGGCGTAGACATCAACAGAAAGATGCTTGCTGAGCTCGCTGTAAACGATGCAGAAGGATTCAAGACACTTGCAGAGCTTGCAAAGTCTAAGATTGCATAATAAGTTAAAAGAAATTTATTCTGGAAACTTTTGTTGTAAAAATAGTTTTTATAAGATAAAATGTAGGAGTATCGAGTATTCGATACTCCTATTTTTCGTTTAATGAA
The DNA here is from genome assembly GCF_947169445.1 of uncultured Butyrivibrio sp. Classification (GTDB taxonomy): domain Bacteria; phylum Bacillota; class Clostridia; order Lachnospirales; family Lachnospiraceae; genus Butyrivibrio. Next base: position 59,795 of record NZ_CAMVPU010000024.1, on the reverse strand, counting down.
TATTTCTATAGATTAAGATTGAGGTGAACGGATATGGCGAAGTTAGAAAATATTGAACCAAAGGAAGTATTTCATTTTTTTGAGGAATTATGTAATATACCTCACGGTTCCGGCAATTTAAAACAGATAAGTGATTATCTGGTTTCTTTTGCAAAAGAAAGAAACCTTGAAGTTTCGCAGGATAGTGAGCTTAATGTAATCATCAAGGCTCCGGGAACAGCAGGATATGAGGATAAAGAGCCTGTAATCCTTCAGGGACATATGGATATGGTAGCTGTTAAAGAAGACACCTGCGATATCGACATGAAGAGCGAAGGACTTAGAGTTACCACAGACGGTGAGTATGTTTGGGCACAGGGCACAAGCCTTGGCGGTGACGACGGAATAGCAGTTGCTTATTGCCTTGCACTTTTGGATTCAGATTCTATTGCACATCCTCCTCTTGAGGTTGTTATCACTACCAACGAAGAGACCGGAATGTTTGGTGCGGCAGCTATTGATCTTTCCTCATTAAAGGGCAAGAGGATGATCAATATCGATAATGAGGAGGAAGGCGTCTTCATTACAAGCTGTGCAGGTGGAGCAAGAGTTTATTCCAAGGTTCCAATGGAGAGAGTTAGTGTAAACGGTGTTAAGTGCAACATCAGCATTTCAGGTCTCCTTGGCGGTCATTCCGGAGAGATGATAAAGTTCGGAAGAGGAAATGCCAACATCATAGCAGGAAGAGTTATGAATAGTCTTTCTAAGGAGATCAATATAAGCCTTATAGAGATTGGAGGGGGCGTTGCAGATAACGCAATTCCAGCTTCTTCATACTTTGAATTTGTAACTGATGAAGCAAATGTAGAAAAGGCTTCTGAGATAGTTAAAAAATGTTTTGCTGAGATAAAAGGCGAGCTTGAAGGCAAAGATGACGGCCTTGATATTTCTTTTACCAGAGAAGCGAAAGCAGGCTCCTATGAGGCATTTGCATATGTTTCAACCCAGAAGCTTTCTAAGATGATAAGCATTATGCCGGACGGTGTTCAGGATATGAGCGCAATGGTGGAGGGACTTGTGGAGACATCCCTTAACCTTGGAATCATCAAGACAGAAGGAAATGTGGTTACACTTGAACAGTCAGTCAGAAGCAGCGTAGAGTCTTCCAAGCAGGTTCTGATTGGTAAGCTTCTTACTATTGGAGAGCTTTTTGGTGCAGATGTAACTGTAAGCGGAGAGTATCCAGGCTGGAAGTATCGTCAGCATTCTGAGCTTAGAGACCACATGGTGAAGGTTTATCAGAATATGTATGGAAAAGAGCCAGTGCTTCAGGCTATTCATGCAGGACTTGAGTGCGGAATCCTTAGTGAGAAGATTGAGAATCTTGACTGCATTTCCATCGGACCTGATATGCAGGATATCCATTCATTTAAGGAAAAGCTCTCAGTTAAGTCTTCTGCAAATGTTTGGGAGTATTTAAAAGAAGTACTTAAGGGTATGTAATATTTTTTTCTGGGGAAGGTTATTTTTTATTATGAGGTGACGGCGCAGAATGGGTCTGCGACCGGTAAAAGGAGGGACTACTTTGGAAGATACAAGACAATTGATCATGGACGCGGTAATCGATCAATTCAATCAGAAGGGGATGAAGTTTACCATGGATGATATATCCAGGGAACTTCACATTAGTAAAAAGACTATTTATAAGGAATTTAATGATAAGGACGAACTGTTTTTTGCTACGGTAGATTATGGTTTTTCTGCCATTAAGAAAAAAGAGGCAGAGATAGTAGCGGATGATTCACTGGATCTGGTGGACAAGATATCCAAGCTCATTGTCTGCCTGCCTGATAACTACAAGAATATTGATTTTAGACGAGTTTATCAGTTAAAAGAGAAGTACCCTAAGGTATATCTGAAGGTGGCTGAGAGAATTGAGAGCGACTGGGGCGAGACTGAGAAGCTTCTTAAAAAGGCAATGGATCAGGGACTTATCAAAAGAGTGCCAATTCAGCTCATTAAGCTTATGGTTGAAGGTTCGATCGAGAAGTTCCTTAGTTCTGAGGAACTTGCTAGAACAGAGTACAGCTACGAAGAGTCACTTAACAGAATGATCGATGTTATCATAAACGGACTTAAGATATAAATCATTATGCGGTTAGTGAAAGGACTTTAGATAAGTTCTTTTATGATTATTGGAGGGTATAGAATTGATTTTTGCAGATGGTAATCTCTTTTTATTACAGACAGCAAATGTTTCATATTTGTTTAGGAAAAAAGCTTCAGGGCATCTTGAGCATGTTCATTTTGGCGGATCTCTGATCTCTAAATATAATTACAAAAAAGCAATTGCGGCAGGAAAACTTGAGGATGCTTTTAAAAATGGTAAAAGCGGCCTGGAGGCAGTTTCAGAAGCTATTGGAGCCAAGCATCAGTTTGGCGGTGGCAATATGAATGTCTATTCTGACGAGCACAAGGATATTTTCCTTGAGATGCTGGGGCTTGAGGTTTCTTCTTTTGGAAAGGGCGATATCAGGGATCCTTTTGTAGAGCTGATGTATGAAGATGGCAATACAACTGTGGATTTTTTATATGATAGCTTTAGGATTGAGGACGGAAAGGCAGCTCTTGATAGCCTGCCATCATCCTATGATGACGGAACCGGATCTTTTGACGGACGTGAGAGAAATGATGATGGACACTGGGATAAGGTTCAGCAGCTTATTTTGACCTTGAAGGATGCAGGCTATGGCACGAGGCTGGAGCTTGTTTATACGGTATTTCCTGATACTGATGTTATAACAAGAAGTGCAGTTCTTTATAATGACAGTGATAAGAATGTTAAGATAGAGAGACTTCTTAGTACTCAGATTGAGTTCGATACACCGGCCATGAAGCTTACCTCTTTCCATGGAAGATGGGCTGATGAAATGGGAATCCATGAGTCTGTCTGCACCGGTGGAAAAGTGGTCTGTGAAGAACTTGCAGCAGGCGAGTCAGGAAGCAGATCAAATCCACTTGTGATAGTGAGTGACGTGGATGCAGATGACAGTCATGGGGAGTGCTATGGTTTCAATCTGGTTTACAGTGGTAACCACTATGAGGCACTTTCTTCTAATGCCAAGAATATGAGCAGATTTGTGGCAGGTATCCAGCCTGTTGGATTTAACTGGCTTCTTGAACCGGGCGAAAAGTTCGAGGCACCTGAAGCAGTAATGGCCTACAGTGCTGATGGAATGAATGCCATGAGCAGAAATATGCAGGATTTTGTCAGAAGGCACATTGTAAGAGGCGTTTGGAGAGATAAGGAAAGACCAATCCTTATAAACAGCTGGGAAGCATCATATTTCAACATAACTCAGAACTCACTTGTGTCTTTGGCTAAAGAGGCGAATAAGTGCGGAATTGAGCTATTTGTAATGGATGATGGCTGGTTTGGTCAAAGAAATGATGATACTTCATCTCTTGGCGACTGGTATGAGAATAAGAAAAAGCTTCCCGGAGGAATAAAGGAGCTTGCGGATAAGATAACCGGACTTGGTATGATGTTTGGTCTTTGGGTTGAGCCGGAGATGATCAATGAGGAAAGTGATCTTTACAAGGCTCATCCTGATTGGGCTGTATCTGTTCCCGGAAAAGCGCATTCCAAAGGCCGTAATCAGATGAATCTGGATCTTTCAAGAAAAGAGGTTCAGGATTATATCATTGATGCTATGAAGAAGGTCTTTTCCGCAGGGAATGTTTCATATGTTAAGTGGGATATGAACAGGATCTTTTCCGATAGATTTTCAAAGAGTCTTCCTGCTGAGAGACAGTGTGAATTCCAGCACAGATACTACATCGGACTGTACCGTATTATGAAGGAGCTTACGGAGAGCTTCCCGAATATTCTTTTCGAAGGCTGCTCAGCAGGAGGAAACAGATTTGATCTTGGTATTTTATGTTATTTCCCACAGATTTGGGGAAGTGATGATACAGATGCTTTCTGCAGACTTGATATTCAGAGAGGCTATAGCTATGGCTATCCTGCAAGTACTGTGGGCGCTCATGTTTCTGCATGTCCTAACCATCAGACACTTAATACAGTTCCTCTGGAGACCAGGTTTGAGATTGCATGTCCCGGATGCTTTGGATATGAGCTGAATCTGTGCGAGATGTCAGATGGGGATAAAAAGATAGTGACTGATCAGGTTGAGTTCTACAAGAAGTGGAGAGAAGTATTCCAGTTTGGTGACTACTACAGACTTCCTGATTACGGATATATGATAGTTAGTAAGGACAAGAAGAAGGCAGTTGCCTTTGCTGTAGAAAAGGGTTCAAGACCTAATAATGATTACAGAAAGATTAAGTGCATGGGGCTTTCTGAGGATAAGATGTACAATGTTGTTAACCGCGTTGTGCCGCTTAGCCTCAAGGAATTTGGAAGTCTTGTGAATGCTGTAGCTCCTGTTCATGTTAAACAGGATGGCATTATCCATAACATCATGGATAAGGTTGTTCACATGAACGGTGAAGAGCAGAAGGCTCTTTCTACCGGCGCTGCACTGTGCTGCCACGGACTTGCTCTTAATCCAAGCTTTGCCGGAACCGGGTATAATCAGGATGTTCGCATTATGAGAACAGGCGATACCAGATTGTTTACTTTCGAGGAAGCTTAACATTTAACTTGCAAAATGGTTTCTTTCGGAGTACAATCGATTTTGTGCAATCGAAATATAATAGCTCGAAAGGAAATAATATGGGAGCTTTAAGAGATTTATTCTTTGGTAATGAGGAAAGTGAGGATACAAAAATGAGTGAAGAGATTATGAAAGAGAACGCAGGAAGTGCGGATGAGAATATTGTAACTGCAGATATGCTTGTAGGTGATATCATTACAAAGCATCCTCTTGCAGCACAGTTCCTTATGGAGTGCGGTATGGGATGTATTCATTGTCCTGCATCTCAGATGGAGTCTTTATCTGAGGCATGTGCTGTTCACGGAATCGATGGCGAAGAGATTACAGACGCACTTAACGATTATCTTCTTGAGCACAATGCGTAAGATAGTAATGTTCGACTTACATAGAGTGTTTGACGCTGAGTATTAGAACTATTTATATGTGTGAATGAATAACTGCTGACCTTTATGAATTTTGAAGGGCAGCAGTTTTCTTTTGAATTTTTTTAGGTAAAAAATATATTTGTTTTAGATTGAATTAAACTAGTCTATTTTATATAATAATAAATGAAATATTTTACTAAATGTTAAAGATGACTTTAGTATGTATTCGTAGATGAAATTACAGAGTTACTGTTCAGACAGAAATGCGCATTTACTGCTTGTTTCGTGAATAGGTGATTCAAGAGTCAACCAAGCATAAGATAAAAAGGGGAAGGTATAACACATGCTTCACATTAAGAATCTGGATGAAGGATTAGAATTGTTCAAGGCACTTGGTTCAGAGGTACGTATTGAGATCATCAATATTCTGATCAAGGAAAGTGGCATGAATATGAATGAACTTGCCAGCAGGCTTAAGATTACTAATGGCGCGCTTACAAGTCATATCCGTAAGCTTGAGGAATGCGGTCTGGTGAAGGTATCAGGTGAAGCGTCAGGTCACGGCAATCAGAAGGTATGCACAGTCAATATGGACAAGATTCTGATCGATATTCAGGATGCTCCCAAGAATGAGAATGTCTATGTGTCAGATATCAAGGTGGGACTTTTCAATGACTTTGAGGTATACCCAACCTGTGGACTTGCTTCTAACCAGAAGCTTATTGGTGAAGTGGATGATACCAGATATTTCGCACATCCTGAACGATACGAGGCTGATATTTTATGGTTTACAAGGGGATATGTGGAATATGGCATTCCGAATTTCGTACCCTTTAATCAGAAGATAGATGAGATCTGTATTTCTGCTGAGCTTAGCAGTGAAGCACCGGGAGTCAATAATGTATGGCCATCAGATATTCATTTTTACCTGAATGAGACACTGCTTGGCACCTGGACATCCCCCGGAGATTTTGGCGACGTAAAGGGTATTTTTACTCCTGATTGGTGGTTCCCTAACTGGAATCAGTATGGTATGCTCAAAATGTTAGTTATAAACCATAAGGGGACCTTTATTGATGGACTGAAGATTTCTGATATTACAATAGATCAGTTTGAATTCAATTCAAAGAGTGCCATCAAGTTCAAGCTGGCTGTGCCTGAGAATGCCGAGCATGTGGGAGGTCTTACTATCTTTGGAAGAGGATTTGGCAATTACAATCAGGATATTAATGTGAAGATTGCCTATAGCCCGGTTGAATAATTTATGAATAAAAATATTACAATTGGAATTCTGGCACATGTTGATGCCGGAAAGACTACTTTGTCGGAGGCGCTTTTATATACCTCCGGCACAATCAGAAAACTTGGCCGCGTGGACCATCAGGATGCATTTCTTGACAGCTATGAACTTGAGCGTTCCCGCGGCATTACTATATTTTCTAAACAGGCTGTTTTCCAGTATGAAGATATTGATTTCACACTTCTGGATACTCCCGGTCATGCGGATTTTTCACCTGAGATGGAGCGTACCCTTCAGGTTCTTGATATGGCGATTCTGGTCATAAGCGCTGCGGATGGCGTAACAGGCCAGGTGCGTCTTCTTTGGAAGCTTCTTGATCATTACAAGGTTCCAACAATTCTTTTTGTAAATAAAATGGACCAGCCCGGGGCTGACAGGCAGGAGATTATAGGACAGCTATACGAAGGACTTAGTAATCACTGTATTTCCTTTATGCCAACGGCGGTTAAAGCTTTAGATAAGGATGAGCTTGTTTCTCTTGAGGATGCTGCTTTTCAGGAGGAACTGGCTGTCTGCGACGATGATCTTTTGGCTGAATTTCTTGAGGGAAGGAAAATTGAACCAAAGGATGTATTTGAACTCGTGTCAGGACGCAGGTGCTTTCCTTGTGTGTTTGGATCTGCACTTAAGCTTGAGGGTGTGAAGGCTCTATTAACTGTGCTTAAATCTTTTGGAACATCTGTAAACGTGGATGATGAAAGTGCTGATTTTGCAGCAAGAGTCTATAAGATCAGTCGTGACGGACAGGGAAACCGTCTTACGCACATGAAGATATGTGGCGGAACTTTGAGGGTGAGAGATACCATCAGAGGCGAGAAGGTGGATCAGATTCGCCTCTATAACGGAGATAAATTTGAAGCTCTTCCTGAAGCGAATACGGGGATGATAGTAGCTGTTTCAGGACTATCAGATACAAAGGCCGGAGAAGGGCTTGGCAGCCTTGAAGGGGATGCAAGCGCTGAGGTTATTCAGCCTATTTTGTCCTGTGCGTTATTACTTCCCGATGAAGTTGATACTATTTCTTTTTACAAGAAGATAAAGGTATTGGAAGAAGAGGAGCCAATGCTGCTGGTATCTCTAAACGAAGCGACCGGAGATATCATGGTTCAGGTGATGGGAGAGGTTCAGAAGGAAATACTTCATCATCTGATAATGACAAGGTTTGGAATTGAAGTTAAGTTTGGCCCGGGGCAGGTGGTATATAAAGAGACGATTGCGGGGCCTGTAGAGGGCGTGGGGCATTTTGAACCGCTCAGGCACTATGCTGAGGTTCATCTTTTATTGGAACCAACAGAGCCGGGAAGCGGAATCTCTTTTGATAATAAATGTAGTACAGATCAGCTGTCTCTGAACTGGCAAAGGCTCATTATGACTCATCTTCAGGAAAAGAAGCACGTGGGTGTGCTGACAGGCTCAGAAATTACGGACATGAGGATCACTCTTTTGACCGGAAAGGCTCACGAGAAGCATACAGAGGGCGGCGATTTCAGGCAGGCTACCTACAGGGCTGTCAGACAGGGACTTATGCAGGCACAGTCTGTACTGCTTGAACCTGTTTTGGATTTTAGAATTGAAGTTCCGCAGGAAAATGTGGGACGAGTTTTAACGGATATTCAGAAGATGAGCGGAAAGGTGAATCTTCCTGATGTTGAGAATGGTAAATCGGTTGTGACGGGAACAGTACCTGCCGCTAGTTTAGGAGACTATGCTCAGGAGCTTAAGAGCTACACAAGAGGAGAAGGAACGATCACTACGACGCTTAGCGGATTTGCGCCCTGCCATAATACACAGGAAGTGCTGGATGAGAAGGGATATTATCCGGAGTTTGATTCAGAGAACCCTGCGGCTTCGGTTTTCTGTTCACATGGCGCCGGAACCATCATTCCCTGGGACGAGGTCTTTTCACATATGCATCTTGAAAGGGCATGGACGGCTGAAGACGGCATAAACACAGGAACGGATCTTACTGACAATATAGATATGGAGGCTCTTAAAAAGCTTCAGGCGAAAAGCTTAAGTAAAACGAATGAAGACAGGACGTTTGAGGAGATTGAGCGGGACATTCGCTTTACTGAGAATGAGCTTAAGGAGATATTTGAAAGGACCTATGGCACTATAAAGCCCAGGTATGTTGAGACTGAGGAAGACAGGCGAAGATATGCAAGGCAGGAAGCAGCGATGAGGGCTGCTGGCAATGCAGATGGTTCTTCGAATGGAGAAGAAAAAGAAGTAAGCTTGTCAGCTAAGAAGCTTGCAGGCCTTAAGGAGCAGCGTATTTCCGAGCAGCAAAAGGAATATCTTTTGGTGGACGGCTACAATGTGATCTATGCTTCCGATGAGCTTAAGAGCCTTGCGGCAAAGGATCTTAAGGCGGCAAGGGATCTTCTTATTGATATACTCATCAATTTCCAGGGATTTCGCCGTGAGAAGGTGATTCTGGTATTTGATGCTTATAAGGTTCGTGGTGGCACTGAGCATCTCGAGGAGCATGCCGGGCTATCCGTAATCTATACCAAGGAGGCTGAGACTGCAGATCAGTATATAGAAAAAGCTGCCCACGAAATAGGGAAGAAATATCGCGTTACTGTTGCAACCTCTGATGCCATCGAGCAGGTAATAGTCATGAGCGGCGGCGCCATCCGCATGTCCTCCCGAGAATTCTGGGAAGAAATAAAACATACTCAGGACCTTATAAGGGAGAAAATGTGACATTATTAAAATTTAGATGAAATTAAGTCTAAGTTAATGGGGATTTTATTCATAAAAGTTATCATAAAGAATAAGTACAATTTGGGGGATTGGGGGAATTCTGTGATGAAAAATCATTAGATGATTGGAGAGATTCTTTATGAATGGACATTTGAGAAATGTTGCGCTGATAACAGCAGCACTTATTGCGGCATCAGAGATAAATGGAGCTGTGGTACCTATGGTTATGGCATCACCAAAGTACTACGGAAATGAAGGAACCCCTACTATTACGGCGATAGATCCCATTTCTGATGAAATTGCAAATCAGAATCTGGTAGTGGGCTCAGATGAAGCTGCAATAATTTTTCCCGATACTCTTAACGTTACTGTTAGGGAAGTCCATATAAAAAAGAATTCGTCTAATTCCAGTGATAGTTCTTCGGAAGCTAGCTCTGTCAAAGAAAAAACTTCTGACGGCAAGACGCATGATGCGGCAGGAGAAGCAAGTTCTGCAGATAAGTCTGGCGAAGCAAGCTCTACAGATAAATCAGGTGATGCAGGTTCTACAGATAAGTCCGGGGAAGCAAGTTCTATGGACAAATCGAGTGAAGCAGGTTCTACAGATAAGTCGGATACTTCTGCTGGCGGAAATTCTGAGGATAAGAAGAACACCAATGAGACCAGCGGAGAATCACATACAGAAAGCAGTACCGGTGAAACAAATAAGGAAGACGCAGCAGAATCTTCAAATACTGCCGGTGAAGCAAATACTGCCAGTGAAGGAAATACAGAAGCTGGTTCTAATAATACAGATAATAATGAATCAACTACAGATAATAATGTACCTGCTCCGGAGAATGCCGAAGATACAGGTACAAAGGCATCTGATAATACATCTGAAACGGATACTACAAAAGAGAGCGGTTCTACAGAAGTACAAGAGCAATCAGGTGAAGAAAATAATTCTGCCAATGAGCCTGAAAAAAGCTCCGAAGAAAGCAATTCAGAAGGTGAATCCGGAGCGAATAATAGCGAAGCCAGGTCTACTTTAAGGCTGAATAATCTTTTTAAGCCTCTTACTGTATATGCATCTGAAAAGAAAGATACTTCGGCAGATAGCAATAATGCTGATGAGCTGAATTCTGAGGATAAATCTACAGAAGATATTACGAAGAAAGAAGAATTAGTAACAGAAGTAACAGAAAAGCAGGTAGTTCTTGAGCATATTTCCTGGGAACTAGATTCTTCAAAGAGTAGCAAAGGTACCTTTACGTCTGAAGAAGTAGGCGCAAAGTTTGTTTATGTGCCTCAAATTCCCCATGTCTATGATGTTGTTACCGATCTTCCGTCTATTACTGTAATCATCGTTGAAGATAAGGAAGAGACTGTCCTTGAGTACATGACTTTGGAAAAAGAGGGTGTTAAGGTCGAGGGTAATCTTCCTGAAGGAAGTGAGCTTATAGTATCGGTGATGAGCGAAGATGATGCAGCATCACTCATTGAAGGTGAAGATAAAGATATCGTTTTTGCTTATGATATTACAGTCATGGCAAACGGTGAAGAAGTGCCTCTTGACGAAACTGTAAAAGTAACTATAACTCCGCCTTCAGATGTTGATCTTAACGAATATGATACAGAGGACCTTGAGCTTATCCATGTTACGGATGAAATGGTAAATGATACCGTTGAGGCAGAGGTTAATAATGAAGGAAATCTTGAGTTTGAAACCAATGGATTTTCGCCTTACATATTAACAGTCAAAAAAACTGATGCTAATACTACCAGTTCTTTAGCTGATCTTGAAAATGCAACCGGGAAGACTTTTTCACAAAGTGTTAAAGTCACTTTTTCGGATGTTTCTCTTCTTGATCTAAATACAGATACTATCAAACTTTATCTTTACGGAAATATAAAAAGTAATTACACATATGAGGGAGAAAAAGGTGTTTCTGGAGAGCCATTTCTGATTTCCGAGGCAAATTGCACGGTTACGGCATCCACTATTGACTATACATTTTCAGAAATTCCGGTCTATATAGAGAAGGGAACTGGAAATGCTAAAGAAGGTGGAAGCGGCGCCTACAACATGCCTTCTGATTTCTATGGCATAAAGATTGATACTGTTAGCGGTTATACACCAAATGGCGGAGCAGGGGATAGTTACATTACGCTTAAACCCCAAAAGGATTCCAATGACGCAGTATGGACCACATCACAGATAACTATAAGCAATTCTGTAATGGAGCTTGCAAGTCCAAGCTTTGTTATAGAGTGGCAGGATAACCGTAATTTTGCCGGGAAAAGACCTTATTCAAATGGCTATGAGTTTGCTGATGGTGGAGCAGCTGCCGCAGCAGAAAAGATAAATCTTTATTATAAAGATGGTGATTCGTATACACTGGTGGATGATTCTTCCAAAGTTTTAGTTACAAAAGGATCTAATCATCCTACTGTAACTATGTCTTCTTTTAGTAACTGGAAAGTTTCTTTTGAAAAACTCCCTAAAAATAAATCTGCTGAAACCGAGTATCAATGGTATATTAAGCTTTCTGATGACTTTTTAAATACAAGTAATAATAATATCACCTACTACAATATTTCAGGTGTTAATTCTGATGGATATCTAAGTGTAGGCAGTACCCTTTCGATGACATTTTCTGATGAAATATCCGGTACTCTTAGCTGGAGAGTAGGAAAAGGTGGACAAGGTAAAATTCCTAATATACCGACTTCAGGTCTTTTTACCGGGATGAAATTCTATAGCCAGACCGGAAGTGCTGCCGCCGTAGAAGTGACAGATGGCTCCTATGAGGTTAAGTGGGAGAGCAGCAATGAAGGAAATGTGACCTCATGGAAATATACCATGTCAGGGCTTCCTCTGTATGCGGTTAGCGGTGATGCAATAGTCTACTATGTCAAGATGACAGATGATACATATTCATATGTAAAATCTGATTCTGAGACACTATCCTATAAGTTTTCCTATGACAATGGAACCTACAGCACAGACACGGATAAGTGCTATTCGGGTCAGAAGATTTATGCGACTATTACCGGGGATGCAGATTTTTCTTTTAACAAAGTCTGGTACGATGGCAATGATGCAGACAGCATTTCTCGAAGAAAGCTGGCCATAAGTAAAGGAATCACATTATATCTTTGGAGATATCCTGAGAACAAAACTCAGACAGATGGAGCGCCTGTTACAAAAGATGCCAGGCAGTATACTTATACTCTTGCAGAAGCAGATGCCGGTGATACCGCAGGTAACAGCATAGCAATTCCTTTGAGCAAATTTATAGGTTCAGATCCGGGTGTTAAGCTGGCTAAATATGATGAAATGGGTTACGAGTATGTTTATTACGTAACTGAGATTTCGGAGTCTGAATTATATGAGACCTATTATTACAATGCAGCAGAGGGAACCAATGATTCTTCCGGATTTTTAGGAGAATCCACCAACAACTATGTTTTAAACGGTGGCAGTATCTGTAATGTCAGAAGTGCCAGGATTTCTCCTAAGGTAACCAAATACTGGAATGTGTCTGCGGTTTCAGACTATGTTAATTCTGCGTGCACTTTTGTCCTTCAGAAAAAAGAGGGAGATGTTTGGACGGATACTGATGCTACACTTACACTTACGGGATTTTCTTCAAGTAAAAAGAAAGTCACCGGCTCTTTTGATGCGGTAAATCTCTACAATGGAAAAGGCGAAAGATATGAATTCAGAGTAGTTGAAAGAAGCGTTACATCGGGAAGTGGCTTGAAGACTGAAATACCTGATAGTGATTATTCTTATAGTGAAACTGATGGCACATATACTGCCCTTTATTCCTTAAATGACTACAGCTACAAAACTACTTCAGAGGCAAGTAATACTGTTACAGAGGATGGTGTCGAATCATTTGCCTTCACAGTTACTGATAAGCTTTATGGTGCTAAAAAACTGTACATTACAAAGACCTGGTCCGGAGATAGCTGGAGTATAGACGGAAGCAGTAGCAATACCGGAAATGTAACTTTGATTCTTAAACAGGCACAGGACGGAGGCAGTGCATCTGATTATGCAACCATAGTTTTGAATAAGCCTGAAAATGAACTTGGTGAGACAGGAATCTTTACCATTACTTATACAGAAAGTGGTACTTCAGAGAGTAAGAGCTTTGACATTAGTAATGGTGGTAAGACCTGGAAAACGGCCGCCATTGAAGTGCCTTCATATACAGATGATGGCGGGCAGTATGTATATAGTATTGAAGAGACAAATGTAGATACATCAATCAAATATGGAAAAGAATATGATAAGACTACCACGGGAAAAGAAATAAATCTTTTTGTTAATAACTATACCGGTGGTCAGACTTCTATGTCCAGAATTGAAGTGTCGAAGGTTTGGAATGACGATTCTGATATATCCCAGAGATCTGATGTAAAGGTTGAATTTGGATATTATGATAATGGGAATTTTGTAGCTGTTAAAAATTCCATTTCGGGTGAGTACTACACGCTTATTCTCTCGAAGGAAAAAGATTATGCAAATCATATATGGATTCACGGAGAGGATTTCCTTATAACTGATGAAGAAAAAAATGTTTATGATGCGGCAGATGAAGACAAACAGAAAGCTTTACGTGCAGAGGCTATAAAAAAACATCTGAGCATCAGAGCGTCCTTGTATAACGATGTTACTGGAAAATATGATCGAGAAATCGAAAATCAGACTATAGATGAAAATGGTAACCTTACAGGCGGAGTAATTCCGGCTGTTGTTAACGATGCAAACGGTAAACCTGGCTACAAAGTTTCTGTAAATAAATCAGAAAGCGGCTACAACTTTACCATTACAAATACCAGATTTGCCAGCAGAAGCTTTGTATTTACCAAGACCTGGAATGACTCTGACAATGTTCTGAAGCTAAGAGGTGATTTCCTTAGAGTTGCTCTTTTCAGAGAACTAGAAGGCAATGAGGAAGAAGTTGCATACATAGATATCCCTACATATTCAGATGCTGAAAAGAAGACACTAACAAGTGGAGATAAGCTAAAAGTCACCTTTACAAATGGCGGGGAATATTATCCGGCTTATGACGATAATGGAAACACCTATACCTACAGTGTCAAAGAGTATATTTGCACCGGAACTCCGGTGACAACAGAAACTCTATGTGTTAATAAGGCTGAAGTAGATAAGCCTACAGAAAGAAAAGAAGTAGATATAGAAGCTACCAAGGATACAACTACGACAGGGTATGTAGTGACAACCTTGGATAACTCTGCTCTTAAATATAGTTCATTTACTACTGGCAGTTCGAGTGCAACTGCTGGCTCAAATGGAGCTGCAACTGTAAGTGTTCCAGCTGGTATAACCAGCCTTCTCATGACTGAGAACTTTGGCTACACCAACCAGGCAGCAGGTGAGAGAAATCAGGTTTCATTCTATGTAATATGGCATGACTATGCAAAGAGCAGCCAAAGACCTGACTTGTACTATACTTTGTACTACAAGACCGCAGGAGCTGATAGTGAGGAATCCACAATACAAAAATATGAAGGAGCCTATACTGAGAAATGGGAAAGTGTTGAGGATGGAAACAAATTCATCCAGAAAGTTGTATATACAGGGCTTCCTACTGCAGATAAAGACGGAAATGTTTATGTTTATTATGTAGCTGAGACCCTTAATAATGCTGCGTCCAAGTATGAAACGAAGCATTACCAGGTGGATATTTTTGATGGGGATAAGTATAACTCTGCTGCGGTTGAAGAAAAGAGTATTACAGAAGGTTCTGTTACAACCAAGCAGTTTATTGTAAAAAGTAGCGCTACCCCTAGTGATGTTAAGTTATCAGATGGTGTTTTTCTTACAAAAGAGGGAAGTTTTACCCTTGTTAGCATTGCAGATACAGTCCATATGGAAGGTAAAAAGCTTTGGACAAATGTTCCGGAGGGTATTCTTGCGGACAAATTGCCAAAGGCTCTTATTTATCTGTTCAGAGAAAGTGCTTATGACGACACCGCCAATAAGGTTCCGGAAGTGGCAGCTGATGCATCTACAGAAACGAAAAAGAATGCATATTCAGCTAGAGCTGTTTCGGAAAATAAAGCAGAGGATGGAACAGCTAAAAACGATGGCTCCAATTCTCCAAGAGAATTGAATTCAGAAAAGTCCTTGTATGCATTTGGAACTTATAATGCTGATGGAACAGTAGCAGCCTATGCAGAATTTCCTAAATATGACGAACTGGGATATCAGTACACCTATTCGCAAAAAGAGATAATTTACAATGAATTAGGAAATGAACTTCCGCCAGAGATCATGCAGCCAAGTTATACAGATAATTCTGCGGATCTTACCAATGTATATCAGACTCTTGTTAAAGAGACAAAAGAGTCTTCGCCTGCTACTACAACTGAAGTATCTAATGTTACCAATGCCAGAAACTTTGAAATTACCAAGCAGTGGAATATAACAGGAAAAGATTATCAGAATACCTATGCAAAGGCTACATTCAGGCTTTATAGAATGGAGCTTGAAAGTGATGGAAATGGCTATAATAACGGAGCATATGGCGAAGAAATAGCATCTTTTGATATTTCCAGTGCAGAGTTTGTGGCTGAAACAATAGCTACAAAGAACCTCTCAGATACTACATCTACAATCACCTGGAATGATTACCCTATTTTTGCTCCAAGTGGTAAGCTATACGTTTATTATGCACTTGAGATGACAGGGGATATGCCGGGATATACTGCTGCCCTTAATGGAGCGGATCCTACCAATACTGATGCTGATGGAAGTGGACCAACAAATGGTAATACGGCTATTTCAGGGAACCTTGGCACTGATGGCACATTTATTGGTGTGGCTTTTTCTAATAATGGTATTAGCTTAAAAAATACTGCTGAGAATAACAAGAAGACAGAATGTTTCTTAAATACATATAGTAGTTCCAAAACCTTTGATACTATTACCTTCTATAAAGAGTGGAATAGTAAGGATAACGATGGTAACTGGATACTTCCTGATATTAACGATGAAAGTGATAAGACTAAGAGGGCTCTTAATTTCACAGTAAGAGCTGCAGCAGCCACTCAGTCTGGTAGTAAGAATAATTCGGATAGTATTGAATTTAAAGAAGACACGGATTATACACTAAGCGTAGAAAAATCTGCAAATGGAGATAATATCTGGGTTTATACGATAACTTTTAAAACCCCGGCTCCTGTATATTCTTTAAACGGCAAATTATATACCTATACAGTTACCGAGTCTTTTAATTCAGAATTCGTGAATGCAAATTATACAATTGTAACAGGAAAGGTATCTGCTTTAGCTTCTGATGTTAAGGAGGTCTCTGTTTCTGCGTCTACAACAGAAGGAAGTACTGATACAGCAGATGCTACCACAACTACAACAACTACCTCAAACCTTGAGATAATAACCCACTTAAAGAACAGCCTTAAAAACAAATTTACTGTTTCTAAGAGATGGGACGATTACAGTAATGACTATGGAATGAGAGAGGGCTCTGTAAAATTCAAGGTTCAGTACAGGCTTGGAGATAGCGGAAACTGGAGTGACCTTACCTATGAAAGCGCTAAATCTTTTGAATTAAATAGTGGAAATGGCTGGAAGAAGAACTTTAGTGGACTTTTGACAACTGCTAATGCATCAGGGGCAAAAGGTGCCTATTATCAATATAGAGTAATCGAGACAGACATTGTGCAGAATAATGCTGCTTCATCGAATAGTTCAGCTTCACCAGATACAACTGCGTCAACTACTACCATAACTGTAAATGCGCCTTCCGGTGACAGCCAGACATCCACCTGGACTCAGAATGGAACGCAGAACACTGATTCTGCTTTGTTCTATACGCCGATTTCAGCAGGAAACTACCTTGTTTACAATCCTGCTGACATTACAGATATATCCTCATCTCCATCTGTAAAGATGGTTAACCAGCTGGATTCAACAAATGCTGTAACAACCCTCACTGTTACCCAAAAATGGGAAGACAATTCTGATGAATATGGATTAAGGCCAAGTTCCATAACTGTCATGATCCAGAAGTCTCAGGATGGGAACACCTGGACTGATGTGGTAGCAAGGACAATAACAAGTGCTAATGCCTTAGAAGGTGATAGTAATACTTGGGAGAAAAAATTTGAAAATCTTCCTAAATACTACGGAACTTCTGCAAATAGCGAAGTATACCAATATCGAGCAGTAGAAATCAAAGTGGGAAGCGTGGGAACTACATTAGATACTAATACAAATCTGCCTACCAGTGGTGGATCCTACTCTATTGCTCAGGAATTCCCTAATGATTCTTCCGGGTATTTTACAACAATTACAAATACTTTAAGAACCAAGGAAGAAGCAATTTATGTGGAACTTCGCTGGAATGATGAGGAAGAGACGCATAGTAGTAGTATTAATATTGCGCTTTATAGTCCTAACTTTAACGGAGGATCAGCGCCTTCTGGTGTAGTAAAAGAATCTTCGCTATCAAAACTTACCTTTACAGATAGCGAAAAGACTCTGAATGATTCTGATAAAACATGCACATATAGCAACCTTCCTAAGTATAACAAGGATGGAAATATAATAGTTTACTATGTGAAGGAGGAAACTACAGGTCGCTTTAAGACTCAGTATGTTTCTAGTGAGGGTGTCTGGCCTGCTGCCGGTTCAGATGCTGGTGATGCGCTTTGCCACACGACAGACAGTGAAACAGAAAGCAGCACCTATATACTCGTGGTAAATACACCTCTTACCAGCATTGAAGGTAGCAAGGTGTGGTTGGATAGTGAGAATGCATATAAATTAAGACCTTCTGAGTTTACATTATCTCTGCAAAGAGTGGTTGTGGCATCCGGTGATAGCATAACTGATAGTACTCAATGGGAGAATGTTACATTAGATGAGGTAAAAAAGACCAATTCAAGCCCAACAGGAGTGAGCGAAGGAACTGATGGAGCAATTGTAACTATATCTGAAAATACAGTCTGGAAGGCGTTAGTTTCATCACTTCCTCTTTATAAACTTGGTGATGGCTCTACTCATAGCAGATATATTTACAGACTTGCGGAAATTTCTGTGCCAAACGGATATCAGCAGGATGGTTATACATATGCTTCTTCCATCGCTTCTAAGCAGACCAGCACGGTTACCAATTCTCTTTTAAGGAGAAAAGACATAACTGTTGAAAAGATCTGGAATGCGGCATCTTCTAGTGAAAAGAAGGAAGTGACAATTTCGCTCTATAGCAAAAACTTCCTTGGCGGAGAAGACAGTACAGGCGGAGTTCTTACAGTTGTAAAAGAAAACGGGCAGGAAATTACACGTACTATTTCTTCTGCTAATAGCTGGAAGACAGTATTTTCGAACCTTCCTTCTACAAATATGGATGGTAAGCCAATAGTTTACTACGTAGCAGAAAAAGCAAGAACTGATTCAAGCGTAGTTTACTATAAGGCAGATAGTACTGAGAATTCTACATATGTAAAACTATCTTCTGCAGCGGATGCTAAGACGGGGAATACTGCGGATGACGATGCAGCTATTTTCCGTATAGTTAACACTCCTTATACAAGTGCGACTGTAAGTGTGAGCTGGGAAGATAAAGATAACATATTTGAAACAAGGGCAGATTCTGTCTATGTTAAGCTTCAGCGTGCAAATATAGGAAATAGTGAGTTTGCAGATGCTGACAGGAATAGTGCGACCTGGAATGACGTGAAATGGG
Source organism: uncultured Butyrivibrio sp. (assembly GCF_947169445.1). Classification (GTDB taxonomy): domain Bacteria; phylum Bacillota; class Clostridia; order Lachnospirales; family Lachnospiraceae; genus Butyrivibrio. Next base: position 41,029 of record NZ_CAMVPU010000024.1, on the reverse strand, counting down.
AAGACATTCCTGATAATTCTACCGGCAGCGGAAAAATTAAAGAGAATCTCGGAAGCAATACGGTAATTACGGAGCTTAATGCTACAAATAATTGGAGTATAAAGCATGATAATCTGCCACTTTATGTAGATGACACAAATGGATCGGCGCAGCGCTATGCTTACAGATTCATTGAAACAGACAGTACCGGAAATGGCTCTGTACCTATCGGGTATAGTCTTACTTTTGGTGCCACGGAGTATGTTGCTACGAGCGACGGAACTGAAAGCGGATATAGTAACAGTTATTCATCCGGTGCATATGCGACCACAATTACCAATACTCTGATTACCAAGCCGATAACTGTAGTTAAGAAGTGGGAAGATGAAAGCAACAAGAGAAATAAGAGGCCGGTTGATCTTGCTTTAAATATTTCGGAGGATACTTCTAAAGGAAGTGATGGCTCCTTTAATAGTGCTGTAAATAATCAATTGTCCAGTGCAAGCAGCAGTTTGACAGTTGACCGCATTGTTAGTAGCGATGGCAATACCTGGACCTACACTATTTCCGGTCTTCCTAAGTATGCTTACGGAAATAAAGCCTATGGAAGCGATGCATCTCCAACTCTTACTGAACTATGTTATAGAGTTACAGAAGATGTTGATGCGGAATATACGATTTCAGGCAGTAAACTTAAACTAAAGAATTATTATCAGACAAAATATGAGGAATCACCTGATCCTAATTCTAATCCTGATACCACAACCATTGTTAATACCGGATTTGTGAATTTTGTCAATCTGAAAGTAACCATCAGTTGGGATGATACATTTGAAAATGTTCCTGACAAATATAAGCAAAGACCTGATGAGGTAACAATTTCAATACAGAAATCGGAAGATGGCACAACATGGAATGAGCATGCATCTGAGATTATAAAAGCAAATGAGAACCAGGCCAAGACAATTGAACTTCCTAAGTATGTAAATGATATTGTCAAAGCAGGCAATGAATACTCATACCGGGCAGTAGTAACTAAGGTTGGTGAGTCCGTTGCAAGTATTGATTCTACTAAGCTTACTGGCCAGGGAGGGGCATATTCAGTTGCTCATAGCTATGGAAAGTCAGCTAATGAAGAGGATCAGTATTTTACAAATATCACCAATAAACTTATTGTCAGAGAAACAGTAAATGTTAAAAAGGTTTGGAATGATAACGAGTCCACACATGAAGCTATAGAGGTTTCACTTTATAGTGTTAATTATGATGGAGGAGACGCACCTTCAGATGCAGATGTAAAAGAAGCTTTGCTGTCAAAACTTACCTTCACAGGAAGCCAGCAGACACTTAATGATTCTGAGAATACATACACATATAGTAACCTTCCTAAGTATAACAAGGATGGTAAAATCATTGTTTATTATGTGAAGGAGGAAACTACAGGAAACTTTAAGACTCAGTATGCATCTGCAGAGGGCAGTAGCTGGCCTGGAAACAGTGCAGAGCTTTCTGATAAGCTTTGCCATAATACAAGTGAAGGTGCAGATGATAGCTTATATGTACATGTGATAAATACCCCTTTGACCAGCATAGTTGGAAGTAAGATATGGGTAGATAATAATAATGCTTTCAAGTTAAGACCTGAAAAGATCAACTTTACCCTTCAGAGAATAATTGCAGATTCTGAAGGAACAGTTCCGGATGATGCGGAATGGGAAAATGTCTTAGTTTCAGAGTTGTTAAAGACAAACGATAATCCTGGAGTTGTAAGTGAAGAACCAGATGACGTAGCCAAGGTCACTGTTTCAGAAGTAAGTGGCTGGAAGGCGTTTGTTTCATCGCTTCCTCTTTATCAGCTTGGAGATGGTTCAAATCCTGAGAAGTACATTTACAGACTTGCTGAGCTTGATGAGGATATTCCAAATGGATATGAGCAGGATGGTTATGAATATGGTTCGGCTACTGGTGCAAGTAATTTGGCTGATGGTAGCTTGGGTGGCGTTAGTGCAAATGCTGGTAGTTCAGATAACGCGCAGACCAGCGTTGTTTCTAATTCTCTTTTGCCAAGAGAAGCTATAACTGTTGAAAAAATCTGGACTACATCATCTTCTGATGAAAAGAAGGATGCGACTATTTCGCTTTATAGCAGAAACTTTGCAGGTGGCGATGATAATTCAAGTGGAAAACTTCTCGCTGTAGAAAAGAACGGACAGAAGCTGACACGTACCATCTATGCAGCAAATGGATTTAAAACTGTATTTGAGGATCTTCCTTCCACCAATAAAGATGGAAAGGCAATAGTTTACTATGTTGTAGAAGAGGCAGATGAGGAAGCTACTACCTCTGCTACCTATTACATAAAAAATGGCACTTCTTATGATAAGCTTTCTTCCTTCGAAGAGGCTAAGACTGATGGCACTGAAAAAGAGGTTACTTTCCGCATTGTGAACACCTCTTTTACCAGCGCATCTGTAAGCGTGAAATGGGAAGATAAAGAAAATGACTTTGGAACAAGGACCGGCTATGTTTACACGAAGCTTCAGCGTGCAGACATTGGAACTGATGAGTACAAAGATGATGACAGAAATAATGTAACCTGGACTGATGTGACCTGGGAAGGCATTCCGGAGAATTCTACCGCCAAGAGAATGATCGCTGATGGTAAGAAAAATGATGTGGTTATAACCCTGATTAATACCTCTGGTGAATGGAAGGCCACGTATGACAAGCTTCCGGCTTATGTGGAAGACGCTGGCGGCCAGGCACATCGCTATGCTTACAGATTCCTTGAAACTGATCGTGAAGGCAATACTATTGTACCTATTGGCTACAGCCTTGTTCTAAATGCTACAGATGGAAATAATGCAGCTAGTGGCGAATATGTTGCTACAAATGATGGAACCGAAAATGGATATAGCAATATTTTTTCATCAGGAAAATATAATACAGAGATTACTAACACGCTGATTACCAAGGATATCACTGTGGTTAAAATCTGGGATGATAGTAATGACCTTAGGAAAATTCGTCCTTCAGAGATCAGCCTGTATATTACTGAACAGACACCTGGTACAGGAAATGGAAGCTTTAACACGTATGCCCTTGGTGGTGTTTCAGATGAAGCAGGAGCAAATCCATATGGCAGCAGACCTGTGACAAATACTAATGGCAGGGCTACAAGTAATCGCACGGTTAGCAGTGATAAGAATACCTGGACTTATGTGATCTCAGGTCTTCCGAAGTATGCTTATGGTAGTGATGCGTCCGCATCAAATCCTATGGAAATTACCTATAAGGTTACAGAGGATACCGAAACTCCTGCGGATAACGGCATCATTATCAGGGATAAATATGAGACAACATATGCTGCTACGGGTAACACAACGACCATTACTAATACTTCTTATACTGATGATGGAGTTCTGATACTTGAAAAGAAGATTTCCGATGACGTTGAAACGAATTTTGCATTTACCTTTGATGTGAATTTGTTAAAACCGGATGGCAGTAGCGAAAAATTTGCTGGAACTTATTATCTTTATAATGCTGCTGAGGTTTCAAAGGTGCAAGGTACGTCACTACGTGCAGATGCGTATCTTGATAAATCTGCTTTCTCAAGCAGAGATGAAATGACTGCAGAAAAAGGCGTTGTTTATGTCGCTCCGGGTAAGGTCGCGGTTCTTGTGGATATTAACACTGGCTACAGATATGAAGTAACCGAAAATCCTACCAATTTGGGATTTAGAGTATCCAAGGTGGAAAATAATGGAGAAAGCTGCTTAGGAAGTTATACCGACGGTAAATTTACTGCTATCGGAGGCTCGGATAATACAACCATAAAAGATGGTACATCAGATGGAATGCAATCTGCCTATGCAACAGGAAAAATAGCTGATGTTGAGTCTGCCCCAAGTAGGGTGACAATAACAAATTCGCTGCTTGATGTTTCATCTCATTATTTGGGAATTGAAAACGTAACTGAAGTGATTACAAATCACGCAGGAGAGGAAATCACCGGCGGTGAAGTTATGACTTATAGGAAAAACGTAGTAGTAAGCAGCGAAGAGGATGTGGGTAAGAATTCCTATGCATATGTAAGCACCGGTACTCCATATGTAGAGTCTGCGTTGGCAGTAGAGTTTAAACCTGATACTGATGCAGGCTATGGATATGCAGATGAATTGACAATCGGATATTGGGAAAATGGCGATGGATATTCTGATGATCCTCCTCATACTATCGTGATTTCCAATTACATAGATACGGATTCAGAGGGCAACCAGGTTCCACATACCGGATCTTTGTTTAAAAAGTCTGATGGAACTATACAGGCGATAAATGCTTCGGAAGAGTTTATAAATGCGTGGTCACCTCTTCTTGCTGATGACTCGCCATATAAGAGAATTACTGTACTTCAGGGCTCGGTTGTATTAACTCTGGCTTCAGAAGCCGGAGAACTGCCTCTTGTTACCCTGGTTCAGGTATCTTTTGTTGCTCCATCTCCTGCAGACCCATCATCAGGGATGGTAGATATTGTAAACAATAATAAGGGTGAAGATAATACAAATACCTCTATTGAAGGCGCAGGTGGACAGAATGGTTCAGGTGCTGATAAGGGACAGAATATTGGCGGCTTTGATGTGGCTAAGAACAACACTAATCAGACAGATACTACGAAGAATCAGACAAGTACAGACAAGAGCGAGGCAGGTAGTGGCAGTGAGACAAGTACCGGCCAGAGTGAGACAGGCGGTAGTGGTAGCCAGATAAGTACCGGCCAAAGCGGGACAGGCGGTAGTGGCAGCAAGACGGGTACCGGCCAGAGTGAGACAGGTGGTAGTGGTAGTAAGGTGGCTACCGGTCAGAGTGAGATAGGTGGTAGTCAGACAAGTGCAGATCAAAGCAAGATAAATGGTAGTGAGAGTCAGAATGGTGATAGCCAGGGCTCATCAAGTGACAATCAGATGCAGACAAGTGGTGGTCAGCAGACTACCAGCCAGACTGATACCGGAATTATAGGTCTTGTTACCGAAGATGTACAAACCCTCATGGTGAATACTGCAGAGCTAAAGGGTGTTCGTACAGGTGATGAATCGCCGGTATTTCTTTTGAGGGCACTGTTTATACTCTTTGGAATCGCATTTTGTGCAGTGGCAACTATATATTTCAAGATAGCGCATTCGGAAAAGGATAATGATGAAAAATAAAAGTAATACAAAAAGAATTTTAAGAATATTGCTGATATTTTTTGCTATAGGAATGCTTTGTACCGGTGGTATGCTGATCTACTATTGGACCAGGTATTCGGCAGACAGAAATGCTAATGAAGCTGTAAAAAGATTGGCATACCAGGCATCTGATGATGGCACGAATAACTCGCTAAATAGCGGAGAAAGTGGCAGTACCGGAGACAATAAAACTTCTTTTTCCACTAAAAGTATTAACTTCGGGGCGCTTTCCGAGATGAATCCGGAAATAATAGGATGGATAAGTGCCTGTGGGGAACTGATAGATGGGCCTGTAGTTCAGACGGATAATAATGACTATTATCTCTCGCACCTTTTTGACAATAGTGCGGGAAAAGCCGGATGTTTTTTTGCAGATACATATTCTAATCCTGCATTTGAATGCCCATTTACTGTTGTTTACGGGCACTACAGGAAAGATAAGAGTATGTTTTATTTCCTTCATTACTATAAGGATCAGGCCTACTACCTAGCACATCCCATCTTTACCATTTATACCGAGGAAGGGGAAAAGGAATATCAGATTTTTTCCGTATTCTATGGAGATTATGAGGCTGATTTTGAAAAGCTGTATGAGTATGGAATTAAAAGCGCAGATAGTAGTGCTGATAAGGTGAAGAATATTTTCAATATGGCTACTTCAAAATCACTTTATGATATCCTGAGCACCAAAGAGGGAGCAAAAATTGCAGATGCACTGGATCAGGATCTTGCTAAAGGCGCGACTACTCCGGATATTGTGGTTTTGTACACCTGTGAATATTCAGGAGCCAATAACAGAATGTTTGTGTTTGGGATAAATTTAGATGAATAACATAAAAAGACATATTTTATAGAAAATTAATTATAAAAACAATAACAAATAAACGATAATATATATAGACGTTCTTTTTTGTGGGGCGTACTGTGTCTATTTTTTGTGTTGTTATTAAATTGTTATTTTGACAATATTGGTGTGTATTCTTATTTGAAAGGAGACCGGGCATGGAAGGCATGAGTACTCAGGAGTTGTTGAATGGACAGGATCTTTCTACAGCTAATGTGGATGATCTTTTAGCTGCTATGCAGCAGGAGGAAGGAATTGCTACGCCGGCACCGGCTCCGGAAGCTCCTAAGCCAAAGAGAACACGCAAAAAAACAGAGCCGGAACCTATAGCTGATCTTCCGGATCTTGATCAGATAATGAAGCAGGCTGCGGATGGAACGCTCCCTGTAGAACCTGTAGTTGAGGTGCCTTTGGATGTTCCGCCTACACCTGCGGCAGAAGAGCCTATAGATATGGATGCAATGATGGCGGCTATGGCTGCACAGGCACCAGCTGAGCCGGCTGTAGAGGCAGCACCGGAAGTGCCTGTAGATATTCCGGTAGAGCCAGTTGCTCCTGAAGCTCCGGTAGCAGAGGCTCCTGTTGAAATTCCGGCTGAGCCAGCGGCAGAAGCTCCGATTGAAATTCCAGCTGAACCTGCGGCAGAAGCCCCGGTTGATGTGGATGCAATGATGGCGGCTATGGCGGCAGCAGAAACAGCTACAGACGTAGATGCAATGATGGCAGCTATGGCAGCAGAAGCGCCGGCGGAAGCAGCACCTGAAATCCCAACAGAACCAGTACCGGAAATGCCAGTGGATATACCATCAGAACCGGCAGCAGATGCGGCAGTAGATATGGATGCAGTAATGGCAGCTGTGGCAGCGGCAGAAACAGCTACAGATGTAGACGCAATGATGGCAGCTATGGCAGCAGAAGCGCCGGCGGAAGCAGCACCTGAAATCCCAGCTGAGCCATTACCGGAAATGCCAGTGGATATCCCGGCAGAACCAGCAGCAGATGCAGCAGTAGATATGGATGCAGTAATGGCAGCTATGGCAGCGGCAGAGACCACAGCAGAAGCAACGCCTGAAATCCCAGCAGAGCCAGTACCGGAAATGCCAGTGGATATCCAGGCAGAACCAGCGGCAGATGCAGCAGTAGATATGGATGCAGTAATGGCAGCTATGGCGGCAGCAGAAACAGCTACAGACGTAGATGCAATGATGGCAGCAATGGCTGTACAGGCACCAGCTGTAGAAGCAGCACCTGAAATTCCAGCAGAGCCATTACCGGAAATGCCAGTGGATATACCATCAGAACCAGCGGCAGATGCGGCAGTAGATATGGATGCAATGATGGCAGCAATGGCAGAAGAGCCAGCCCCAGCAGAAGCAGCACCGGAAATACCGGTAGAACCTGTAGCAGAGATTCCTGTGGAAATTCCACCGGAGATGGATATTGATCCGGTTATGGCAGCTATGATTGCGGCAGGAGATGCACCGATGCCTGAAATGCCTGCACCGGAAATACCAGCGCCTGCAGCAGAAGCTGTCCCTGGTTCCGAAGGTGAGAACCTTGATGCAATGCTTAATGCTGAGGTGGATGCACTTACACAAGGGGCTCCTGAATCCGAAATATTGGTTGTAATGCCTACAGAGCAGTCTGAAGAAGCTATGACAACCCCAGAAGAGATGACAGTTCCTGAAGAAGCAATTCCTGTTGAAGAGATGACTCTAACAGAGGAAGCTCTAGTTCCTGAGGAACCTGTTATGGATGCAGAGGCAGCACTGAATGAGGAAATTCCAATTGAGGAGATGGCACTTACGGAAGAACCAATTCCGGAAGATATACCGATTCAGGAGACAGCTCTTTCAGAGGATATTCCTGCTATAGAAGAAACAGAGCAGATTCCTGCCGAACTCGATATGGCGCAGGCAACCGATGCTCTATCCGGCGCAGTAGAAGATATAGAAGCCTTCCTAAATTCGGATGATTACGAGTACACTAAAGTTATTACAAGTGCTAATACCCTTATCATCATTAAGACACAGGATGGCAGTTCAATGGCCGTTATTTACGAAGACGGCGAATTCCAGTCCTTAGAGCCAGGCTATAGCAAAGATGGCAAGACTTCTTACACCGACATCATGAATAACTTTGTAAAAGAAATCATCAAGACCGGTGGAAACACAAGCATTTGCCGCCACAAAGGAACCAAAGTCGTGGCCAAATAATCACAAGAAAAGCCCCAAATTTACAACCTTTTAGTGGATTTGGGGCTTTAATATTGTGCAAAATGCATTTGAAAAATCTGTAATATCTGTTATACTAAAGTTGTCACAGAAAGGAGGCACAGTATGATCATAGAGATTGATTTTAATAGTGATGAAGCTATTTATGTCCAGTTGTGTAACCAGATCATATTGGGCATTGCAACATCCCAGTTTCGCGAGGGTGAGCAGCTCCCAAGCGTGAGACAGCTTGCAGAGACAATAGGTATCAACATGCATACCGTCAACAAGGCATATTCTATTTTGCAGCAGGATGGCTTTGTTAAAATTGACAGAAGACGTGGAGCTATTATTGCAATCGATATCAACAAGCTACAAGCTCTTCAGGAGGCTCAGTCAGAGCTGGCAGTAGTGCTGGCAAGAGCTATCTGTAAGGGTATCGGAAGAGATGATATCCACGCACTTGTTGATAAACTTTATGACAACTACGAACGTAACTCATAGCCCCTCATTAACCTGGTTGCATGATAATTATGAAAGGAATAGTATATGGACTCTAAGTTTACTTTGATGGCTTCTGATGCCCTGAAACTTGCCAAAAGAACAGCCAGAAGTCTTAAGCTCAATTATGTTGGAACTGAGCATATTTTAATGGGACTTATTCTGGAAGATGGCAGTGTCGCATCCAGAATCCTTATAGATAACGGAATTGATGAGAACAGAATGATGGAGATGATAAGAGATCTCATCGTTCCTGACAGCAGTGTTCGCACCCTTGATAAGGATGGCTTTTCTCCAAGAGCAGAGAAGGTTCTTGAGGAAGCCCACAGGATGGCTGAACGCTTTCATGCGGACAAGACCGGAACCGAGCACATTCTTCTTGCGCTTATCAAGGAAGGCGAGAATGTTGCAATCAGGCTCATCAGCACTATGAACGTGCCTGTTCAGAAGATTTATGCAGAGACTCTTGCTGCCATGGGAGAAGATCCTAATTTGGTAAAAGAGGACCTTGGCAAAAAAGCAGCACCCAAGACCGGCAAGAAGGCTTCAATTCTTGCACAGTACAGCCGTGATATGACTGCGCTTGCTCTTGAGAATAAGCTTGATCCTGTCATTGGCAGAGAAAGAGAAATCAAAAGAGTTATCCAGATTCTCAGCAGACGTACCAAGAATAACCCATGTCTTATCGGTGAGCCGGGTGTTGGTAAGACTGCCGTGGTTGAAGGCCTGGCACAGCGTATAGCATCAGGTGACGTACCGCTTACTGTTCAGAATAAGAGACTTGTTACTCTTGATCTGTCAGGAATGATTGCCGGCTCCAAGTACCGTGGAGAATTTGAGGAGAGAATTAAGAAGGTAATTAAAGAGGTTTCCGAGGATGGCAATATCATTCTTTTCGTGGATGAGATGCATACCCTTATTGGCGCAGGTGGCGCTGAGGGTGCAATTGATGCTTCCAATATCTTAAAGCCTTCTCTTGCAAGAGGCGAGATTCAGATGATTGGAGCTACTACCATCACTGAATACCGCAAATATGTTGAAAAAGATGCTGCGCTGGAGCGTAGATTCCAGCCTGTTAATGTTGACGAGCCTACTAAGGAAGAGGCTACTGACATTCTTAAGGGTATCGTTGGCAAATATGAGGAACATCACAAGGTTACAATCACACCTGAGGCTATCAAGGCTGCTGTTGACCTGTCTGAGAGATATATCAATGACAGAAACCTTCCGGATAAGGCAATTGACCTTATTGATGAGGCTGCAAGTGCAGTTAGACTCCGTACCATGGGCGTTTCTCCCAAGGTCAAAGAGCTTGAAGAGAACATCAAAAACCTTGATTCAGAAATTGAAAATGCCCTTAAGGCAAGCGATTTTACCAAGGCCGGAGAGCTTAACAAGGAGCAGAATGCTCTTTTGACAAAGCTAAATCGTGTTAAGAATGCTGAGAAGAAAAAAGAACTCAGCTCAGGATTTGTAGTTAACGAGAATGATATAGCTGAAGTGGTTGCAGAGTGGACAAGAATTCCGGTTAAAAAGATTGCAGAGAAGGAGTCAGAAAAGCTCCTTAAGCTGGAAGCTGTACTTCACAAGAGAGTTATTGGCCAGGAGGACGCTGTAAAGGCAGTCTCCAAGGCTATCAGAAGAGGAAGAGTGGGACTGCAGGATCCTAACAGACCTATCGGCTCATTCCTGTTCCTTGGGCCAACAGGTGTAGGTAAGACAGAGCTGTCCAAGGCTTTGGCAGAAGCTATGTTTGGCGATGAGAACGCTCTTATAAGAGTTGATATGTCTGAGTATATGGAAGGTCATTCGGTATCCAAGATGATTGGATCACCTCCAGGATATGTAGGCTATGATGAGGGCGGACAGCTCAGTGAGAAAGTCAGAAGACATCCCTATTCGGTAATTCTTTTTGATGAAATTGAAAAGGCACATCCGGATATTTTCAATGTTCTTTTGCAGGTTCTTGATGATGGACACATTACAGATGCCAAGGGCAGGAAGGTCAGCTTCAAGAATACAATTCTCATTATGACTTCAAATGTCGGTGCGCAGAAGATCGTTGATCCTAAGAAGCTTGGTTTCGGAGCAGGTAATGATGCCAAGAAGGATTATGAGGACATGAAGTCCGGTGTTATGGAAGAGGTTAAAAAGCTCTTTAAGCCGGAATTTATCAACCGTATCGATGAGATTATGGTATTCCATACTCTTACAGAAAACGAGATGATGGATATTGTAACACTTCTTTCTCAGAACCTGGCTAAGAGGTGTAAGACTCAGATGGGAATTAACCTGACGATATCCCCTGCAGTTAAGAAATTCCTTGTAACCAAGCATTCCGATGCCAAGATGGGAGCAAGACCTCTTAAGAGAGCAATCCAGTCAACCATTGAGGATGCTATGGCAGAAGAACTTTTGAAGGGCAATATTAAGGCAGACAGTGATGTTACAGTATCGCTCAAGGATGATAAGATTATTTTTGTTACCAACGAGGGAAAGAGCTCAGTTAAAAAAGCAAATGTTAAGACTACCAAGACGAGCCGTACCACCAAATCAAAGGCTGCTGTAACCACTAAAAAGCCTGCAAAGAAGGCAGTCAAGAAGCCTTCAAAAAGTTCATCAAAAAAGTGAAAAAAGTTTAAAAATATTTAATGTTATATAGGTGCTCTATGCTTTATAATGTAGTTGCAGATTTGCGAAGCAGTAATAGGTGACGTAGTAGTTTTATTTTAGCATTCAGGAGGAAATATTATGGCTGTCGTAGAGCAGTTGATTCGCGCTGAGAGTGATGGAAGCATTAGCTTTGGTAATTACAAGCTTCCGGAAAAGCAGAAGGTGGAGAACTTCGAGCATAACGGAGATATGTTGAAAGTTAAGACCTTCAAGGACATTACAAAGCTTGAGAGTAATGAGAACTTTGTATATGAGTCAGTTCCGGGAACAGCAGTGCTGGGATTTAAGGAAACAGATAACGGAGTTGAATTTGACGTTGAGGGAGAAAGCGATGCGCAGATTACTCTGGGACTGTTGGAGAACACAGAGTACAGTGTCTTTGTAAATGGCACCAGCGTAGGCAAGATGAGCACGAACCTGGGAGGAAAGCTGAATCTTAGCGTTGAGCTTTCTGCAGAGGGGAAGGCTAAGGTAAGAGTAGAGAAATAACCTATTTAAAGATTATTGGAGGCTTTCTGAATTGTTCAGAAAGCCTCATTTATTAGTGGTGATCACTAGAACTATTTTGGGGAGGAAGTATGGCAACAAAAGTAAAAAGCGTATTCTTTTGTCAGAGCTGCGGCTACGAATCATCCAAGTGGATGGGGCAGTGTCCGGGCTGCAAACAGTGGAATACATTTGTTGAGGAGACGGTTAAGGCTGCACCAAAATCGGTTAAGCAGCAAGGTGGAATCGGTGGAAGCGGAGAATACACCAAACCTGTTTCCTTGTCAGAAATAGTAATGAAAGATGAGGACAGGGCAGATACACATATCGGGGAACTTAACAGGGTACTGGGCGGAGGTCTGGTCAGAGGCTCACTCATCCTTGTAGGTGGTGATCCCGGAATTGGAAAGTCCACACTTCTTTTGCAGGTGGCAGGAAATCTTTCAGGAGATAAAAAAGAGGTATTGTATATCTCGGGTGAGGAATCCCTTAGGCAGATTAAGCTTCGTGCCAATCGTATTGGTGATTTTAGCGATACGCTGAAATTCTTATGTGAGACAAATCTTTCTAGTATTGAGGAAGCAATTGTGAGATCAAAGCCCGAAGTTATAATAATTGACTCCATTCAGACCATGTTTAATGAGTCGGTATCCTCAGCTCCGGGAAGTGTTTCACAGGTTAGAGAGTCAACGGCAGTTCTTTTACGTATTGCAAAGAGTATGAACATTTCAGTGTTTATCGTAGGACATGTGACTAAGGAAGGCCAGGTTGCAGGACCAAGAGTCCTTGAGCATATGGTTGATACTGTTTTGTACTTTGAAGGTGACAGACATGCTTCCTACAGAATCCTTAGGGCGGTAAAGAACAGATTTGGTTCCACAAACGAGATTGGCGTCTTTGAAATGCAGGAGAAGGGCCTTGTTGAGGTAGATAATCCGTCGGAGTTTATGCTTGATGGAAGACCGGAAAATGCCAGTGGATCAATTGTTACCTGCTCGGTGGAAGGCACAAGGCCGATACTTATTGAGGTTCAGGCTCTTGTTACCCATACTAATTTTGGGTTTCCAAGAAGACAGGCTAATGGTACAGATTACAACAGAGTAAATCTTCTTATGGCTGTTTTGGAAAAGAGAATCGGTTTGCAGCTTGGTGATTTCGATGCATATGTTAATCTTGCCGGTGGTATGAAGGTAGCTGAGCCTTCTCTTGACCTTGGTATATGTCTTGCTATCATTTCAAGTTTTAAGAACAGACCAATAAGCGATGATATTGTAGCTTTTGGGGAAGTTGGACTTTCGGGAGAGGTCAGATCAGTGAACATGGCTGAGAGCAGAGTGCAGGAGGCAGCAAAGCTTGGCTTTAAGACCTGTATCGTTCCCAAGGCATTGGAAGATAAGCTTAAAAAGGTGGGCAAAAACATTGAAATAATCGGGGTGTCTTCTGTAGCAGATGCTATGAAACTGGTATGAGGATAAGTTTTGTTCAATGGGATTTTAGGCAATGTTTCAATTTTGTTAGAATACCCTGATATGATTGGAAATCTGATTCCAATTTGATATTATATTCGAGTATGTTGAATATAGATTCAGGGAACGTCAGGGGAGCGGCCAAAGGCTTTAGTCTAGGGGAGACGAGGCATAATGCAGAGCTTTTAGGTTGTGATGTTTCTGCAATATTAATACTCCGGTTATCAGGTGACAGATGTCTGTTACAGGTTAACCGGAGTAATGTATTATATGGGATTTCTAATGAACCTGCATTTCCTGTAGATGATAATTCAAAAAATTAATATTGGGGGATATTTTATCCAATAATATATGATTTATCGTTAAAAAATGAGTTTATAATGCCGATAAGATTAATGTGTGAAATCTTATCGGCATTTTTGCGCCCTTTTTCCGGAGTGGCTTCTGGGTTTACTTATCTTAATTGTTTGGATAAAGCTGGATAATGGAGGTGTTTTCATGACAAGGAAGACATTTGAAAAGAGTTTTTTCACTGGAGTTTTGTGTACTTGCGTAGCGTTATTTGTATTTCTTTTCCCGGGAAATGCAGTAAGAACCCTGGCTACAAATTCGGCTAATAACACTCTTAGCCAGAACAGCGGCTTGGTTAATACTCCGATTGACCAGTCACCCTACTGGCCATCAATCAAGCAGGCCATAGAAGGCTATACAGATGATGTTTATATTCCTGAGGATACTGCCAGAACTCTCTGGAATGGTACCAACGGAAATGGCACGAATACTCCTACAGTATCAGGAAAAGTAAATGGTGTTACCTATAAAGCTGGTCAGGTCATACCCAGCACAACTTTTAATGCTCTTTATTACTACCTGAATTACAAGGATGTCAGAGATGGATGCGGAGCCAATCCTCAGACTCTTGTTGATAACTGGGTTATGTTTGGAAGCAGTACCACTCCTGCCCGCGTAGTTACCAAGATGATAGTAAGGGATGGATATAACGATTCAACCTTAACTGAGTATGGCAGCAGTAGTTACGAATATATTGTTCCAAACGCCAAGAATACTACCAGCCAGAGTAACGGAATGACTGTTATCCCCGGGGAAGTTCACAGTAACGGCGGAATGAACAGGGAACAGGAGATTCAGGCCAGAAGTGTTGCAAATCAGATTGCACAACATGTCTTTAACCAGGTCCGTACTCTTGGAGGTGGTACCCAGATTGAGATGGTGGCTTATGCAACGGGTATTGTACAGGCATACTGCAATCGCGGAACATATACAACGAGCGGGAAAATATACAGAACCGCTTACGGTGTATTCATAGGAGGTGAGTATTCCTGCGCAGGTTCTACAAGAGCTTTGGGACTTGTTCTTGATTATCTTGATGTACTTTGTCAAAACTGGAATAAGACAAATAATAGTAATAACTATGGTCCACTTAAGTGGGTTCACAAAAATGCTAACAAGTGGGATGACCAGTGGTGTCAGATAGTGTGCGATTATCATGAGGCTTATGCTGATCCGATAGGTGGATGGGCAGGCTATGGTAAACACCCTAATGAGGGAGGAAAAAAACAGGATTACCAGAATTACTTCTCCTTCTCATTTGAGAGCGATATTATCACCACAAGGCCGCCACTTGTAGATGGACAGTATTCAGTATCGCCAAACGCTCCTGATAAAAATAAGAACTTAAATAAATAAGCGTGGATCTATAAGTATAATGAAGAGTGTTTTGTTATGAAAAGAGAATTAAGGGGTAATATGAAAAAAATATCAGCACTGGTTCTGGCTTTACTTATATTGATTAGCCAACCTATCACTGTAAATGCAAGTGGATATAAGACTATAGATGCTACTACCTTTAAGAGTAATTATAAGATCACAACCATACATATCGGTAGTGATGTGGACGAGATTTCTTCTACGGCTTTCAGAAACTTAAATAACCTTAGGGAAATTACTGTGAGTCAGAATAATCTCTTTTACACTTCTTATAGTGGATGCCTTTATGACAAAAAAATGACTGAGCTTTTGTGCTTCCCACCTGCACTTTCGGGAGCAACTATTCCGGATTCTGTAGTTAGTATAGGCGCTAACGCTCTGCATGGAGTTCCGGAAGATTTAAAACAGCAGATCCGCGAGGTGGTGGAAGGACAGGCAGCAGGTAACCTTGGTGAATGGGAGATTCCGGGAGAACATTTCGTACACACCGATAATGGCGTGATGTGGAAGGATTCTAGCGGTAATCTGGTCTCACCTTATTCCAATATCATGAATCTGGCCGGAGCGGTTGTTAACGCCAGCTCTACTGGCGATATGAGGCAGCAGGAGCAGCTGGAGGCGGCATTTTATTACATTGCGTCTAATATCTTTTACGCCAGAAGTACCGAGACACCTTCCGGTGATTGGGTAAAAGAGTATGCTTCAAAGGCATTGAGTACGAGAACTGGCAATTGCTATGGATATGCAGCTGCTTTTGCCTATGTGGCTAAGGGCCTTGGATATGATGCAAGAGTCTGTACCGGTACTGTGAAATCATCACTGGGCGGCAGAACACCTCATGCCTGGACAGAGGTGAAAGTAGGAAACAGATGGTACGTGTACGACACTGAAATGCAAAGTGCAAAGGGTGGTGGCTATTACAAGCAGACCTATGGCTCATATCCTGCAGGACCACTGGAAAAAGAAGCATCTTATGAAGTGAATTTCTAAGTTGCAGCTTGGAAATGAGAGATGAATTTAACAAATGTACTTAAGTAATAAAGATGACGTTTTATATGCCGAATCTCAAAAATGGGGAGGCTTGATCTTATGAAGTCTATTTTGAGAAATACCTTTATTGTAATGGGAACAGTCTTTTTCCTGTTTATTATTAATATAATGTTGTTTTGCTTTGTGCCTTCGTATCGGGATATGCTTGTGAAAGCAGTGGGGCATAATGAAGAGATTTATTCTGGGAAGGCAGATGGTATAGTAACTGTTGAAGATAGCAATATTAGTAATATGTTAGATAAAGAATTGTACACAGATGCAAATAACAATGAAGCAAAAGTAGAAGAGACAGCTTTGGATAGTGTTGATATACGGCAGCAGATGGGTAATGCAGATAGTATCGAAGAACAACAGAAGCTTCAGATTATCGACAAAGAATATCATGAGGACTGCGGAACAGGGAAAGGTTATTGGGTGATAACCTACTCTGACGGCAGTACCAGTGTGGAGTGACTTCTTTAATTTATTATTCAAGATGGCATACCGGCCTATGGTTGGAGCTTTTTACACGTTACTAAAATACTAGAGAATTATAATATACAGTTAATAAATAAATGCTCTATTGGTGTTAAGATTTATATGGAGAAATGGATTTCTTTTACCTGAAACACAGGAGTGTTTATATGCATCAGGCCACCCATATTTCTTATGGAGAGGGAAAAGTAAATATTGTTCTTGATACCTCAAGCCAAATGGAAGTTGCAGCGCCGGATTTTCGCTTTGGAGATTATTCTGAGGTGGTGACGAGCTGTTTTACCCAGAAGGAACTGGATCGGATTAGTCAGGGTGAAAGTGCGGATCTCACCTTTTCTTTTGTTATGTCTGATGATATTGACGATGCGGCGCTAAAAAATCACCTTTATGACGCAGTAAGTGAAAGCGAAAAAACACTTGGAATGCTTCATGAGGGTGTTTTTATCAGCGTTTCAGCAAATAAGAGTTTTGATGATGGACAGATGGTTCCTGTTGTAAATTTGCAGGATGAGGTTGATATTCAGATGGATATCCCGCTTTATCTTGTGAAGGAAGACAGGGATTATTTCTTTTTAACTCACAACATGGGAGAAGATATTCTTTTTACTGATGCGTCTCCTGATGCAGATGTTCTTACGATAGAAACGGATGTTATCGGCGACGGTGTGCTTCTTTATCAGGATAGCTATGAAAGCAAGATAGACAAGTCGCAGAAGGGCTTTAACATAAGTATTCAGCATGTTTTCGTATTAGGAGCAGTGGCTCTGATTGCTTTATGGTTTGCAGTGGATTACATGCATAGAAATAATAAGTGAGACTTGGCATGGGTAAAAGAGCTAAATTGGCGCTTAAGATCGTAAGCGCGTTTTGTTTATCGGCAATTTTTACCATAATCTGTGCAAAGGGGCTTTTGTATGTTCCCGATGGATATGTTTCTGATGCGCTCTATCAGTCCACCGGAGCCGCGGATGGGCAGATTGTGGTCATAGGAATAGATGAAACAGCTCTTGATGAGCTGGGGCCGCTTCCCTGGGACCGCAGCATTATAGCCGATGTGATAATGTACTTAAATAGCATAGAAAAAAAGCCGGCAGTCATAGGTGTAGATGTTATCTATTCCGGCAGCGGAGCGTCAGAGGCTTCTGATGAATATCTTGCAAGGGCAGCAGAGGCAGGAAATGTGGTTGTTGCCTGTACAGCTACCTATAACAGTACACTTGTGGTGGATGGCAGTTCTTTTTACATGGATGACAGGGCTGTGACGGCGTTTGATGAGCCTTATGAAGCTCTTTTGGAAAATGCGCAGTGCGGGCATATAAATGTAATGCCTGATAAAGACGGCGTTATCAGGCATGCGCTTATTAGTGTGAATGATCTGGAAGGAAACAGAATAAGCTCTTTTTCCAGGATGGTTTATGAAAAATATTGTCTTGAAAAAAATATTGAAGTTAATCCGGAGCCGGCGTCTGAAAATGGCTTTTGGTATATTCCGTATACTGCGGAAAATGGGAACTATTATGATTATATTTCCGTAGCTGATCTGTATTATGGCAGGGTTTCGCCGGAGTTTTTCTCTGGGAAGATGGTTCTCATAGGGACATATACTGTAGGGCTTCAGGACTCATACTACACGTCGGCGGACAGGTCTGAGCCTATGTATGGTATTGAGATTCAGGCCAATATTATCGATGCCTATAGAAAGGGATTCTATCCTTTTGAGGCAGGAGATGTGCTGCAGCTGATCATTCTTTTTGTGATATGCTTTTTGGCTGCGATTTTCTTTTACGACAGAAGAGTTATTTACTGCGTTTTGGCGGAAGTGGCAGTCTGCGGAAGCTTTTTTATAATTGCTTATGCTTTATATCAAAGCATGGGAGTTGTACTACATGTCTTATGGATTCCGTTATTTGTGACAATCCTGTTTGTCATGAGCGTTGCAGTTAATTACATTCATTCCTATAGAGAAAGAAAGCAGATAATCAATACCTTTGGGCATTATGTTGACCGAAGCGTTTTGAAGGAACTACTTGATAAAGGAAGTGCAGCTCTTGAGCTTGGCGGAAAGAGAAAGAGGATTGCGGTTCTTTTTGTGGATGTAAGAGGCTTTACCACAATGAGCGAAAGCATGGAACCGGAGATGGTTGTTGAAATTGTAAATAAGTATCTGGCTCTTACTACTGAGTGCATTATGAATAATCATGGGACGCTGGATAAGTTTGTTGGTGACTGCACCATGGCATTCTGGAATGCTCCTCTGCCGCAGGAGGATCCGGTCTATATGGCTGCCTGCGCTGCTATGGACATGGTTTTGGGAGCTGAGGCACTTGGAGAAGAGCTTACTAAAAAGTATGGAAGAGCAGTTTCTTTTGGCGTAGGAATCAATTATGGTGATGCAGTAGTTGGAAATATCGGAGCCAGGGAGAGAATGGATTACACGGCTCTTGGAGATACGGTAAATACTGCGGCACGTCTTGAAGCAAATGCACCGGGTGGGCAAATTTTGATATCCAAGGAGGTTGTGGATGCGCTGGGAGATAGGGCAAAGGTGACATCCCTTGGAAACAGCATAAAGCTTAAAGGTAAGAGGGATGATTTTGAAATATTCAGGCTGGATGAGCTGGTTAGGAAGTAAGATGCAATAGAATTAGAAGCAGAATACTATTAAAGACTGTATTAGCTAAGATTAAGATATAAGCTTTTGACCGTGATTATGTCGGATATAAACTATAGTTTTTAGAGGAGGTTTTTGATGGCACAGAATACCGTTTATAAATATCTTAAGGATTATAACGCTGGAGATGTGATCTTTAGGGCCGGAAGTCCCAGCAAATGCATGTATGAGGTACAGAAGGGAAAGGTTGGTCTTTTTAGTGACTATGGGACACCTGATCAGAAGATGCTGGCAGAGGTGGGACCGGAGAGATTCTTTGGCGAGATGGGAATGGTTGAAGGTTTGCCAAGATCTGCAACTGCGGTAGTTACAGAGGATTATACTACAGTGGCTGAGATTACATGGGATCTTTTGGGATTGTATTTCAAGACAAAGCCCGCTAAGGTCGTTCAGATCATGCAGCAGATGGGGGACAGGCTCAGAACTACCACTAAAGCCGCTATGGACCTGAAGAATACGGTTAATGAAGCTATCGGGGAATTGGAAAATGGAGGCACTACCAAGGAAGCGCTGGCTACTTTGAAATATGGTATACGCATGATGGATGGCACTCTTAAGGATAATAAGTAGATGCGCAGAAGGACTTTTTTGTTTGGTAGATGACGCTTTTAATATTTTGTATGGGCAGGTCATTTGTTAAGGCTTTGAGGAGCAATTAATGATGAAGGGACGAATGCTTTCAAAAACTATATGTGTATGTGGTGCGGTGGCTTGTCTTTTGATGAACTCTGTAACAGCACTTGCTTCAGATACTTCGGCTTCTGTTATTAGGCTTGAGCAGATAACAGGAACAGTAAAGGTTACGGATTCAGCCGGAAATCCTTCACAGATAATAGATAAGATGAGGCTTAACAATGAGGATGATGTAAATACCTTTGCTAAGAGTTATGCCTATATCAGTCTTGATGCGAGCAAGGCTGTAAAAATGGACGCCAAAAGTGAGGCTCATGTGAAAAAGAATAAGAAGAAATATGAGCTTGTTCTTGATTCGGGGAATCTTATTTTTGATGTATCAAGTCCTCTTCAAAGTAGCGAAAGTATGCAGATAAAGACTACCAACATGACTATGGGAATCAGGGGAACCTGCGCTCAGGTTCAGAAGGTAAGTAAGAATTTTACCCGTATCTGTCTGCTTGATGGAACTCTTGATGTTACGGTGAAGGATCCGGATTCAGGGAAGAGTCAGAGTGTTGTTTTGAACCCCGGTGATGCAGCTGATTGCCTGACAGGCGAAATTTATGGCGGCTGTACTATTAATGTTGGAAAGGTTGTGTTTGGGGATTTGAGAGGCTTTGCGCTTCAACATCTTTTGACGCATCCTGATACCTGCCAGCGTATTTATGAGCAGTCTGGTCTGGATTTCAGAAATTTGACTCAGCAGCAGGTTAATGACAGATTAAGTAATGATGAGGTGCAGAATTTGGTACCGGCTAGTGGTGCGACAAAGGATTATGATGGCAATACAACTACAGGCGGCGGTT
Source organism: uncultured Butyrivibrio sp. (assembly GCF_947169445.1). Classification (GTDB taxonomy): domain Bacteria; phylum Bacillota; class Clostridia; order Lachnospirales; family Lachnospiraceae; genus Butyrivibrio. Next base: position 20,235 of record NZ_CAMVPU010000024.1, on the reverse strand, counting down.
GATGTTGATACTGCTTATCAATATTAGTGAGTTATTTGATTTAGTATGATATCTTGAATGATCATTCAAGATATCATATTTTTGCCTAAACTATATATAGTTTTTCAAAATATAGATAAAAAGTTACTATTGCAGAAAGCATTTTTGTGATAAGATATGATAATGCTAATTTTAGTTTTTTTAGCTAATTTTTTTATTGGGGAAGAATATTATGAAAAAAGTAGTGGCTTGCTGCTGTATGGTGGCAACACTTGCATTTTCTTTGGTTGGGTGTTCTGACAAGACACGGTCAGAATTGAAAAATGGGGCTGCTGAACTTAGCTCTTACAGTGATGTTAAGATCGGTGTATGTATATATCAGCTGGATGATAACTTCATGTCTCTTTTTAGGGATGAGCTTGTAAGGTATCTTCTGTCGCAAGGTTTTTCCGAGGATAATATAATCATATATGGCAGTGACAATAATCAGGCAGTTCAATTGTCGCAAGTAGAGGACCTGCTGGGGGAAGACGTGGATGCACTGATTATTAATCCTGTGAATGCTTCTGTGGCCCATACGATCACTGACATGGCAACACAGAAGTCTGTTCCTCTTGTATATATCAATCGTGAACCGAGTGGAGATGAGGAGAACAGATGGGTTGATAATGATTACAAGGTTACCTATGTTGGCTGTGACGCAAGACAATCGGGAATATATCAGGGTGAAATATTGCTTGAACTTGGTATGGATAAGCTTGACGTCAATAAAAATGACGTTCTTGAGTATTACATGATCGAAGGTGCTCCGGAGAACGTGGATGCTGGTTTTAGGACTATGTATTCTGTATCTACACTTCAAAATGCCGGAATTGAAACAAAGTGTCTGCTTGATGAAGTTGGCAATTGGGATAGGATGACTGCTGAGAATATAACTTCTAAGGGACTTGATCAGAATCTTGTTCCGGATGTTATCATCTGCAATAACGATGCCATGGCTCTTGGCGCAATAGAGGCAGTAAGGAATGCAGGCTTAAAGCCAGGTGAAGATGTGTTTATTGTTGGCGTAGACGCTCTTCCGGAGGCTGTATCTGAAATTAAAAACGGTTCTCTTTGCGGCAGCGTGTTTAATGATTTTATTCTTCAGTCTCATGAGGCAGCAGATGCCTGCATTAGGTATCTTAAAGGCGAAAGCTGTGAACATTTTATTGGCTGTGATTATGTCAAGGTCACAAGGGATAATGTGGACGATGCCCTTAAGGCAATTGAAGAACTTGGAATTGAGGGAAATTGATAGGCAAAAGACTACTGTTCAGGCAGAAAAAGCGCACATTGATGCGAATTCCGTGAGAATATGCTTTGGCCAAAGTTAAATCTGCAAAAAAATGTTGCTTATTTTTTTTGTATGTTATATAATGGACAACGTCGTCGGGGTGTGGCTCAGTTGGTAGAGCACTATCTTAGGGAGGTAGGGGCCGCGTGTTCGAATCACGTCACTCCGATTCATGAAAACCGCTCAGTTGAGCGGTTTTTCTTTTGCAATTCTTTGAAAATTGGTGACCTGTTGGTGACCAAACGCGGTGACCTTTAGCCAAAAATCTTGGTCTGCATCTCTTTGCTGAGAGTGCTGTTGTTGTTTCTGTTGTAGTAGCGCGTCATTGTGCTGTCTGAATGTCCTGCGGTAGCTCTAATTTGGTCTTCAGGCATTCCAGCTGTGTAAGCATCCTGAATAGCTCCTCTACGCTGACAATGTGTTGAAAGTGGCTCAATACCAACTATCTTACAATACTTTTTAATGTTCTCATTAAGACGATTGCCTGCAATCGGTAATTGACCATCACGGGAGCTGTTGAAAACATAGTGCTTTTGCCCATTTAACAGGTAAAGCTCTTTTAGAATAGAGATTGCTTTTTCTGTTATCTCAATTTCTCGGGCTGCCTCATCCGCCTTCAGATGTTCATCATCAATTGTAACCAGTTTTCCATCAATTTCTCTGTGAGTCAGTGAATGCCTTACTATAATTGTACCTTTTTCAAAATTGACGTCATCCCAGGTTAAAGCACGCCATTCACCTGACCTCTGCATAATGTTGAGCCAGAATCTGATTGCAAGTGTGTAAACGGTTTGCTTAGGGAGTTTACTGAGATAGTTTTCAAGCTTTTCTCTTGTTTCAGCATTTGTTGCTTTTTTGGCAGAAGAAGGACTTCAGATTTTTTTCTGACCGCTGCGCTAGAAAATAATCTTCGCACGTGCCGAAGGCATCCTTGCATACACGGCGCACTTCGTACCGATGGTGCCACGCAACGAGGTTGCGGAAACAACAATCAACTCGCATTAAGAAAGGAGATTTCACCATGTATTGTGATATCAACAATGTAACTTACAACAGCAAAAAGAACCTTGCAATCATCGAAGGCATCGACCTTGATACCGTACTTCTTAATAGCTGGAGCCAAGAGTTTTCAGATCAGGCAGAGGTCACTTTCCAGTTCGATTTGACTCAGAAAGGACAGCGCATTTACCTTTATAAGCTCCTTAAAAACGTGGTCAAGGAAGACTGCAAGAGCATGGAAGAAATGCTGATGGCACTTACAGGAAAGATAACAAATATCAGCGCAAACTTCATAGCAAAGGCTGAGGGTTAATCCTCAGCTATTCTTTAAAGAAAGGTCGGAGCAGCTGCTTCGGCTTTTTTTCTTGAGACACCCCCCGACATCCCGCGAATAGAAAAACATATGCGCAGCGCCCAGTTTCTCAAACTCTTCCCCAGTATTTTGGAAAGATAGGTAAGAAAGTGTAGAGGAGAGAGTTTATCTGCCCCATTGGAACTGTGCCACATTAGAGCACTGCAATATGCATGCAGCCGCTATCAGCCGACACTACGAGCTGTATAAGAACCCGCCAAAGGGGCAAGCGATGTGTCTTTGACACCCCTTGGCAGAACCTTATACGGCTCGTGAACGCTCTGGCATAGCAGCTGCGAATGCTGCATATAGCAGCACTCAAAGCAATGTGGCACAACCCCAATGGGGCATAAATTATAATTATTTTAGTTGAAGGGCAAGGCCCAGAAAGGAAAAAGATGAGCAAGATGATGTTTGAAGAGTTTACAAAGGAAGTGACAGGGAAGATTAAGGAGTTTCTTCCAGAAAGATTTTCAGATGCTGAGGTATCAATTAAGGTTGTCACAAAGAATAATGACACCAAGCTCACTGGCTTGACTATTAAAGCGCTTGATTCCAATATTGCTCCGACAATCTGTCTTGAAAAATTCTATGAGGATTATGAGCATGGAGAAGACTTTGGAAGAATCCTCAGAAAGATTGCTGAGACAAGGATTGCAACTGATGTTGAGAAGAACCTTGACGTAGAGTACCTCATGAGTTTTGAGACCAGCAAGAGCAGGATTGTTCCGAGACTGATATCGAGAGATATGAACACGGAGCTTTTGGCAGGTAGACCGCATAAGGTGATCGAGGACCTGGCGGTTACATATCGTGTTCTGGTTAATAATATTGAGGATGCTACCGCATCTGTTGCAGTAACCAACGATATTATGGAAAGATGGGGAGTAAGCGTTGATGAGCTTAATGAAGCTGCTATTGCTAATATTCCTGTACTTCAGAGAAGCACTTTCCAGTCAATGTCTGAGGTCCTTTTTGAATCGATGGGAGTGAGTTCTTACGCGATTTCGATGGAGATGAGGAAAGAGCTAAAGAGGCATTTGATGAGTTCCTGCCTACAGCTAATATGTATGTGCTCAGTACAGTACATAAGACATATGGAGCAGCTGCGCTTCTGGATAAGAAAATGATGTCTCATATCTACGAGAAGTTTGATGGCAAATTTTGGATCATTCCTTCAAGTACACATGAAATCCTGATTGTAGGAGATGAGTTTGATTCAGAGTCGCTTACATCCATGATCCAGGACGTTAATAAAAGCACTGTCGAAATTGAGTCACAATTGTCAAACCATCCATATCGTTATGATTTAGAGCATGGCCTGATTTCAGCATAATGTAGTAGCTGTGCTATCGGCTATACGGGCAGAAAGGATATCGTATGAATAATGATGAGATCATCAATAATATAGCAGTATCAATCTATGGAAAAGAAAAAGTTGATAATATGCTAGCGCATGGACAGGAAGTTCCTGTTCACACAGCTCTTGGATGGCGGATGAGAGGTCCTTATAAGATTAAGTACGGGGAAAAACCTATCGAAGTCAAGCTTTGGAAGAAGCGATCTGGGGCTTCGGAGTCAGACCCTAACGGACCTGACTCCCAGAAGCCCCAGTTCTATTTATCCAGAGCATACCTATATTGCAGGGAACAGATGGAAATAATTAATGATTTAAAGAAATAAACTGCTTTTTATAGTACACATCAAATGAATGGAAAAAACTGTACGAGTGCTTACATATCAGAAATGGTACAGTTATCAATCGCATATTTTAGCAATATTGAAATTAATTCATTACGACTTCGTCCCGTCTCTAATGACAAGTTATTGATATCTGCAACAAGTTCGTCCTTAATACGTATTGAAAATGTTTTATAGCCATCTTCACCTTTTGGCATTTTTTTGGAGATGATAAGCTTTTTGGCTTCAGACATAGTTTGTTTCCTCCTAACATAAGTTTATGTTTTGTGAGAAAACAAAAATATGTTATTATATATGTTAGAAAACTTTAACATAAAGTAGGAGGTTGTTATGGGCTTATTTGATTCAAGGACACATAATCAGCAGATGAAGGCTAATGATGTAGCTTCATCTGCTATTTCTAACGCTGATAGCAATATTGCGGATGTTGAAATAGCGGTAAAGGATGCATTTTTGGTGTTAGGTGAACAATACTTTGAGGCTAACAAGAATAATCAGGATGCTGAATACTATGCTCAAGTTGAAAAAATAAAAGAACTTAAAGATAAGAAAGACCTTTGGCAGCAATATAAGCTTAGCCTCGAAGGCAAAGCAATTTGTGAAAATTGCAACTCAGTTATTTCATCAGATAGTGCATATTGCAATAGATGCGGTAGTGCGATTAAACCACGAGATTTCTCTGTTCTAGGGATTGCTGCTGCACAATCATCGTCTTCAGTAATATCAAGAACTTGTCCTCAATGTGGTAGTAGGCTTGTAGAAGGTGCTATGTTCTGCGAAAAGTGCGGACAGAAGCTATAAAAGTCAAGGACCAAGTTCTTCCACGAAAAAACAGGAGAGAGAAAAGAATCGGGAATTATCTGAAATAGATTATAACAAGAAAAGAGGAACTATATGTTTTGTTCAAAATGTGGAAATAAATTGAATGAAGAAGCAGCTTTCTGTCCAAAATGTGGAACCCCAACTAACAATAATGATGTCAATGGATCAGTTAGAAATAATGATACCAGTGCTACGAACAAAGTGAATAAGAAATGGATTTTTATTGCTGTTGCAACTTTTATCTGTATAGCTTTAGTAATGGTTTTTATGTTTGTCAGAAATAAGTCTAAAAATGGCAATGAGTTAACATCCGCACAGCTTGAAGAGTATACTGTCACAGTTCCAAGTGATTACTCTTTGACACACTCTGAAAGGGGAGTTTTGGTTTTCAATGATAAGGACGGTAATGGCATATCCATAACGCTTAATCCAAACACTAATAATGTCACAGGTCAATGGATTTACGATAATGCACATGATGTTATGGATATAGTTTATGAAAACCTTGGCTTGGATCCTAATGTGAATGGAGGAATTACAAACTGGTATGAGTGTAGTACAGGAGATTTCGAAGGTGTAATGGTCAAATACGCAATGGCTGACAAGGATCTTAAAATTCTTGCAGTTATGGCCAATGATTCAAATATTTTGTACATTTCATTTTATGGAATGGATAATCCAAATGACGTTTTTGATGTGGTTGATGTGATTCGTTAAAGTTATTGTCGATGTGTTAAGCCACCCAATTGATATCGTTTTCAAGTTGGAAACGAAGCATAGAATGTATAGAATCATTAAAAGGAGCTGTTTGGAATGATTTGTTCAAAATGTGGAAAGGAAATTAATGATAACGCGACATTCTGCCCTTTCTGCGGAAATGTTGTATCCAGTACGAGTAATAAAGATAATTCACAAAATGACAAAAACAAAAATAGTATTGTTAAGTGGATAGGAATCGGAATTGCTGTTGTTTTTGTTGTGATTATTGCTGGTATAGTAATCAATAAGGGAAATGGAAAAGAAGCTTCTAGCTCAACAAACCAGCAGACTAATAATAACTTAAACGACTCTAGTACATCTTATGATGCTACTGTTGATACAACGACTGTTTCTGATGCATTAGACTCAACTATTACAAGAGATGCGTTTACAATTATGGTATACATGATTGGATCGGATTTGGAGTCTGAAGGCGGATACGCAACAGACGACATGGTTGAAATGATAGCAGCTTCTTATGGGGATGATATTAATATTATTGTACAAACAGGTGGTGCATTAGAATGGCAAAACACTACTGTTACAAACGATAAGCTTTGTAGAATTGAGCTTTCAACAGGGGATGCTAAGGTTATTGAATCATTACCCCAGGCTAGTATGGCAAATCCCAATACATTAAAAGACTTTATTACATGGGGAGCGGTTAATTATCCTGCAGAGCGATATGGCTTGATATTATGGGATCATGGTGGTGGACTGATTGGTGGCTTTGGACGCGATGAAAATTTTACTGAAGATACTCTATATATACCGTACATTACTCAGGCGATAAAAGCATCCAACGTTCATATGGAGTTTGTTGGGTATGATGCGTGTATGATGGGGACTTTTGAGGCAGCATATGCTTTAAAGGATGTGTCAAATTATCTAATTGCTTCTGAAGAAAGTGAAACGGGTATAGGCTGGTATTATACTGATTGGCTTAATTATCTCGGGAAGAACCCTCAATGTGAAATGGAACAATTAGGAAGGGCTATCATTGATGGTATGATTGATAGTAATGAGGACGCTTTTAACATATACGAAAGAACATCCACATTGTCATTGATTGACTTAAGTAAGATGGATAATGTATATGAAGCATGGTCCTCATATTTGGATAAAGCCATGATAGAGTTAGATAATGGAGGGTATCCGTTACAATCTAGAGCAAGGACCACTGTAAGACGGTATGGATATAATCCTGAAAAGAGGGACTCAGTTACAGGAGAGTTAATATCGAGCGAATATGATTATGAAATGGTAGATATGCTGGATTTTATAAGTGAAACAGCATTGCCCAATAGTTTTGACACTCAAAATACAATCAGAAGTTGTATTATATACAATAATTCAAATATTTCAGGCTCTAATGGATTATCTGTTTATATGCCATTCTATTTATTAAACTGTTATAATGGCATCGCATCGCCGCAGCTTGAGGATATCGGGTTAGGTGGAGAATATCTAAATTATTACAAAAAGTTCTATTCGTATCTTGTAGCAGGTAATGAAAACATTGAAAGCGATTTAGAGACTGAAGGTGTTCCTGAAGTTGATAATACAATACCTCTTATGGTTTCAATAGAAAAGGCTGGAGACCAATATGGGATATTCTTTACGGAAGACCAACAGAATCTTATATCATATGTACAAGTGGAGTATGGTAGTGTAATAGAGAATGTAGGTGACAGTTCAGGAGGTACGCACACCATTGTTGTTGGATTGGGTAAAGATAATTATCCTATGAAATTCACTTCAGATGGATATCTTATTACAGATTTTAGTGTGGAAACTATTAGCATTTATAGCCAAAATGGGCAGTCGATAGAGTCGATACCTGGGTATTCGTATATTGTTGATAGGGGGACGTTTAAAGATGGAACAACCTATTGTACGAGACTTTTTCCTGCATTACTAAACGATACTACTGAGATTGAAATAGTTTTCGTCTACCATTACAAAAACGAAACTGAATGCGATATCGATATAATGGGTTATACTATAGATGACGGAAGCTTTCTTGATAATAGGATCATGTATCAATTCAATGTTGGAGATAAATTGAGTAATTATGCAAGACACTATATTCTTGGAGAAGGTTATGATCCAGGAACATATAGTGTTGATAAAAGAAAAGCGTTTGGGTCAGTTACAGTGGAACAAGAACCACTCCAAGTATTACATTCTCCATATGGAGTAGAGAATGGATGTCTGAGATATATTGTAACGGATATTTACCAAAATAATCATTATACTCAGTGGATGCGCTATTGACTATAATCATAAGGGCTATTTATAGAATTTGTGATAGAGGAAGAAAATGTATTGCAGCAAATGTGGGAAAGAAATAAGTGATACAGCTCAGTTTTGCCCGTTTTGCGGGCAAACGATAAACACACAGGTTACAAATATACAGAATCAGGGTAGTCAAGCAAGAATCATTCAAGAGTCTGTGAACCAGATTAAGAAAAAGAAAACTGTTGCAATAGTCCTGGCTTTTATTGTAATACTTGTTCTGGCATTTCCTGTCCGTTATGCTGTAGAGAAAAGCATAGTAAAATCCATTGCAGAAGACAGGATGAAAATGATAAAAGAAGGTCCGAGCGCTGAGACTATGGATGAAATATTTGTAGAATTGCTTTATGGGATTACAGAAAGTGAGGCGGTTACCGACTTTATACATGAGCAGGTGACTGGAGAAGATATAAAAGATGTTTATACATCAATTATGCGCCACATGACATATAAAGTAAATAAAGTTGAGCGTATTGATTCCAAGCATTACATGATCACGGTTTATGTAAACAACATGGACAATTCAAAGGTTGCCTCACGCGCATGGGAGCTGTTCTCAGAAAGATATGCTGGTTTGAATATATTTGATGCATTTGCACAAGCTAAAGAGGATTGGTCCTCTGATAAGTCAACTACTGTTTCAAGTTTCATCGCTGAGGCATCTGACCAGCTATACCGTTCCGACAAATATAACAATTCTGTATATGGTAGCTACGTTATCAATGTTACTAAAGAAGGAGATGATTGGAATATTTCTTTCGAAGGTGGAACGGAACAGTTTATTTTGAACTGTGCGGGACTCTCATCTCAGTGATTTTTTCGCAAAATTGACACAATTCCGCATTAATGCTATATTTTAAGTACAAAAAAGGTGCTACCCGTACAGCAACGGTTAGTCCGAAATTTGACAGTTATTAAAATAACCGCTTAGTTTGCGAGACTGGGGCGGTTATTTTAATGCTTGCTATTCCTACCGATGGAATAGCCAAGACCAAAGAACGTAGCACAAAGCGCCAAAACTCCAATCAAGCCTTCCATGGTTATCATAGGGCAGGTTCCTCCTATAGTTATTCCCTTGCGGGTTTCTATATGAACAGGGCTTGTACTCCCCGATAGAGGACTAACCGCGACCGTTTAGGTAGCACCATGGTATTATTATAAGTAATGAAAAATGCCATGTAAACTTAAATCGGTATAAAGATTATGGGCTGCACTGCATATCGTAGATATATTTTTATTTACAGTATATAGTTGATAAAAGTTGGTGACCAAGTTGGTGACCAAAGGTCTAGCTGATGCCGTCAAACCTCCTTTCTATGCGGGTTTGCGATTTGTAATGCGTGTTCGAATCACGTCACTCCGATTGAAAAAGACCGCAGTTATGCGGTCTTTTTTTAATTAATGATTATTGTAAAAGTTTAAAAATGAAGATGTTTTTGATATAAACTGGCACCTAAACTGGCACCTGTTTTATCTGCTTATTTGCCTGTGGTTCAAGATTTCACGGGCTTTTTTAAGGTTTTTTCGCTCTAATTCTTTTAATGTCTTTAATAGTTCGTTATATCTATCTACTAATTCATTGTAATTATCAGCCAGTTCTTTTAACTTACCTTCAAGAACAGCTGATTCTTCCTGCATTTTCTTTTTGTATTCTCTGGCACTTAACCCAGCGCTATCGTGTTCGGCGCTTCCCCTAGTGACATCAAAACCATTCTTTTGAAGTATTGTAGGAAGTTCGTTATGTATTGATGTTATAAACGCCATGTTTACCACTTCTTTGCTAGAAAGGCGATTATCTTGCGTTATCACTAGAAAATCTACGTGCAAGTGCGGTGATGCTTCGTCCATGTGTACTACCGCAGAAACAAGGTTGTTTCGACCTACTTTATCAGCGAGATATTCCAGTACTAGCCCGAAATACTCGTTTACACGGTCTTTTTCAAGCCCTTGTGGGTAAGTATAGATGCACTCGCATATCCAATTACTGGCTTTCGTTACTCGATGCCCAGTAGAAAGGACACGTTCTTCAATCTGTTTCTTACATGATTGATATAAGGTGGTATCTGGTGTGATGTATACTATGTTCTTTGCGCTTTTGCTATTGTCTATGTCTTTGTTTCCGTAGGTGACATTAAGCCTATGATTATGTCTGTAAATGCCTCGAAGCGCATCTTTCTTGTAGCATTGGCAGTGAAAGGAAAACAATGCCATAATTATTTCCTCCTAAAATTGAAAATCCTTGTAACATAGATGGTATCTGCAATTATTGTATTTTTTTGCGAGGTGGGGGCCGAGCGTTAGCGTCGTTACGTAAAATTGAAAATCCTTGTAACGCAGATGTAATCTACAAATTGGCTTTTTTGGGTGTCACAAAATGAAAATTCGTCCCCTACCTCGCTTATAAGAATTGAAAATCCTTGAATTGCAGATAAAATCTACTTTGTTAATTTGGTATTTGTCTGATTACCTATAATCATGGCATTGTCTAAGACCCTAGACCTTGAAATCAAGGTCTGCAGGTCTCATCTATTGTCATCATCATCTCTGGTACTTGATATATTGTACTTTTCGACAGCCGTGAACTGTTCAGAACTGTCATCGTCGTATAATTGAAGTTTCTTTGCTTCATCTTCGCAGATAATTCGGTACTTCTTGATAAGGTCATCAAGCGATAAGTCGAAAAAGTCGTCCATTATGCGTAAATATCCCCTTTCTTTTATTTATATAAATAGTATGAAAGATAGTTGATTTGTTTTATCAGAAAAAAGCTGTATACAAAAAAGTCAAAATACAATTAATGATTTTATGGTGTACCAACTATACCATTTTATTAAAAGTATGATATTTACTGCATTTATGGCGACTATTAGGGCTTGTGGTCGCCATTTTTTTTACTAAACCAAGTGATCCAAATGGTACAAAAGTTTATAAAAAATTTATTTTTTACCGGGACCTCAACAGTCATATTACTTATGAAACAAAAAAATCTTTTATTCAAAGAAAGGAAATAATGCTTATGAAAAGTAAAATATTTGAAATGGTACAACAAAACCAATATCTTAATGAAGAAACAATCAAGGTGGCTATTCTTTCACACAAAATTGTAAAAAATTATGCCTACATACTTCACGACAAAGATGTTTTTACAAAACATGACTATGATGAATATGTAGAAAAGCATAAAGACGAAGAAAATGAAAGCAAAAGAATACCTGAATGGAAGATCGGCGACAAAAAAGCTGAACACTGGCACGTAGTAATAAAACTATATAAACAATACGAACTGAAAAACATTGCTGAATGGTTCAAGGTTCCTGCTAATTATATTGAAATAAAAAAAGGAAGGGGCGCATTTTTAGATGCTGTCGAATATATAACTCATGAAGACGAAAAACAACAAGCGCTAGGAAAACATCTTTATGATGACAGCGAAATAAAAGCAAACTTCGATTTTAGACAAGAACTAAATACTAGACTTATAAAAGAACTAAGCGGTGCAAAAAATGAATCTGGTTCTATCGTTGATAGATGGTGCTACGATATATTGATGAATGGAAAGACATTACTAGAATGTGTTAACGAAGACCCCATAGCATACTCGAAAAGCATTACCAGATTACAAAAGAACAGGGCAGATTATTTAAGCCGTTTAAATCCACCTCGCTCAAGGATAAATATTTATATATCTGGTCAAGGCGGAACAGGTAAAGGATTGGCTTTACGTGCAATCGCTAGACAGTTTGCTCGTACATATGAAGGATTTGAAGATTTGGAAGATAGCGCCTTATTCTTTGAAGTTGGTTCTGATGGCGCAACATTTGAAGGCTATGACGGACAACCAGTTATTATTTGGAATGATTGCCGAAGTTATGAACTGTTTAAGAAGTTAGGAACAAGGGAAGCCATTTATAACATATTTGACACATATCCCACAAAGCAAAAGCAGAACATTAAGTTTTCTTCTGTCTCACTTGTAAATAAGATTAACATTATCAATTCAGTTCAGACTCCCGAAGAATTCATAAAAGGCTTAGCGGGTGAATATACTGATAAGAATGGTGAAAAGCATAGCGCTGAAGATATAAACCAAGTTAGGCGTAGAATAGTAATTACAATGGTACTCGATAAGGAATACTTTGAAGTCCAGTTTAACAAAGGATACTTTGAAGACCTTGATGATTATGGTGAATATTATGAATACCAGAAGACAAAGGGCAGTTTTGCATATGCTCGCCAAAAACTATCTGATAATCAATATGGTATTGTAGAACAGCAGTTAACCGAAAGAATAAACAACAAGATTACAGATAAATTCGCAAAGGAAGAAGCACAAGCCATAGAAGGTGAAGATGACGTATTGCCAATAGAATTCTCCGACTATGGAAATGCTGTAAGTGAACCTGTTGATGCATTAGACGAATATGGCATTCCTTTATTGTTCTATGTTCCAGATGGAATTACATCTAACACTAATAACACATAAAAAATCCGCCCACAATTTATGGGCGGATTTTATGTTATATTTATGGAAATGCGATAGAATAGATTATAAGGATAGGTAATATATGGGAATAATAACTCGATTATTGAAAAACCTTATAATAACACCATCAGTAAAAGGGCGTATTGGTGAGGCTAGATTAGAAAGAAAGTTGGACTCACTTGATTTTTGGGGGTACCACGGATATTGCCTTCGGAATGTATACGTTCCTCGTAAAGATGGAACCACTTCTGAAATAGATGTGGTTTATATTACACCCAAAGGGTTGTTTGTTATTGAAAGCAAGAACTACGCAGGCTATATATTTGGTGATGAAAGATATAAGTATTGGACTAGCACCTTATATGCTGGTAAGAATTGGTTGGGCTTCAAGAAGGTAGATAAAAACAAGTTTTACAATCCAATTTGGCAGAACAACAGCCATATTAGTGCTCTACGAAATCATTGTGGTTTTGTGGAAGCCTTTTCGATCATTGCTTTTGGCGATAATTGTGAATTAAAAGATATTAACTGGAATTCAAGTAATGTAGAAGTATGCTACTATTCAGAAATCAAGAAGGTTATTAAGCGTATCTGGAACAATGTTCCTGATGTATATGATGAAGCCACGGTAAATAGAATATATAAGGACTTGCTTTCACTAGACAGTAGCACGGAAACAAGGGTAAAGCATGTTAATGATATAAAATATGGTTCTGACAGTTTGATATGCCCTAGGTGTGGAAGTGGTTTGGTGCTTAGAACTGCTAGAAATGGTGCATATGCGGGAAATCAATTTTATGGTTGCTCTAATTATCCAAAGTGTAAGTATATTAGAAATTTGTAAAATGAAAAGGCGAGTTTTCTCGCCTTTTCGTAGTTATCATAGTTTGTCTTCGTCATCAAGTTCTAAGGTGTTAAATTCAATATCTTCCAATTCTTCGCCAGAAATATGTGCGTAAATTCTCAGCGTTACCGATAAATCCGAATGACCGACATACTTGGATATGAATAGTGGACTATGTCCAACCATAGGTGTGTAGAATTTAGCGTGAAAGTCGGTGCTCTCGCGTAAATCAAACGCATAAGAAATAAAAGTATGGCGTAAACAGTGGCCTCCACGTCCTTTCTTTTCTATGCCTGCACGTTTTAACGTGCTATCAAAAAACTTAGCAAAGCTTCGCTTGCTAATCATCTCGCCGTGCGAATTTTGGCATATTAAATTGCTATCTTTATTTGGACGCATATTGATTAACTGTTCCACTAAGCCCTCGGCTACGTCATTCATTCCAATCCTTCTTCTGGAACTCTTGGTTTTTGGTGGCAAGGGTATAGTTAACACCTTTGGCTTGTCGTTCTTTCCGTAGTCTTCGTTCTTAACTTCTGTTGCAGCCTTGTTTATTCTGATGTTGTGCTTGTCGAAATCAATATCATCGATAGTTAATGCGCGTAGTTCTTGTCCGCGCATTCCTGTCCATGCCATAAGATAAAACATCTTTGCATGGTAGTCGTCGTTGATTGTTCCAGTATCAGTGCTAAATGCAAGCGAACGAAACTCATCTTTGCTAAGTATTAACGGTAAGTCTTACCGTTATCGTATCCGAATTCAATTCCAAGGAAGAAGTCTTCATTTAGTTTCTTTACGGAATCAATTATAGATAGACCAAAATAATTTGAAACAAAGTCTATCACATCTCCATCAGCACCACAGGCAAAGCAATGATAACGATTGTCTACCTTCATGCTGGGATGCTTGTCATTATGGAAAGGGCAGCAACACATTCCTTTATTGTTTACAGCAATTCCATAATATCTAAACGCATCAATGGCAGTTACACGTTCTTTTACTTTTGCAAATATGCTCATAGTTCATGCCTTCCCTTATAAACTCTGCTCATGGTGCGTTTTCTTGGCAGGAGCATTAAACGCTTTCTTGGCATCTTCGATGGCAATTTGTTCCTTATACTTGGAAATTATTCCTACAAGGCTTGGCTTTGTTGCTTTTACCATGTTCTTGAGAAGCTTTTCCTTCTTTGCTGACGATGAAAAAGATTTTTTGATGGAATTTACGGCTCTTGCCTTAATCCCTGATAATCTCTGCTGTAATACTGTGAGCTGTTCTAATGCAAATTTTGTCAATGTCTTTGTTATGAGATTGTTTGAGTTATTTATCTCATTCTTAAGATTGTTAATTTCTTGTGATGTTTCTTTCCTGATACTTTCAGCAAGCTCATCAATAATAGTCTCACAGGCTTTGTCATAGGCAACTGCTGTTACATCTTTTACAAAGGAATCTATATTAGCAAGTTCCGTTTTCTTCTTTTCCTTTTTTCCATCAAGATCTGTTATTTCATCCTGAAGGCTTGATTTCTTTTCATTTAAAGAACTGTTATCTGCAAGCAGCTGATCTTTCTCAGCCTGGAGTAACTGACATTTCTCATTAACAGTTTTAATGATGAATTCCTGCTTTTCCAAATATTTTTTTCCGCCATAAATTGGTTCTTCATCAACCTGAAGACCGTGACTTTTACAAATATCCAATAGGAGCTTACGACATTCAGCGTCAAAACTTATCTTGCGATTATTATATTTGCTGATTTTCTTGGTTGGATCGGGGGGCTCAAATCCAAGTTCCTTTAGTGCCTGTTCCTGTTTCGGCTGTCGCTCACCATATTTGTTTATTACATCGAAAACATGACGTTCGTGGATATGAGGCGTACCTTCATCGACATGCAGGGCCCAGTCCAGGATGTGAACGTGACTACCATATCTTTTACTGACTTCATTCAGAAATTCTATGGTGGCTGCCAAAAGAATCTCAGGCTTAACATGCTCGTCAAGTTTTCCAATCTGATGGATTGATTCCTCTGGACAAGTCTTATCACTTGTTCTTAAATCTTCTGTAGTACGATTCCTTTCTTTGTGACCTTCTTTTGTGTTTCTGGCATTCTGTCCTTCGACATAGTCTTTGTAGACAAGGTCATAGAATTCTTTTTCTACATCTGTGAAGGACGCGGAATTTTCTGTGCGCTCTCCGTGACGGACAATTTCTCTGTCGAAACAGTTCCAATAGATGTTATACTTCGTGAGTTCGGAATCTATTTCCACAGATTTATCTACGTCAAATTCCCGGTCATTATGTTTGGGATTGAAGACTCCGTGTGAACCGGATCTTGAATTGTGTCTTGATACTTTCATCATTGTTTTTCTTCTCCTTGAATTTTTGAAAATGATTAGCAATGCGTTTCTAAAGTCTTGGCGGCGAAGTCCCGTGCCCGAAGGCATTTCAAGCCTGGACGACAAGTAATACCCAGTACCATATGTCGAAGCCGACATATGACTGGGCGGGATTTCATCCTCGAACTGACAAGTAGGCTCCGCCCCTTGACCCTGTCATGAAAATGTGTGCACTCATTTTCATGAGCAGAGGTGATTCACTTCTGCAATACTCCGGAGCAAAGAAAAAAGGACTATCTCATCTTCAAGGCGATGAGATAATCCTCTTTTCTTTATCCCGGCTTTTCAAAAATTCCTTCGGGAAATTTGGGAAATAAAAAAGCAATCAGTCTGATTCACTTTTCAGTCCTGATTGCTTAATGAACTTTAGTTATTTTCTTTGCAAGTATAACTATATCAAATGGTTTTTCAGATGTTAATGCAAAAACAATGCAAATCTGATTAAACTTGGTGACGTTTGGGCATTTTGGGTGACGAATGGTAATCAAATCATTTTTGATATTAGCCTTTTATTCCTACTTCATACATGTTAAAATTCTGATTACAATCATTTTAAGGGTACTGCTGATGAATCAAGAATTATCATTTAAAAGCTTTATACTATTCATCTTGGCATGGACCATCATTGTTGGTGGCCTGTTTTTTGGCGTGCATGAAACGTTAGAGAATTCAGATCAGTTTAGTATATTAGCTGAAGATTATTCTGATAGTCATAGTTTACCCTTACATGATAATCTTTACATCAGATCTGACAGTTCATTTATTGTATCTGTTTCTGAAGTCAGAGATGCAGGAGTTGCCAAGGAAGTAATTAAACAGCTTGAAAAGAATTACAAAGGTAGTTACATAGTAATCCTTGCTTTGGCTCTTTGCTTTTTGATAGCTGCAAGTTCTTTACATTCGTCAGTAATGTCGGCTTTATTCGCTTTGACGAATATCATTTTTTCAAGACGTAGCATTATCAGCTATATTCACAATCAGGACGGAAATAAATAATTATTCCTCTTTTTCATAATGAATTGATGATTTTTAGGGCAGACTTAGTCTGTCCTGGTTTGCGTATGCTTTATGCTGTAAATATCTCTTTTGAATGAGGCGTATATGAAAAAGAAAAAAGAAATCTTATCTTATGTATGGATCATAGTGGGAGCGCTAATGGCGAGCTTCTCAGTTGCGCTTATATTGCTACCTAATGATGCGATTGATTATGGGACTGCCGGAGTTGCTATCATTATTAGCAAACTTACCGGATATCAATTATCACTTTGTGTTCTGGCGGTATTTTTGCCATTTGTGATTGCGGGCTATATATTCTTGGGCAAAAGATTTACTGTAAAAGCAGCTGCGGGCTCTATTGTCTATATGGTGGGACTTGATTATTTTGAACACGTGCCATTTGAACTTAACACTGAACACTTTTTAGCAGTGGCTTTCGGAGGAGCAATCCTTGGGGCAGGTCTGGCACTTATACTTCGTAATGGTGGCTGCATTGATGGATCAGAAATTCTTGCCAATATTGTGGTAAAAAGACTATCTGACAAGACCGGACGAAACTATAGTCTTACACCGATACTGCTTATGTTTAATGCATTGGTTTATGTCACCTGCTTTGTTGTTATTGATGCTACAGCGGCTTTACTAAGTTTGCTTGTTTACGTGGTGGCTACGGCGGTAATTGACCACTATACAGATCACTATGAAGCCATCAAGCAGGTAACGATAATCACTCAGGATCCGGAGGGGATTATAAAAGACATTAAGGAAAAGTTGAACAAGACATGCACCATCATGGATTCGCGGGGAGCAATTGCCGGAGAGAATAACACGTTGATCTGCTATATCAGTTATTTTGAACTACCGCTCATGAAAGAGATAATTTCTGTACATTCCGGAAGTTTTAGTACGGTTTCTACTATAGATGAGATATTAAGATAATCGGGATACATTATATTACAAGGACACAGATTGATAAGAGGATAATTATATTGAAGAGTATTTGTACGATTAGGAACTTCATACTGGCTCTTTTATCAATGGCCATCATTATCGGTGGTCTGTTCTTTGATGCGCATGAAACTCTCGAATTAACAGAAGACTATGATTATATATTACAGTCATCAGCAGAGGCTACATGTTTGCCACTAAGGTCTCATCTGATGATCAAGGCGAGTGACTCTTGTATTATCTCAGCTTCTGAGGTAAGAGATGTAAGAGTTGTAAGTGAAGTATTAAAAAGAATAGAGAATAATTCTTCCAGTAAAAGAATTGTCATCTTGTCTTTAATAATCTGTATATTGATTTCTGAGGGGGCTTTCTACACTTCTGTTTTACCCTCAATCTATCCTTGGACGAGCTTTATATCGTCAAGGCATAGCATAATGTGCTACATCCATAATCAGGATGGGGCAAAATAATCTCTTTTTTCCAAACAGTGAAGAATAGTTAAAAAAATGGACAGGCAAGGTCTGTCCTCATTTGCGTGTCATACGCAGGAAATGGAGAGAAAATGTTAGTTTCAAATATTATTGTTGGTATTTGTTGGGGGTTGGCCTTTGGAGCAGTAGCTTGGGCGGTAATAAATGAATTCAAACCTGAATCCAAAGATGAGACAACCGTAAGTATAGAAAATGAAGATGGAGAGGAAGAAGATCATGAGTGATATTCTTATATATTTAATTATTTTATTTATGGCAGTGCTTGGCGGAGGATCAACAATCTACGTTGTGTGTTCGCTTCCTGTAGTTATAATCTACAAAATTCATAGAAAAATTAAATACGGTGAAAACATTATGTGATAATTATCAGACTGGGAGTTTGACGTTCCAGGCTGATGGAAATAGGAGCAATTATGATTTTTATCCAAATTATTATTTTGATTGTTGGATTTGCTGCCCTTGTTAAAGGGGCAGACATATTTGTTGATGGCAGTGCTGCGCTTGCCAGACGCTTCAAAGTATCAAGTCTTATCATTGGACTTACTATAGTTGCGTTTGGAACAAGTGCTCCTGAGCTTGCAGTTAGTACAACAGCAGCTCTCAAGCAATCAAATGATCTTGCATTAAGTAATGTTGTTGGCTCAAACATTTTCAATTTGCTCGTGGTTCTTGGATCATGTGCTGTTTTTGCACCTGTTCCAAGTTCCACTGAGGTGTTAAAAAGGGACATGCCATTTTCGTTGATTATTACTGCATTGGTATGGATGCTGGGTGGTGGAGCTGCTTTCTATGCTGCTGAAAAGAGTCATAGCACTTCCACAAATCAGGTGATAGGAACAATTGACAGAGTAGATGGAATTATTATTTTGGCATTATTCATTGGCTATATGTTTTTTCTTATAAGAAGTGCGAAAAAGCATCCTGAGCCTGATGAAGAAAAGCATGATAATGGTTCACTGCTTAAGAACATGGTTTTCATGCTTCTTGGAATAGGACTGATAGTTGCAGGCGGTCAAGCTGTAGTTAATTCAGCTAAAGAGATTGCTTATAGCTTTGGAATGTCAGAAACACTTGTAGGCCTTACTATTGTTGCAGTTGGAACATCTCTTCCAGAACTTGTAACTTCAATAGTTGCCGCCAGGAAACATGAAACAGGTCTTGCTGTTGGCAATGTAGTAGGTTCAAACATATTCAATATCATGTTTATCCTGGGCATTACAGCGGTTATCAGTCCGGTAGCTGTAAGCTATGAATCCACTATAGACATTCTTTTTCTGATATTGGTAAGTGCTCTGTCTTATATATTCCTCATAACCGGGAAAGAACTTAACAGATGGGAAGGCCTTACTATGATAGCTCTCTATGTGGCGCAGGTAGTGTATGCAGTGATGAGATAATGACTATGAAGAATTCTGTCTTAATAATAGAGCGGATTGATTATTCAAAATAATATGTTATTATCCTTGGTAGAAGATGCGATTATATTAGGATTTCACCCCTACAAGTGTGAGCGAATGTAATTATCAGGAGTAGGCAATGCCTGCTCCTGATTTACGTAAATGGGCATTGTATTTGGGACTTAAGCTGATATAATGAAGACAGAAATAGAGATGTTTCCGATGTAAGAGCATCGTAAAAAGTTGTGCTGTAGATGGAGCAGGGTAAGCTTTCCACCACATAAGATGCCATTTGCAGGTATCAAGCCCGGCAATGGGGATAAACGTTGTAGTCCAGGCAGGGGACTTAATTATTTCTGCACCTTTAAGGCATCTTAACTGGGTGCTAAGGGTCAATTGTAAAAGTTAATTCCACTTTGTAAGACTAACTTCCACCTTGTAGA
>NZ_CAMVPU010000023.1 GCF_947169445.1 uncultured Butyrivibrio sp. | reverse complement strand
GAGATGGGCAGATTCTACAGACACGTACTTATCCAGGGCAACTTCCCTCACCACGGCGCTGTAGCATTCGGTCACTTCGGAAAGGCACTTTACGAAGTATTTAAGTATGTAGGAGCTGAGACAATCGGCTACAACCAGCCTGCATCACTTCCATATCCTACAGAGAATCCATTCGCATAAGGTGTAAAGCACATAGCGAGGTTCTAATCTAAAATAACAAAGAGCAGAAGCTCCGTTTGGAGTTTCTGCTCTTTCTTTATACGCAGGGCTGCATATTGAAATATACTACTAGATTAATTCACAATGTTTCTGGGGGTTCCTGCCTGAAAAGCGAGAACATTCTTTTTTACTTCTTCAAGGCAGCGGCGTCTGGCTTCTGTGCTGGCCCACGCAAGGTGCGGAGTTACAATAAGCTTGCTGCTATCCTGAATTTGCAGAAGCGGTGAGTCTTTAGCCATGGGCTCGGGATTAAGAACATCAAGTCCTGCAGCCTTTATCTGACCGGTAAGCAGAGCATATGCCAGGTCATGTTCGCTTACAACTGCGCCTCTTGCTACATTTATTAAAATAGCGGAAGACTTCATTTTTTCAAATGTTTTTTTATCAAAAAGATTGCGTGTTCGATCGCTTAATGGACAATGAAGTGATATTACGTCGCTTCGGCTAAGCAGTTCATCGAATTCAACTCTTTCATAATCTGTGCAGGTGCTGTTTCCTGATGCGGAGTAGAAGATTACCTTTGCTCCAAATGCAGTCGCTATCTGAGCAACCTTTCTGCCAATGTTCCCCATACCAACAATTCCGTAGGTCATACCATCAAGCTCGTGAAAAGGAATATCCAGACAGCAAAAGTGCGACTGAGCGGCGTAACTGCCATCCTTAACAAATTCATCATAATGGCGAAGGTTCTCCATTAGATAAAACAAAAGTGCAAAAGTGTGCTGGGCAACAGATGCGGTAGAATAATTAACCACGTTGGCTACCTTGACACCGTGTCTGTCGCAGGCTGGAATATTAGCATTATCAAAGCCGGTAGCAAACTCACAAATCAGTTTAAGGTTAGGAGCGTTATCCAGAATCTTATCTGTGATGGCGCTTTTGTTGATCATAAGGACTTCTGCGTCCTTTAACCTATCTGCGGCGTTTTCTTCAGTAATCTTGTCATCATAATAAACTACTTCGCCAAGATCGTCATAGAGACTGTAATCCATATCTGATCCGACGCTGTCTTTATCTGCAACTACAATTTTCATTTTGGTTTACCTCCTGGTTGTTAAAAAACATAGTACACAATCAAAATGGATATTTCAAGCTTATGTTCTTATAAACAATGAGCATAAATAAAGTGTTGAAATAATAGTGGGCGCGTACCATAATATAAGCATTGAAGGCGTATACAAAACGAGGAAATATGATGAATACAAGATTAGGAATAGTAAAGGGAATATCATTGGCACTTCTTGCATTTACAGTCTTTTGGTTTGAGGCTAAGTCTGTTAGTGCTGTAGAACCTGTGGAGACTCTTTCAACTTCGGTTATAAGTGCTGTGGAGAGCGTTTCTTCACAGGAAGATGAAGTGTCGGCTTCGGCTGAGGCTTCTTCTATAGAGGAAGAAGAGGAGGAAGAAGTCAAAAAGCCTGAACAGAACAACACTGTTGTTTTAAATGGTATCACCAGGAAATCCACATTAGCCGGCAACTATTATGCCAAGTGCGTTCCGGGCTTTGCGGTTATTACACCTGAGGCAGAGTTGCAGAAGCAGGCCAAGTTTATTGTTTTGGAGTACTTTTTTGTTTCTACATGGGATCTTTTTCCAGCTACAGCGCCACAGGCAATTGAGACACTTCGGACAGTTGCAGCTTCTGAAAATGCCACCATGGGAGTATCGTTCCAGATGACTGTATCAAGACTGTTCTCTAATAAGGTTTATAATTATGAAAACGAAGATGTAAAGGTTGGAACATGCGTAACAATTCCTGATGATTTCAGAATTGATGATAGGGAATATGCGGTAATGTGTGTGAGAGCTGGCGGTGTATATGAGATTCTTCCTGATCTGGATGATGATCCTTATACCATAACCTTTAATGCACATGCCGGGACCGGTGCTTATGCGCTGCTGCGCTACTAATCTGAATATATAGATAAAACAAGATGCTGCTAATAAGTGAATGGTAGCATCTGTTTTTTTACCCTGATTTGGTTGTCAAAACCTCTCCTTTTCAGTATAATTTTGTTAAGAAATTCTTAAAAAATTGAGGGGTAGAGTATGAAAAAAAGTATCAAACGAGCACTGCTTTGTTTTGGCGCGCTCATTGGGGCAATCGCGTTATTGTCTTTTTCACCGGTAGGTAAGCTTAAGGTTGAGGCCAGAGGTCCTGAAATTGCTATGGGAATAGATGTTTCCAAGTATCAGGGAGTTATTAACTGGCAGCAGGTCAAGAATTCCGGTGTCAAATTTGCTATGATAAGAGTTGGTACCACCAGAAAGGGTATCGATGAACAATTTGTCAATAATATCGTAGGTGCTAATGCAGCAGGCATCAGAACAGGAATCTATATTTATTCCTACGCAACTTCACCTGAGCAGGCTGCAGCTGAAGCCAATCAGGTTCTTGCCTGGATTGCACCTTATACGGTTTCTTTTCCCATTGCAATCGATATAGAAGATTCTTGTCAGAAGGGATTGAATGCAGCACAGCTTCAGGCCATTGCTGATACCTTCTGCGGCATTATCTATGCAAACGGTTATGAGCCTATGGTATATGCCAGCAAGAACTGGTTCCTGAACAGGATGCCGGTTGTTTCTTCTCCAAAGTGGGTTGCTCAGTATAGCAGTGCCTGTGAGTACCCGGGTGAATATGCAATGTGGCAGTCCTCCAGTAACGGATCTGTAGCAGGTATCCCTTCACGAGTAGATATCAATCACCTCTATGAGGATTACTTCAGCCGTATGATCGGCGAAGGCTTTAACAGCTGGGGCGGCAATCTGTATTACTATCACAACTTCAGAAAGACATACGGATGGCTGAATCTTGCTAACGGAAGATATCATGCTGATGCAAACGGTGTAATTAATGCTGGCTGGTTCATGGATGAGTCAGGAATATATTACCTTGATCCTGAACAGGGCGGTCTTGCCAAGGTTGGATTTGCTGACATTGGCGGAAACAGATATTTCTTTAATGCAAATGGTGTCAGACAGACAGGACTTATAGATGTAGGCGGAGCAATCTGCTATGCCAACGAAGATGGTGTGTGCCAGAGAGGTCTTATTCCTCTTGGAGACGGTGTTCACTATTTTGATGATCAGTACTTGATGCATGTTGGTCTTACACAGGTTGGTGATAAAATTTATTTCTTTAACGAAGCAGGCGTAATGCAGACAGGAATGTTTGCTTTTGAAATTGGCAAGTACATGTTTGGAGCTGATGGAACAGCTATCACAGGATGGTTTGCCAACGAGCAGGGACAGATGTTCTACTTTGGACCTGATTGCAGAGCATACGTAGGACTTCAGCAGATCGACAAGTCAGTATATCTGTTTGATAATGCTGGTGTAATGCAGACAGGCTGGGTTGGAGATATTGGAGCCAGATATTACTTCGGTGCTGATGGAAAGATGGTAACCGGTTGGAATGCAATCGACGGTAAGGCTTTCTATTTTGCGGCAGATGGTAATATGGCTGTAGGCTTGACAGGACTTAAGGAAGGCGTTTACTACCTTGATCCTTCTGATGGACATATGGTTGTGGGTTGGGTACAGCTTCCTGATGGATGGAGATATTTCGATGCCAACAACGGTCAGATGCTTGTTAATATGACAGCAGTTCTTGATAACGTTGAATGTACATTTGATAAGAATGGTCTTTTGGTTTCACCGGCAGGATGGATTCCCGGAACACCGGCACCTGCTGTTCCTGAGACAGCAGCTAATCCGGCACAGGAGACTCCTGTAACCCAGTAATTTACAGGAAAAGATAAAGCAAAACAGATGGACGAGTCGATATTTAGGGGATTCGTCCATTTTTTTGTGGAAAAAAGCGCAAATATTGTGTGAATTATTGGTGTCCTTATCAGGCGTTTTGTAGTATGATATTTCCAGCAAATTAAAGCGTGGTTTGTTGCTGGAGAGGGACATTTATAATGAACAGCAACATGGCTGAATAAAATTTTTATTTAATGAGGTGTGGTAACATGAATTTCGAAGAAGCAAAGAAAAAATTGGAACAGTTCGGACAGGAGCATGTTCTGAAATATTATGATGAGCTTTCAGAGGCTGAGAAGCAGGATCTTCTCACACAGATCGAGGAAACAGATTTTGCAGTTCTTGAGAACTGCAAGAACCTTGGTAAGAGCGAGGGAAGAGGCGAGTTTTCACCACTTGCTGCTATGCAGGTTTCTGAGATTGAGAAAAGACAGGATGAGTTCAGAAAGATTGGCGTAGATACAATCAAGGCCGGTAAGGTTGCAGCAGTTCTTCTTGCAGGCGGTATGGGAACAAGACTTGGATCAGATAACCCTAAGGGAATGTATGATATTGGAATTACAAAGCCGGTTTATATTTTCCAGAGAATAATTGAGAACCTTCTTGATACTGTTAAGCAGGCTGATGGTGCATTTATCCATCTTTTCATTATGACTAGTGAGAAGAACAACGATGCTACAATTGCTTTCCTTAAGGAGCATAACTACTTCGGATATCCAGAGGAGAAGATCACATTCTTTAAACAGGATATGGCACCTGCTTCAGATTATGATGGCAAGGTATACATGGAAGGCAAGGGCAGAATCTCAACTTCACCTAATGGTAATGCCGGCTGGTATTCATCAATGCTCAAGGCAGGCCTTCGTGATGTTCTGTTAAAAGAGGGAATTGAGTGGATCGATATCTTTGCTGTAGATAACGTTCTTCAGAGAATTGCTGATCCTTGCTTTGTTGGAGCAACAGTAAATGCAGGAGTTGCTTGTGGAGCAAAGGTTGTAAGAAAGAACGCTCCAGATGAGAAGGTTGGAGTAATGTGCCTTGAAGATGGAAGACCATCTATCGTTGAGTACTATGAGCTTTCACAGGAAATGATGGATGCCAAGGATGAAAACGGTGATCCGGCATACAACTATGGCGTTATCCTTAATTATCTTTTCAATGAAAAAGCACTTAATGAGATCGCTAAGAACACACTTCCTCTTCATGTTGTTGAGAAGAAGATTCCATATATTGACGAGAATGCAAATCTTGTTAAGCCGGAAGCTCCAAACGGATGCAAGTTTGAGCAGCTTGTACTTGATATGATCCACGAGCTTGATACATGTCTTCCTTACGAGGTAGTAAGAGAGCATGAGTTTGCTCCTATCAAGAACAAGACAGGAATAGATTCAGTAGAGTCAGCAAGAGAGCTTTGTAAGCTTAATGGAATCGAGCTGTAATTAGTAAAAAGACAAAACAGAAATGAACACGTGGGTGCGCATTTGACGAAAATATGATTTGAGAGCAACGGGATATAACATTTTGACAGCTAGTTGCAACAAAATCACGTTGATTAAAGGCTACTATCCATATATTATTGTAAACAACAAGACAAAAAGGTTGTTGCACAAAATGAAAAGCGTGAATTCGTTACTGTAGCCGTAACGACACAGAAAAGAGGTAATCATGGCAATTCTTGTAACAGGTGGAGCAGGGTATATTGGTTCACACACAGTAGTAGAGCTTCAGAATGCAGGATACGATGTTGTTGTAATGGACAATCTTGCTAATTCCAGCAAGAAGGTAATCGGCAGAGTAGAAGCGCTTACCGGTAAAAAGGTTCCTTTTTATGAGACTGATATCAGAGACAGAGAAGGTCTTGAGAAGATCTTTTCAAATGAAAAGATTGACAGTGTAATTCACTTCGCAGGACTTAAGGCAGTAGGAGAGTCTGTTCAGAAGCCATGGGAATATTATGAGAATAATATTGCCGGAACACTTACACTTGTTGATGTTATGAGAAAACATAACTGTAAGAACATTATCTTTTCATCTTCTGCAACAGTATACGGAAATCCTGCATTTATTCCGATCACAGAGGAGTGTCCTAAGGGGACATGCACTAATCCTTATGGTTGGACTAAGTCAATGCTTGAGCAGGTTCTTTCAGATATCCAGAAGGCTGATCCGGAGTGGAATGTAGTTCTTCTTAGATATTTCAATCCTATCGGAGCTCATAAGAGCGGTACAATCGGTGAGAATCCTAATGGCATTCCTAACAACCTGATGCCTTATATCACACAGGTTGCTGTAGGTAAGCTTCCACAGCTTAATGTATTTGGTGATGATTATGATACACCGGATGGAACAGGCGTTAGAGACTATATTCATGTAGTTGACCTTGCACTTGGACACGTTAAGGCTCTTAAGAAGCTTGAGCCAGGCAGTGGTCTTAATATCTACAATCTCGGAACAGGTGTTGGATACAGCGTTCTTGATATTGTTAAGAATTTTGAGGAAGCAAATGGCCTTAAGATTCCATATGTTATCAAAGAGAGAAGAGCCGGAGATATAGCTACCTGCTACTCCAATGCTGATAAGGCAGAAAGAGAACTTGGCTGGAAGGCTCAGAATGGTATTAAGGAAATGTGCGCTGATTCCTGGAGATGGCAGAGCCAGAACCCTAACGGATACGAGGATTAAAGATTTACTGGCGTTAATGCTTATAAAGATGTGCGTTTCGAGAGAATTTGATTCGTTTCTTGATGAAATAGTATTATAATGTTATCCTTAATTAGCTATCTGCAATAATAGTTGTGGATAGCTAATTTTCTTTTTTTTTCTAAAAATTGGGGTGTGTGGGGAAAGCTGAAGTTATAAGGAAAGTTGATGCCGGATGGTTGTTTATCCGGTAGGAAGAGGTAATAAGATGTATAAAATTGAATGCGATACTCATACACATACTTTATTTTCAAGACATGCGTATTCCACAATCGAGGAAAATGTAAGAGCGGCAAGCGAAAATGGTATTAAGCTTTTAGCAAGTACGGACCATTTTAGTGATATGTTATTTGGTGATTTTGAATGTGTGAAGAATTATCAGTACCTGTTTTGCTGCAATAACTGGCCAAGACTGTGGAAGGATGTTTATCTTTTAAGAGGCTGCGAGGCTGATATTGTGGATATGGAGGGCAATCTTTTCGGCCATGATATTGCAGTAAAGAAGTCTGTGACTGGTGATACTTATGATCCTGAAAGGAATCTTTTGGAGATGGCTATAGAGAAGCTGGATTTTGTGATTGCTTCTGTTCATGCCAAGAGACATACAGAAGGAATGAGCGTTGCCCAGAATACACAGATGTACATAAAAGCTCTTGAAAATCAAAAGGTGTTTTTTATCGGACATATCGGAAGGGCCGGAGTGCCTTTTGATGTGGATGAAGTGCTGCTTCGTTCCAAGGAACTGCACAAGCCGATAGAAATAAATGAACACAGTTTTTCCTGGGAAGGACATCACAAGAAGGTCTGCAGGGATATTGCTATTAGATGTGCTGAACTTGGCGTTTCTATATGTGTTAATACAGATGCACATATGTCCTGCGAAATTGGCGGCACTGCGAAGGCCCAGGCAATGCTGGAGGAAATTGGTTTTCCTCAGGAGCTTATAATCAACAGCACTAAAGAGAGTTTTTTACAGGGACTATCAGATAGTGGAGTAATGGTGAAGAATGTTTAGGTTGTGGGTAAAACTGATTAATGACAATCATCTGCTGCAGGATACGGTTATTTGCGATGATACTGTGGATACCAGAACGCATAAGGTGATGAATGCTATAGAAAAAGCCTGTTATGAGCTGGATCTTCAAAAGCCAATCTGGCTTGATAATACGGTCAGGGATTTTCAGCGACATGCGAAATGTCGTTTTACCAAGGATGCCTTTATAGAGGAGGTTTCTTTTGATTATATGGAAATCCAGGTGCTCGAAGAGGACTATTAGAGTGGCTTTTGTCAATTATTAAAATTAATAATATTTTTATAATAAATAAAACACAATTCCGTCACATTATCATTTTATACTAAAGCCATAAACCAGAAAGGAAGAAGGTAACTATCATGTATGAAGATGATAATAACGAACAGGGTGGTGTAAACAACAATTCATATGGAAGTGGACAGGGAAATAATACTTATTCCTATAATCCTTATTCTTATGGTAATGGTGGGCAGAATACTTACGGTTACGGCAATAATGCAAGTACGAATCAGAATACATCGTATTCTTACAATAACCAGGCAGGTGTCCACGGGTATGGCACATATCAGTATGGTGGAACAGATTATTCCTATGCAGCGAATGGAGCAAATGCAGCACCGGTTAAGAAAAAGCATACTGGCGCGGCAGTAGTTGCAGCAATTGCAATTCTGGCACTTGTAGTTGGTGGTGTTGGAGCTTCCTACTATGCAATATCCAACAATCTTTTAAAGATTGGCATTACAGCGGATATTTCCAAGGAAGTAGCAGAAGCAGAACCTGAGGAAAAGACTGAGGCAAAACAGACACAGGATGAAGAGAAGGTTCAGACTACAACAGTTACTGCACAGACCAAGGCAGTTGTAACAGATGTTACAGCAGTTGTAGAAGAAGTGATGCCGGCAATGGTTATCATTCACAACAACTACACACAGTCTGCAAACTTCTTTGGATACCAGCAGACCCAGGAAGCAACTGCATCAGGAAGCGGAATCATAGTAGGCCAGAGTGATACAGAGCTTCTTATAGCAACCAATTATCACGTAATTGAGGGCGCTGATACATTGGAAGTTATTTTTAACGATGAAACAACAATCAATGCAGATGTTAAGGGAACTAATGCTGACATGGATCTGGCTGTTATAGCAGTTCAGTTAAGCGAGCTTACATCAGATACAATTGACAGCATCAAGGTGGCAACACTTGGTGACAGTGATGCACTTGTTCTAGGAGAACCTGCTATAGCAATTGGTAACGCTCTTGGATATGGTCAGTCCGTTACAACAGGTGTTATTTCCGCACTTAACAGACAGGTTGAGATCGAGAGTGGCAACACAAGAGAGTTTATTCAGACAGATGCAGCTATTAACCCTGGTAACTCAGGTGGAGCTCTTTTGAATCTGCAGGGTGAAGTAATAGGTATCAACTCCAATAAGATTGGCGGAAATACAGTAGAAGGTATGGGATATGCTATTCCTATTTCTGCAGCTAAGCCTATTATCGAAGAACTCATGAATGAAGAAACCAAGATCAAATATTCAGCTGATGAAAGAGGTTATATCGGAATCTCAGGTGTTAGCGTAACATCAGATGTTTCTCAGGTTTATGGACTTCCGATTGGTGTTTATGTAGCAGAGGTTTCCAATGGCGGCGGCGCTCAGGCAGCAGGTCTTGAAAAGGGTGATGTGATCGTAGAGTTTGAAGGACGAGAGATTACTTCCATGGAAGATCTTCAGACATGGCTGCAGTACTATCCGGTTGGAGATACTGTTTCTGTAACAGTAATGAGACAGTCTGGTTCCGGCTATGAGGAAGAAACTTTTGATGTAACACTTGGCGGAGCAGCTTCTCTTAGCGGACAGGATTCAAATACTGCTGAAGAAAAGGATGGCTCATCAGATAAGTATGATGGCAGCCAGGCTCCGGGTAAGCCTGAAGATAAGAACCACGGAAGTGGCGCAAGTCAGGGTGAACATTGAGATTTGAATTGTAGTATATGAATCGGCTAATTAATATGCCGAATACTATAGAAATTAGATGTTAAATAGGTGCTATGGATGACGTAGATGCCATCCATAGCATTTTTTTATCATAGGCAGATGTTGCATAAAGTTACTGGAGGGAGCTGCAAGCGAGTGAACAGTAACTTTATGCAACCGCGACATTCTATTTTATTCACAGTATGAAATAATCAACGGATTAGGTATAATTGTCGTAGCAGTTTTTTTACATTTTAAGATAGGGAGTTATATATGGGTGACAATAGAAATGATGACTTCGATTTCAGAGAAGTTACTGATGATGAGAAGGTAGATATCGTAGACAATCCTGTAGATACTACCGATGCAAAAGATACAAAGGATGCGTCTGAAGGAAACAATAAGGAAAAAGATGCTTCCGGTCAGACAACTGATGATAAGACAAAGAGTGAGTTTGAGGACGTCTGCTTTATATGCAGAAGACCGGAGAGTAAGGCCGGACAGATGTTCCATCTTCCCAATAATATATGCGTTTGCAACGACTGTATGCATAAGACTATGGATACAGTAAGCCAGTTTGATTATCAGAACATGTTAAATAATCCTAACCTCATGAATGAACTTAACAAGAGTTCAGGCTTTCCTAATATGGGATTTTTTAACATGGGAGATCTTTCCAATGGCAATTTCAATATGGGCGGCGGAATTCCCAACACTCAGAAGATCAAGAAAAAGAGTGAGAGTGGTGCAAAGCCTGCTTTTGATATAAAGAATATTCCGGCTCCACACAAGATCAAAGCCAAGCTGGATGAGTATGTGATCGGACAGGATCAGGCCAAAAAGGTTATGTCTGTTGCAGTTTACAACCATTATAAGAGGGTTGCGACTGATACCATGGACGAGATAGAGATTGAGAAGTCCAACATTCTGCTTCTTGGACCAACAGGAAGTGGTAAGACATATCTGGTTAAGACATTGGCTAAGCTTCTTGATGTGCCGCTTGCAATAGCAGACGCTACATCTCTTACAGAGGCCGGATATATTGGAGATGATATTGAAAGTGTTGTAAGTAAGCTTCTTGCAGCAGCCGGCAATGACGTAGAGAAAACTGAGCATGGCATTATCTTTATCGATGAGATAGATAAGATTGCCAAGAAAAAGAATACAACATCGAGAGATGTAAGTGGTGAGTCAGTTCAGCAGGGAATGTTAAAGCTTCTTGAAGGCTCTAATGTAGAGGTTCCTGTTGGAGCAGGCAGTAAAAATGCCATGGTTCCTCTTGCAACAGTTAATACAAGAAATATTCTTTTTATCTGTGGTGGTGCTTTCCCGGACCTTGAGGAGATAATCACTCAGAGATTAAATAAACAGACTTCAATTGGTTTTGATGCGGATCTTAAGGATAAATACGAGGATGATCCAAATATTCTGAGCAAAGTTACAGTAGAAGACCTAAAGAAGTTCGGCATGATCCCTGAATTCCTGGGAAGACTGCCTATCATCTGCTCTCTTCAGGCACTTGATAAGGACATGCTTGTAAAAATCCTTAAAGAGCCCAAGAATGCGATCCTTAAGCAGTATCAGAAGCTCCTGTCTCTTGATGAGGTTGATCTTCAGTTTGATGACACTGCTCTCGAAGCCATTGCAGAAAAGGCTCTCGAAAAAGACACCGGTGCCAGAGCGCTTCGTGCCATCATCGAAGAATTCATGCTGGACATCATGTTCGAGATCCCTAAGGACGAGAACATTGGACGCGTCACCATCACCAGAGACTACATCGAAGGCAAGGCCTCTCCTCTCATCGAAATCCGCGGCGAAAGTGTTCAGCCAAGGCTCCCTCAGCTTAACGTAGAGCAGGCCACCAACGTATAAACCATTTCGCCTTGCATCAGCCTGCCGCCGCCCCGGCCCGCTGATGCGAGGAGCTTGCGATGTTGGCGTGGGCAGTCTGCTTTGGGAGGAGACTAGCTGACGCTGAGCAAGCGGATTAGCCGAAGGTGATGGTGGTGCCGGCCTTGCCCTTGAGGGCGTCGTCTACGGAAGCGAGTGAGGTGATTAGAACGCTGCCCTCGTGGTTGGCATCGAGGAATTCGATGGCTGCCTCGATCTTGGGGAGCATGTCTACTTCGCCGAATTCGCCTGCTTCGATGAAAGCTTTGGCTTCGGTGACGTTCATGTGTGTAATGGGTTCCTGATCCTCTTTTTCGAAGTTCTTGTATACATAAGGAACAGAGGTAAGGATAATGAGCTTGTCAGACATGAGGTCTGCCGCAAGCTTGCCTGCTATGGCATCTTTTTCGATTACGGCAGATGCGCCTTTAAGAACATGGCCCTGCTGGATCACAGGAATGCCGCCGCCTCCGCAGGCAATAACAATCTGACCTGCATCTACAAGAGCCTTGATCGCATCAATTTCTACTATATCTATTGGCTTCGGAGCTGCAACTATTCTTCTGTAGCCCTTGCCCGGATCTTCTTTTACAAAGTTTCCCTTTTTAATCTCAGTATCTGCATCTTCCTTGCTCATATTACGGCCGATAGCCTTGGTTGGAGCATAAAAAGCCTCATCGTAAGGATCAACAGTTACCTGGGTGAGGATAGTACTTACCGGTTTAAAGATTCCTCTGCCAGTAAGCTCTGCCTTCAGGGAATTCTGTATATCATAGCCTACATAACCCTGGCTCATAGCACTGCATACACACATAGGTGCTGCGGTATAGTCTATGTACATCCTATGAAGTTCTGTCATGGCTTTGTGGATCATGCTGACCTGTGGTCCATTACTGTGGGTGATTGTCAGCTGGTAACCTGCTTCCACAAGATCTGCAAGAGCCTTGGCTGTGACCTTGGTAGCATTCATCTGTTCATTGGTGGTTACACCAAGAGCATCGTGACCTAGAGAAACAACTGCTTTTATGTTATCCATTTTGTCTCCATTTCCGCGTGTTTTCCGCATGTTTACTGCGATTAGAATTTAAAAACATTGTACAAAAATAATTACCACTTTACAATAACAAACAATTTGTAGTAATATGTTTTACTATTCGAGGAAAAGTAAATGTAGTTATTTTTTTCTCATCATATAATGTAGTTGTTATTGGTTTAGCATTAATGATTATTGCCGCTTTACTGGGCAATATTTGGTGAATGAAATGAAAAATACAGGAAATATAAAGGATTTGACTGTCGGTAATCCCATGAGTCTCATAATGGGATTTGCAATGTCTCTGTTCTGGGGAATGCTTTTTCAGCAGCTTTACAACATTATTGATACCGCAATAGTCTCCTGGACACTTGGTAAGGAAGCCTATTCGGGAATGGGCTCAACCGGTGCCGTAAACTTCCTTATTATGGGCTTTTGCATGGGCGTATGTAATGGCTTTGCGATTCCCATAGCACAGAGATTTGGAGCAAGGGACTATAAGAGCATGCGTAAATTCTACACTCATGCTATTATGCTCTGCAGCGTTTTTGCTGTGGTTATGACATTTTTAGTCAGCATTTTCTGCAGACAGATCCTTGTTGCCATGAAGACCCCTGAGTCTATTCTGGAGTATGCCTACAGCTATATTATCGTTATTTTTGTGGGTATTCCTGTTACATATATGTATAACCTTCTGTCGGCTACTATCAGAGCACTGGGAGATAGTAAGCACCCTGTTCAGTACCTGATAATCGGATCGGTTGTAAATATCGTTCTGGATCTTGTGTTTATCATGGTATTCCACTGGGGGATATTCGGGGCAGCCTTTGCTACCGTCGTATCTCAGTTTATAACCGGAATTTTATGTCTTTTGTTTATTATAAGGAAAATAGATATCCTAAAACTTTCTGCTCAGGATTGGAAGCTTGACAGATCACATTTCTTTATCCTGTTTAACATGGGCGTTCCCATGGGCTTACAGTATTCAATTACAGCTATTGGAAGTGTAATTTTGCAGACTGCTATCAATGGACTTGGAGAGGATGCGGTTACAGCGGTTACAACAGCCAGCAAGGTGAGCATGTTCTTCTGCATTCCATTTGATGCGCTTGGCTCTACAATGGCAACCTATGGGGGACAGAATGTTGGAGCTAAGAAGCTTGATCATCTTACCCAGGGGCTTAAGGCTGCGGTTAAGATTGGAAGTATCTACTCTGTGATCGCATTTGTGATACTTAGCTTCTTTGGAAGAAATTTTGCAATGATATTCCTAAATGCCAGTGAGGTTACATGCCTTGATAATGCGCATTTGTTCCTGATTTATAACAGCCTGTTCTATATTCCTCTGGCGCTTGTAAATATAGTCAGATTTCTGATCCAGGGAATGGGATACTCCATGTTTGCGGTACTTGCAGGTGTCATGGAGATGATTGGAAGGTCACTTATGGCGACGCTTCTTGTTCCCAAGATTGGATTTACAGCTATCTGCCTAGCAAGTCCGATGGCGTGGATACTGGCAGATGCGTTCCTTATTCCGGCATTTATTATCGTCAGGAATAAGCTACAGAGAATTTTCAGCGGACAGGTTGAGGTGTACTAAGGCCCTTCATGACTATCTCTATGCGCTTTTTACAGAAAAATGCTGATTTAATTGTTCAGGGCATTGTCTATGTTTTTTAAAAGGCTTGGGTCAAGATCAGGATTGATCTTGGTGATTCGCCTGTCATAGGTTATAAGCCCGTTGACCTCTTCCTCGACATCACTTAGCTGCGTGTAAACAGCGCCGGCCAGGCCCTTTGAAATAAGAGGTTTTAGAGTTCCGTTTATAAGATTGTAATATGCGACGCCCAGTTGATCCTGGGTGTCGTATTTTTTGTAGCCATAAACCCTGTCCACGCTGCTGTGACCATCCACGTGATAGGTGAAACCACCGTATTCTGAAATAACGAAGGCTCTGCCGTTTTTGTCTTTTTCTACCGTAAGAGGTCTGAAATAGTTGTGAACACTGCGGAAGTCGCCGCTTCCTTCATCAAACCAGCCGCTGGCCTGATCTATTGGCCTTGTGTTGTCCAGCTCCCTTGCCATTACAGTGGCTCCGGCAGCATTGAACTGCCCCCAGCCCTCATTAAAGAGAACCCATGTGGCGATACTTGGCACATTGTACAGGTATCTGATGGTGTTCTGCATTTCTTTAAGCCACTCTTTTCGTCCATCTGCAGAGCTTCTGGAGAAGGTTTTGTAGGTGGCGGGGCCATCGGGCATTCTTCCAAACACATTAGGGAAAAGAGTTGGAAGATAGGACACAACAGGCTTGGCGTAGGAAGAGCCTCCGCTTACCATGTCCTGCCATACAATCATTCCAAGTCTGTCGCAGTGGTAGTACCAGCGTGCAGCCTCGATTTTTATGTGCTTTCGCAGCATGTTGAAATGGAGTCTTTTCATCTCTTTGATGTCATAGATAAATGCTTCATCGGAAGGAGCAGTATAAAGTCCGTCCGGCCAATAGCCCTGATCAAGGACGCCCATGAGGAAATAGGGCTTGTGATTCAGACAAAAGCGGCTTATACCTGCAGAATCAGACTCTATGGAATAGTAGCGCATTGCAAAATAAGAACGAACCAGATCTTCGCCTACCTGAATCTGAAGGGGATAAAGATATGGATCCTCCGGACTCCATAGATGTGGATTTTCCAGCTCAAATTTGAAATGATAGTAGCTTGGCGTAACAGCTGAGTGGTCCTCCCCTATGCTGGGATAGGTGTCTGAGGAAAAAGAAAAATCGCCGGTAAATGCTGTTTCAAAGGAATCGGAAGAAGATGGGGATTTCACCATTTCTTTTCCCGGAGTACGGACAGTTACCTTACAGGGATTATTGGTTGAAACCTCGATCGAAACGGTTTTTAGATCAGCTTCAGGTCTTATTCTGATCTCGCGAATATAGGTCTGAGGCACCTCTTCGATCCATACAGTCTGCCAGATGCCGCTCTGGGCAGTGTAGTACATTCCGCCGCGTCTTAAAGTCTGCTTTCCCCTGCTGTGGTAGGAACTGTCTGTAGTATCTTTTACCCTTACAGAAAGGACGTTCTGAGTTGTGGACATCTGATCTTCGGAAAAGCTAAGGAATCCGGTTATATCCAACGTAAATGGCAGATAACCACCGCTATGGGAGCCTACCAAAGTAGAATTTATGTAAATGTCGGCAAATTGGTCAACGGCACCAAAGTGCAATAAAAATCTGGAATTAGTGAAAGATCTATTCAGGATTGGAAGAGGTTTTTTGTACCATAAGAACTGATATGGTTCAAGACGCCTTTCCACACCGGATAATATGGACTCAGGAGAAAAAGGAACCAGAATATGTCCGTCCATTTCAGAAGGAATATCATCACCGTTATCTTGCGGAACGATGCAGTATTCCCAGTCACCATTTAAGTTGATATAACTGTCTCTTTGGAACTGCGGACGAGGGTACTCTGTAAGTACGTCGTTTTTATCAAGGCTTTCGCCCCAGGTCGTATAGAGCCTGTTTAAAACATCATCTTCGTGTGGTTTGTCGATAGCACGGATTGCATCAATTAGGTCCATAGCATACCTTCCTTAATAAGAATTTGATGTATTCTTAGATCGTCTTGTTTGCTGATATCTTGAATGAATCATTCGAGATATTATGTATTCATAGATGTCTGATCACAAGTTGCGTTATGATTGGCCTTACTGCTGATGAGATTCTGATAAAAAACTGTTATAGTCGCATATCTGTACACACTTACCCAAAGAAGTGGGATAAACAGTGTGATGACGCCGAAAAGATAAAGCGGGATAAAGCTAAGGTACAGTCCTAAAAGGTGCAACCTGTTTCCTTTCATAAGCCTTCTGCTGGTAGCAAGGAGCTCTTTTGCCGAGCGATCAGGAAAGTCATGCAACAGGAAAAAAGCCTGGGAATAGGTGAGAGAGATGTAAATGTCTACAACAATTCCGAGGATAAGGAAAATAACTGCTGAGAGATAGACGTTGATCACACTGCTCTGCCTTGAAAAGAATAAAATGAGGGATGCCGGAAGACTTACCAGGAAATCCACAAGGACAAAGAGCGACTGGATAATAACGGCCTTCTGAGGCTGCTGCTTAAGTCCAAAGAATATATCCGAAGCAGAGATGGTCTGTGAATAAACCAGATTCAAATAGAGGTATGCCTTGCCTGACACAAGAACCCCTAAGAGAATATTCACTATAAGAGTGATGATCTGATTGATGATGAATATCATTATGTTGCCGGAAGTTGAGACGGTTGTGATACCGGAGATAAAAATCTGTATGGCAAAAATCATAATATTAGCCAAGATAAGAGTCCCATACTTATCAAGAGACCTTTCCTTGGCTATTGCTTTGAGCTGTTTATAAGTTACTGAATTAGACATTTAAAGTTGCTCCCCAACAATACCCCATTTTTATACTGCTAAATCCACATTGGCGCCGGCCAGTCCCTGTTTATCCATGGCCTTTCTGGCTTTCTGATATGGATTATCTTCATTTTGATATTTGATCATGGTAGCGGTAGTGCCACCACTTACATAAGTACGTCCGCATTCGGGACATACAGCTGTTTTTATAGAGACAGATGCCTGTAAAACCTTGCCATTGTTCATGGCGGCATCCTTGTAGGCGTTACTTACGTGCTCAGCTTCATGTCCGCGGACTCTTGATGCAGCGGCCTGAGGACTTATGTGCTGCGCACTTTTAAAAGAAACCATTTCGTCAGAACCATCCTGATATTTGCGGTTCTTGCAGGTTTCACATTCTGCAGGTGATACTCTTTTGCCCGGAGCCTTTTGTGTGGATTCGTTAGGGTTGAGGATGGGGCCGCTCTCATCAGCCTTCGCACTTGCCGATACGGCGTATCCGCTGTAAGCACTGTATCCTCCACCGATCGCACCTATCATACTCATAGGCACCTCTTTCTGTTACTGCTTGTCCCTCTGGTAATGCTCTGCAGTAACGAAACGCCCGTCAAAAATTGTTACTCTGTTACTGTTCCTGCAAGGTGACACCAAGCTCTTTTAACATATCATCAAAGCTCTCGCCATAATACTGCGTAGAAAACTGGTTGAGCTGTTCCCTGTAGGAAGGATTGGTCACGAGACTGTGAATGCTGGTGGCCAGTATGGTATATCCTAAAACAATGCCGATTGATCCGTAAATAATGCCCTTTTTGGCCTGAGGAAGAATCTTTTCTGCAGTTCCCTTGGAGAGAATCGCAAACAAAATAGCGATTCCGCCTAAAATGATTCCTGTGTACATAAAGAAACACAGTGGAACTGAGACTAATCCTAAAACAAGAGCAAGTGAAGCCATGTTCACGTGTTTATCAAGCTCGTTATGTGCTTTGTTGTAGTTGTAATTATTGTAGTAGTACTGATTTTCCCCGTTATCAGCCATCAATAATCCCCTTTAAAAACATTTATTCACTTTTGATTCTACAATAAAACCGCAGTTTTTACAATGTTTGAGCTTTTTGGCAAGTCTTGAAAACAGTGGTAAATGCTTGGTATAATAGGGGAGTGTGTGCAGTTTATGAAAACTTAATTGAAAGTTTTGATTAATTTTCAGGACTGTATCGGATTATTCTACGTCTTTTGCGAGGGAAACATGGATATTGTATTAAAAATCAAAGAAGAACTAAATGTGGAAAAATGGCAGGTTGAGGCCGCAGTTAAGCTGATTGATGAGGGTAATACCATTCCGTTTATTTCACGATACAGAAAGGAAGTTACGGGTTCACTTAACGACGAACAGCTCCGTAATCTTGATGAGAGACTTAAGTACCTTAGAAGTCTTGAAGAGAGACGTGAGCAGGTACTTGCTTCTATCGAGGAGCAGGGCAAGATGACTGATGAACTGAGGGCCAAGATTGTTGCAGCTGAGACTATGGTTGCTATTGAGGACCTTTATCTTCCATATAGACCAAAGAGAAAGACAAGAGCCAGCATTGCTAGAGAGAAGGGCCTTGAGGGACTTGCACAGATTCTTCTTGCACAGGAGACAACAAAGCCTTTGGCAGAAGAGGCAGCAGCCTTTGTTGATCCGGAAAAAGATGTTGAGGATGCAGCAGCAGCTCTTCAGGGAGCTATGGATATCATTGCTGAAGATGTTTCAGACAATGCTGACTTTAGAACATATATAAGAGAAGCTACCATGGAGCAGGGTGTTCTCACCAGCAAAGCCAAGGATGAGAAGGCTCAGAGCGTATATGAGATGTACTATGGTTACGAGGAGCCTATCAAGAAGGTGCTTGGACACAGAGTTCTTGCTCTTAACAGAGGTGAAGCAGAGAAATTCCTGGTTGTTAAGATCGAAGCTCCGGAAGAGCAGATCTTGCAGTACCTCAACAAGAAGATGTTAAAAAATGATAATCCTATCACAACTCCTGTTATTGAGGAAATCAATCAGGATGCTTACGAGAGACTTATTGCTCCTGCAATTGAACGTGATATTAGAAATGAGCTGACAGAGAAGGCAGAAGACG
The DNA here is from genome assembly GCF_947169445.1 of uncultured Butyrivibrio sp. Taxonomy (GTDB): domain Bacteria; phylum Bacillota; class Clostridia; order Lachnospirales; family Lachnospiraceae; genus Butyrivibrio. The sequence goes on along the minus strand of NZ_CAMVPU010000023.1, from coordinate 43,500 downwards.
GAGCTATTTCCGTTTTTGGCAAGAACTTAACGCAGCTTCTTATGGCACCTCCTATCGCAGGAAAGACTGTTCTTGGATGGGATCCTGCTTTCAGAACAGGTTGTAAGCTTGCAATCGTAGACGCAACAGGTAAGGTCCTTGATACCAAGGTTATTTATCCTACAGCGCCTCAGAATAAAGTTGAGGAGTCCAAGGCAGAGCTTAAAAAGCTTATTGATAAATATGATGTTGACCTTATTTCAGTAGGAAATGGTACTGCTTCAAGAGAGTCAGAGCAGGTAATTGTTGAGCTGATAAAAGAGCTGGATAAGCCTGTTCAGTACGTTATCGTAAATGAGGCAGGAGCTTCAGTTTATTCCGCAAGTAAGCTTGCAACAGAGGAATTCCCTCAGTTTGATGTTGGTCAGAGAAGTGCTGCTTCAATTGCAAGAAGACTTCAGGATCCTCTTGCTGAGCTTGTTAAGATCGATCCTAAGTCCATTGGTGTTGGTCAGTATCAGCACGACATGAATCAGAAGAAGCTTGGAGAGACCCTTGAAGGTGTGGTAGAAGACTGTGTTAACAAGGTTGGTGTAGATCTTAATACTGCATCAGCTCCGCTCCTTCAGTATATTTCTGGTATTAGCAAGGTTATTGCCAAGAACATTGTTGATTATAGAGAAGAAAACGGTAAGTTTAAGAGCAGAGCAGAGCTTCTGAACGTTCCTAAGCTTGGACCTAAGGCATACGAGCAGTGTGCAGGTTTCCTTCGTATTGCAGATGGCGAGAATCCTCTTGATGCTACAAGCGTTCATCCTGAATCCTATGAAGCTACACTTAAGCTCATGGATAAGCTCGGAATTACCTTTGATGATGTGCGTGCAGCTCAGAAGAATGCAGCTAAGGCAGCTAATGAGAAGCCTGTCGCTAAGAAGGAAGAAAAGGTGCGTCCTCAGAAGAAACAAAAGCAGGTTGTTATCAGAAATACAGGAACAGCCATGGGTGCAGCTCTTGCAGCAGCCCTTGCAGGAAGCAATTTTGCAGTGGTTGAGGATGACAGTGCAGCAGGTAAGAATAAGGCAAAAGAAAATGCTGCTGTTGAGAGTACCAACACTTCTGCTACAGGAAGCCTTTCCAGGAAGGTTACTGAGGCTGAGAAGAAAAAGCTTTCTGAGGAGCTTGGAATCGGTGAGATCACTCTTACAGATATCTTAAGCGAGCTGGAGAAACCATCAAGAGATCCACGTGAGAACATGCCTGCACCTATCCTTAGAAGCGACGTTCTTGATATGAAGGACCTTAAGCCAGGTATGATCTTGAAGGGAACAGTCCGCAACGTAATCGACTTTGGTTGCTTTGTTGATATAGGTGTTCACCAGGATGGCCTGGTTCATATCTCTCACATTACAGATAAGTTCATCAAGCATCCGCTTGAAGCTGTAAGTGTAGGAGATATCGTAGATGTTCAGGTTCTTGATGTTGAGCTTGATAAAAAGAGAATAGCACTTACCATGAAGCTTGGAGACCCTGCAAAGGTTGCAGCAGAGGCAGCAGCTAAGGCTGCAAGCCGTCCTACTCCAAAGGTAGAAAAAGAAGAGAAAAAGGCTGCGCCTAAGAGAACATCTGTTGTTCAGCAGGTGGCAGATGCTGCAGGAGTAACTAAAAAGAGTGCCGCTCCCAAAAAGGCAGCACCAAAGGCAGCAGAAGCTAAGACGATGACATCTTCTGAGGTGAAGAAGGCTGTAAAGCCTGCTGCAACTGATTCTAGTGCAGCTGCAGATAAGAAGCCTGCATCAGGCGCAGAGCCAGTTAAGAAGTTTAAGAAAAAGGGCATTGTTATTTTCAAGGGCAACGCCAACGAATAAATATTTTACTTGGAGAAGAGTATGACACCGGACAGAATTGGCCAAGAGGGCAGATTTGACTCATTTGAAAATGGACAGGTTTTATTTGGAAAAGAGAAAAACAAGCTTCCTGCTATGGGATGGAATAGCTGGAATGCTTTTGGCAGCGGCAATACTGAGGCACTTACCAAGGCTATGGCTGATAAATTCGTAAGTCTTGGATTAAAAGACCTGGGCTATGAATATGTAATTCTTGATGATGGCTGTTACAAGGATCAACGAATTGATGGAAGACTGTCCAACGAGGAAGTAAAGTTTCCAAGTGGCTTTAGGGCTCTTTCTGATTATGTACATGAAAAAGGCCTTAAATTCGGTATGTACAATGATATAGGAACAAATCTCTGCGCAGGAGCAGAAGTCGGAACCTGCGGTCACGAAGCAGAGGATGCCGCAAGCTACCTTGAGTGGGGAGTTGATTTTCTTAAAGTTGATAACTGCTACTATCTGTGGGATAATGCAACCTTTTCAAATCCGGAGAATGCGAGATATACCTTTGCACCAAATATTAGGGCGATAAGGTTATCAGATGCTGAAGTTAAAGTGAAGGATGTTTCTTCCTGTGGCAGCGAGGGTGAAGTAAATAAGCTTGGTATATCTGTGAAAAATGTTCATCTGACCGGCGAAAGAGCTGAGCTTGTGGAAGATTATGCTTTCGGGATTGGAACCTTCGATGGGACAGGACCTGATGCTTCTCCTGTGGGCCTTCGCAGTAGTGAGCTTGTATTTACAATTGAGGCAGATGAAGATAAAGAGGTGCCGTTATCTGTTTTATATGCAACTGGAAAAAAAGAAGGAGTAGGCGCATGGCTTCAGGTAGCCGTGGGTGATGAGCTCTTTTACGATGATTTCGTTGAAGAAACAGCGGATGAGAATGACTATAAGTGGAGCAGCGAAATAAAGATAAAGCTCAAAAAGGGTGAAAATGTGCTTCGTATCATGAATCATCGCAGACAGGAGAACACCCTTAATTCCTATGCACGTCTTTTGAAAGAATTAAAGAAGCAGGCGCCTGAAAAAGATATTTATTATTCTGCCTGTGAATGGGGAAAGACACAGCCTCAGAACTGGGCTTATAAAGTATGCGATTCCTGGAGAATACTTAACGATATTACCTTTAGAGTTGGAAGTGACGGGGATCCCGGAGTTGGTACCTGGACTGGAGACTACACCACAAGCGTTACTACGCAGTATAGTAAGGCTGTTATCATGGACGAATTTGCAGGCCTTGATAAAGGCTGGAACGATCCTGACATGATGATGATCGGTATGAATGGACTTAATAATGTTCAGAATAAGACCCACATGACAATGTGGAGTATGATGAACTCGCCTCTTATGCTGGGAATGGACCTTAGAAGAGTTGAAAAAGGCGATGAAATTTATAACATTATTGCCAACAAGGATATTATTGCACTGAATCAGGATTCACTTGGCATTCAGGCAAAAAGAGTGTATTCTAGTCTGGCACAGACAGATCCGTCTAAAGAATACATCAGAGACATTAATAGAGTTGATATCCTCTGTAAGCCTCTTTCCGGCAACAGATTTGCCCTTAGCTTCATAAATGTCAGTGAAGAAGATAAGAAGGAAACGTATTCTGTTAAGCTCTGTGACCTTAAGAAAGCCCTTGGGGACTGGATCTACAAGAGTGACAAATATGTGGTAAAAGATCTTTGGACTGGGGAAGAGACCGAGAATACAACAGGAGTGTTTGCGGTAGAGGGGCTTGCTGCCTGCGATAATGTAACATTATTGGTATCGCCGGTTGTGTGATGATATGACTGAGAAAGAATTTTTTGATTTGTTAATTGATACGTATATGGAACAGACCGGTGAGGATCTTGCGGTAGATAATCTTGGATATTACCTTGATTATTATCTGAATAATTACCCACCGGAAAAGCTTGAGCTTAAGCTTCTCAAGAAAACTGCCGCAAGAATAATTCATGAATTCATGGTAAATGTTCTAAAGTGGCCCGATCTTGACTGGGGCGATTCTACCAAATTAAAAGATATTTATGACTGCAGAGTCTGTGCGAATGCCATCGCACAGACTTATTTGCGTGGTATTATTTTGCCTTCCAAAGAGGATGTGTTTGGAGGAAATGAAGTGCTGGACCTATCACAGGGCAGAACTGTGATTGATAAGCTGATGAGTCTGATAAAAAAGGAGCAATAATGGATTTTTTGAAGAAGTTTAAGAATGACCCGGTGCTGTATGCAGCCTGGACACTAGCATTTATATCGGCATTTTTTGTCAGGCCGGATAAGTCTTATTTAGATTATATTGATTTTAGATCCCTTGGAATACTTTGGGCTCTCATGGTAGTTATCCAGGGGCTTAAGGAGAATTCGGTATTTGAGAAGATAGGGCAGCTACTTATGAATAAAGTAGATATGACCTGGCAGCTTTGCGCCGCGCTTATTTTTATGTGCTTTTTCGGCAGTATGCTCATTACCAATGATGTAGCACTTATTACCTTTGTGCCCTTTGGAATGCTTGTTTTAAAGAGCTGCAAGAGAGAAGACCTCATGATTCCGGTAATTGTATTTCAGACGATTGCTGCTAACCTTGGCAGTATGTCTACACCTATAGGAAATCCTCAGAATCTTTATCTTTACGGAACAACTGGAATGTCACTTATAGATTTTGTTTCCTACATGCTTCCATATACAATTGCTGCGGCACTTCTTTTGATTGCGTGTCTTTTCATCATTCCAAAAAAGAATGAGACAGTTCAAGTTGATTCAGGTCTTTCAGTTGTTACGAAATTCGGCTCCAAGATTCAGATTATAATTTATGGTGCTCTTTTTGTATTGGCCTTGCTATCAGTTTTGAGAGTTCTACCCTGGTACATTATGGCAATAATTGTTCTTGTTGTTGTGGGGGGAATGGATTTCAAGATTCTGTTTAGAGCAGACTATTTGTTGCTCCTTACATTTATCGGATTCTTTATATTTACCGGAAACATGGCGCGAATTCCTTCGTTCAAGGAATTCCTTGGAGGAGTAACCTCCGGCCGAGAATTTACTGTTGCTGTAATCGCCAGCCAGTTCATCAGCAACGTGCCAGCAACCCTTATGCTTTCAGGATTTGCTACTAATTTTAAAGAACTTCTTATCGGTGTAAATGCAGGCGGACTTGGTACCCTGATAGCTTCCATGGCTAGCCTTATATCTTTCAAATTCTATACTGCAAGCTACAAAGAAAAGCAGTCATCCTACATCCTTTATTTCACTATAGCAAATGTAGTATTTTTGCTAGTCTTTGTAGCATTGCATCTGTTTAGGACCATGTCATATTCTATTACAATCTCGACCGTATTCCAAGCTCTTCGTGCATGGCGCGCTTAGCTTCATACATGCGCTGGTCGGCAAGCAGATATACATTGTGCGAGGTGCCACCATCACATTCATGCCTGAAGGCAAAGCCGGTAGCTACGCTGCGGTGGTACTCTGTGTATAGCGCATTCATGACATTAAGAGCACTATTCATTCTGCCAATAAGTGAATTGATATCTTTGGTCTCGGCATCTCTAATGATCACAAGGAACTCATCTCCGCCTATTCTTGCGCAGAAACTACTGTCTCCGAAGGTCGTAGTAAGTACCTTGGAGACATCTTTGATATAGCGGTCTCCGGTTGGATGTCCGAACTTGTCATTAACATCCTTAAGCCCATTTAAGTCGATGCTCAGAATACAGTAATCATCAGTGGCAGAGTTAAGTTCGTCCATCAAGCTGTCGCTTTTGGCTCTGTTGGCCAGATTTGTAAGGCCATCAGCATAGGCCAGGTGAGACAAAGAGATATTTTCCTGCTTTTTCGCATAGGCATCAGTTATATAGGAAAGGTATGTAAATAGCTGACATACTGCGAAGATGAAGCATCCAAGTGCGATAACAAGCCTGTTTAGAGGGGCAGAGTACTGGATGTGGAACATATCTACATAGTAAATTCCCAGATGAAGAAGCTCTGATATTGTAAATATGCAAAGTCCGGTCAATTGGATTTTTGCAGCGGCTGAAACATTGCTTTTATTTCTTGTGACTATTGCAAAATAGAACAGTACAAATATACCAAGGATTGCTGATAAATGATAGATTGGAAGTGAAGTCCGCAGATGAATATTGAAGGCGTACTGCAATATATATTGAACAATAGGAACACCGCATCCAATAGTCATTAGCGCCCAAAAGCTCATGTTGCCCTTTAAATTCAAAACATAGTAAACAATAATGAAGCAGTAGGGCACTATCAGATACATGGTGAAGTATTCAATCTGTGTCTCATACTCTGTATAGATAAAAAGAGAAAGAATATTGTAGTAGGTCATAAGCCAGGCGCTGAGGTTCATGCAAAAAAGCGCACCGAATAAGAGGCTCTTAACATCAGGAATTCTGGTGACAAAAAAAAGCCCTATGCACAAATTAATAAGACCAAATACAAACATAAAAGCGCCGGTGGCGATGATGATAAGATTATCATGCACAAACATACCGGTTATATCAGGCTGATCGCCAAGAATTGGCGGATGAAGAGCCTTGAAGGCATCGTCTTCTCCTATCAGCATATCAAAAGTAATGGTTTTACCGGCATAATCCGATGGCAGAGAAATGACATGATACATTTTTCCAAGGAATTTATTGTGATTGTAGAATTCCTCGCCAAATTGGAAGATAAGCCTGCTGTCAACATAGCACAAAAGTGTTGTATATCTGCTTCTGAAAAGAAGTGCCGGCGTTGTCAGATCATTAATATCAGGGAGAGCGTGAGTCATGGTTACATGATCGCCGCGCATTAAAATATTCGGATATGCTTTATAAAACTCAGATAAAGTTACATTTTCATACAATGTATGGTTAATAGTGACATCCCACCCATCGTCCAAAGTGTAGGTCGTATGTTTGGTTGAATTGGTTAGTGTTACAAAGCAGCCTGTCAAAATCAGAATTGTTATGATCACAGATAGAATTATAGGGAGAAAACGCTTCTTAATCATTATTCTTTCCTCCCTTCATGTTCATGTCTTTTATAAGATCATCATAGAGCCTGCCGAGAGTCTCCTGGTGGTGCTGTTTTTTCATCTGATACATGCGGCTATCAGCAAGAAGATATACTTTTTGAGGTGTAAGGTTATCTTTTAGCGCAGGATCCTTACTATCAGCAAAACCATAGGATGCGGAGAACTTAAGGTGCGATTCTATAGAGTTTCTGTATTTCAACTGGTCATTGAAACAATTAATATCTCTGTTAGTGCGATTATTGTCAGCATAAGGAAGAATAACGATAAATTCGTCGCCGCCCATTCGTCCAACAAGAGAAGCATCGGTGAAACTGTCCTGAAGAATCTGAGAAAAAGTACTGATTAAGCGGTCTCCCTCTGTATGACCATAGTTGTCATTAGTGTATTTAAGATAATCAAGGTCTATGCTGATTATAGTATAGTCACCGGTAATCTTAGCCAGATATAATTCGCATCTGGATCTGTTGGAAATCCCGGTAAGTGTATCGGTGTAGGCAAGTCCTTCAAGCTGCCTTTTAGTAGTTGATTCACTTATATATTCGATGCAGTGGAAAAAGTAGTTGATAACAAGGCTGACAATAAATAAAAGTGCGCCTACAGTCATGAAATCAATGTTTGCGTTTACTTCACCAACACCAAAGAACTTCAGGATGTTAAACTTGACGATATCCACAAGACAGCAGCCAAGGAACCCCATAAGTCCAAGAAGCAGAACGTTGGTAGAGGTATTCTTGGTGCTATATTTTCCCATTTTGCGATATCTTTTTATTGAATTGCAAATCAGTGATGCTATGACAAGTATTCCTTCTGACAGAGCAAGTACATGGAGCCAGGAAACAAAGTGGCAGATATGTACCAGGTTTGTAAGGTGTAAAAGAGCTGTAACTATAGAGAAGCTGACGTTAATGATACCAAGAACGATAGCGGCTTTTTTACTGGTTATATGCTTCGAAGAAGCCAGAAAAAACAGGATGCCGGCCGGAATTGTAAAAAGAGAAAAGTACTCAAGGAAGGTATATGCTGCCGGGGCATCAGAGAAGATCCAGAAAAGATCGTTGTAGCACAGGATGTAAATACCCATGCAAAATGAGATCAGACCGCTGAATGCGATACTGAGATCGTGATAGGTATTATATAAAAGAAGTGGAGAAAGAATGATAAGAACAAAGCCGAAGGTTACTAAGAATACACCAACGGTAAGTGGGAGCCTTCCACCCTGGGACATGGTTCTTGTGATGTCTTCCATGTCGCCTATGATTATCGGAGATAATCCTGAGAAAGCATTATCTTCATCAGGAGTAATGACTATAGTAAGTTCTTTTCCCTCATAATTTCTGGGAAGAGTGATAAAATGCTGGTACTTGGGCAGCATTTCGCCGTTTGCCAGATACTCGTGGCCAAAGGAATAGATGGGAGAACCATCCAGATAAACATCTACAGTTGACAAAATAGAGCGAAAATTAATTGTGGCAGAATCAAGCGCATAAGAACCGAGAGTTCTTGTAAGAGTGATGGCATCACCTTTGTTTGCGATACCTAAATTAAGTTTGGTCAGATCATCGGGAGTATAAGTATTGGAAGCGCACTTAACAGTCCAGCCATCAGATAGCTGGACTAGATTAAAGTGCCGCGGTGATTTGTACCTGTTACTTCCTAAAAATAGAATAACAAGTACAACCAGAACTATTGCACATAATGAAAAAATAAGAGCTCTGATCCTGCGTCGTATGTCCAAAATGCAGACCTCCTATTGAGTTATTGTCGAAGAACTAAAAATGTCCTCCGCCGCCTCCGTGGCTTGAACCTGAGCTGGAAGAGTGAGTGGAGCTTCCGCCGCTACTGCTGCTTTCAGCTCTTCTGGTGCGATTAGTTGTTGCTCTGATAAATTTGTCATTGTGGACAGTAAGCTTAATGCCGGAATGTGACTGATATCCCGATGCATTGACGCTCTTACGTACAGTAGTAAGGTCCGCAACCATGATGAATAGCGGAATAAGTGCACCGAGAAGGCCAATGATAATGCAAATTCCGATTGCAAGCGGTATGTTTTTGGGCTCTTCCGGCTGGCTGCTGACATCAAATGGAGTGCCCTCTTCGTAAAGAGTAAAATAATTATCGGCTACTTCTATGTAACGGTTAAATGCTCCATAGTAGTCTCCGTCAGCAAGGTATGGAACCACGGTGTCGCCAAGTTCACTTATGCCATAATCGGTAAATGCATAAATAGCTGAACCATAGGTGCTAAACCAATATGCTCTATCAGACATTCCCAGGAAAAACAATACGCCTGAATCATAATCGGCCTGGAAGCCATTGTAATCAAAGTAGTCATCTGAGTAAGACTCGGCATCTCCTGTGTAATCATCAACAGTGAGGATGACAATATTTGACTGGTGCTTCTGGCTTAATGTATTTAGTTTGGATAAAAGAGCTGCCTCCTCGCTATCGGTAAGAAGATCAGCTTCGTCTACAAGTCGCTCCTTCTGCCTCGTGGAAGGAATTTCATTTTCTTCCCACATGCCGTAAAAGTCCGCGTAAACCTTTGGGGCAGGAAGCGCTATTGCAAGCAAAAGAGCAGTTGTAAAGCAAAGGACAATCTGCTTAAGGTATTTGTTTTGTCTTTTCATATACTAATTTCTTCCTAGAAGAATATGCTATAGATTATAAATGAAACCAGAGAAATAGCTGCCGCAAATGGAATATAGTATTTTAGCGCCAGTAATTTACTCATAGGAAGATTTCCGACAAATTTCCCGGTCTGCCCATTCATGGCAAAAAGATAGTTCTTTCCCTGCCAGGTGGTGTTCAGTATGTAAACCGGATACATTGCATATTTGTGAGAAGAATGTACGGTATTCACGGTTTCATGCAAGGTTCGAAGTGATGAGTAACTGTCAATTGTCTTCTTGAAATCTTCTACTACAGAGTTCTTTATTCTCTCAAGCGCGCGAGGCTTGCAGGCCTGCGCCTCCACATTATACTTATTGGCCAAAAAACCTGCCAGATAACCCATGTTAAAAGGAACCATCTCATTGTGGTCGAATGGCTCTAGGGATTCCATAAGATCGTCGGGCATTTCTTTGGATCCATCAACAGGAACATTGTCAAAAGACTCGGTTCCGGCCCTGTCGATTTGGAAGTATTTGGTTTCGGTGTAGTCATATTTGCTGTCGGACCAGCATCTTACCTTTGTTCCCTCGTAGGAACCGGTGAAGCTTTCATCAGCCTTAAAGAGCCAGAATGGAACATAAACACCCTTTATCTCATCGATATGGTTTTCATCCAAAAAAACCTTGGGACAAAGCTTTTTAGATTTCACAAATCGCCTGTAGGTGTCCATGGCATCCTTTTTGGTGCTCTTAAATGGAATGATATAGTCCGGCTTGAACTGACCTGTAAACTTCTCGCTAACAACCACATTATTACTGCAGAAAGGACATTTGGTGGAACCAAGAGATTCTGTGGTGAGAATTTCGCCGCCGCAGGAACCACACTTATAAATGAAAAGAGGCTGATTATCCTCAGTGGTACTCTCATTGGTATAGTTCTCAGCAGATTCGCCTTCGCTGTTTGAATTGTGGTTGGCTATATAATCCTTAACATTAAACTCTGAATCACAGTATGGACATTTGAGATTCTGGGTTTGGGGATTAAATTCCATTGCCCCTCCACAGGAGGGGCATTCATATTCGTGTAAAGCCATAATAACCTCAAATTATATTGCAGCAACGAGTATAGCTGCGGATTTGTTACTGGAGCGAGCTGCATGCGAGTGAACAGTAACATGATTTATGCTCTTGGTTTGCCACAGTTAGTGCAGAAGTTGCCGCTGTTTACAGCACCGCAGGAGCATGTCCAGTTAGCTGCAGGTCTTGGCTGGCCACAGTTAGTGCAGAAGTTGCCACTGTTAGCTGTTCCGCAGGAGCATGTCCAAGCAGCTGCTGACTGAGGTGCCATCTGTGGAGCTGTCTGTGCAGCCTGCTGCTGAGCGCCCATTGCGAAAAGGTCACCTGCATTCATTCCGCCTGCCTGCTGAGCCATGTTCATTCCGGCAAAGGCCATCATAGGGCCGGTAGCTGTGTTCTTGGCAGCATCCTGCATAGCCTGAGCCTGTGCACTTGCAAGAGTAGCAGCAGCCATATTAGGATTTCTAAGAGCGCCGGCTCTCTGGAGCTCTTTGATTGTCTTTTCATCTTCTTCAGAAGCTGCAACTGAGCTTACACCAAAGCTTGAAATCTTGATTCCGTAGAAGTCTGTCCACTTCTTGGAAAGAACTTCGTTAAGAGCATCAGCGATTTCGTTAGTATGTCCCGGAAGAGCACTGTAACGAACGCCCATCTCTGAAATCTTGGCAAATGCAGGCTGAAGAGCTGTTAAAAGCTCACTCTTAAGCTGAGATTCGATTCTGTCTCTTGTGAACTCGCCTTCAACATTGCCGCAGATATTTTTATAGAAAAGAATAGGGTCAACAATCTTATAGCTGAATTCGCCGTGGCACTTAAGACTTACATCCATATCAAGACCGATGTTTGTGTCAACAACACGGAAAGGAACAGGATTAACTGTGCCATACTTGTTGCCAAGAATTTCCTTGGTGTTTACGAAATAAACTCTCTGATCCTTGGCTGTAGCGCCGCCGAAGCCAACTCTTTTTCCGAATTCCTTGAAAGAAGCAACGATGTTCTCACCAAGATTGCCATAGAAAATAGAAGGCTCCGTTGATGTATCGTAAACAAACTCGCCTGCCTCAGCACAGATTTCTGTGATCTGACCCTGATCAACAAGGATCATACATTGTCCTTCGTTAACAGCGATGATAGAACCATTGGAAATGATGTTGTCGTTGCCTTTTCCAGCCTTCTTAACACCCTTTGTCAAAAGTACATCGCTTGAAAGTGCAGGGCAAATAAAATAATCTCTCCACTGATCCTTTAATACGCTTCCGCCAGCTACAAGAGCTGCCTGTAAAAGTCCCATAACTATCTCCTTTCATACACATTCCATATTATTTGAAAAAACAAAATCTAACATCTTTTATTTTCGCACATTTTGAGGGAAAATGCATCTTTTTTGTGATAATTTGGGGCGTATGTTGTATTATGATATTGTCTGGAAATTAGCCGATAAGTGACTATTGACTATTTGCGAAAGAAAGCTGAGCATAATGGAAAAGAAAATGCTTCAAATACAGATAAATACAGGAAAAGAGAGCATGACTCTTAAAGCCCCCTTTGGAAAACAGCTAAAGTGGATTATTAGTGATGCTAAGATTCCATTTTCTTTTCCCTGCGCAGGGCTTGGAAGATGCGGCAAATGCAGGGTGAGATTCATAAAAGGAGTGCCTGGTGCCAATAACCTGGACAGGACATTTCTTACAGAGACCGAAATTCAGGCGGGAGTAAGACTCCTTTGCAGGTGCGTTCTGACTGATGATGCTGTCATAGATTTAGAATACGACAAAGGCCCGGACGGATACAATAATATAGAGGAAACTATAGCTGCTGAAACCATGGATGTTTACACGGGTGAAGCAGTTTATGAAGAGGGAAAAAAGGCAGTTTCCAAGTGGGGACTTGCTGTTGATATCGGAACTACAACTATTGCAGTCTCGCTGGTAGGATTAGCGGAAAAAGATGCAGCGAAGCTCGGAACTGAAGCCGCAACGAGGGACCCCATCGTGATCGATACCATTTCCGGAATAAATCATCAAAGACAGTTTGGAGCTGATGTTATCTCCAGGATACAGGCTGCATCGGAAAAAGAGGGAGCTAAATTCCTAAAAAGGATTATTCAGGAAGATATAGCGGCGCTTTGTGGTGAAATACTGGGTGAAAATCACGTCAAAAAAGCTGAGGCAGTTGTGGTTACCGGAAACACTACCATGCTACACTTGCTAAGGGGTGTGGATGTTACAGGGCTTGGACAATATCCTTATATTACAGGCAATCTTTCTTTGGAAAAGATAAGTGGTAATGACCTCTTCGACTCTCTGGAGACTTCAAGGGTGCATAAAGGACTCTTGGAGGCAGAAGTTATGGTCATGCCGGGAATATCCGCTTTTGTAGGTGCTGATATTGTTGCTGGAATATATGAACTGGGAATGCTTAGAAGGGATTCGAATACTCTTTTGCTGGACCTTGGAACTAACGGCGAAATGGCCTTCTGGAATGGAAAAAGACTCTCCGTGACTTCTACTGCGGCGGGGCCAGTGTTTGAAGGCTGCGGCATCAGCTGCGGAATACCTTCTGTTAAAGGGGCAATCAGCCATGTGACCATAGAAGGCATCAGTACGGAGAATGCGTTGCAGGATGAAGAAAGTCGTAGGTCCTGGGAAATAGAATACGAAACCATAGGAGACGAAAAGCCGGTTGGTTTATGCGGCACAGGCGTCATGGAGACGGTTTCGGAGCTTGTCAGAAACAAAATTGTGGATGAGACAGGTCTTTTGACTGAGGATTATTTCGAAGAGGGCTTTGTCATCGCGGGGGATGATAAGAAAATTGTCATAACCCAGGGGGATATCAGGAATGTCCAACTGGCGAAGGCTGCAATTTTCGTGGGGCAGCAGGAACTGATAAAAGATGAAGCGGTAAAAGAAATTATTATTTCCGGAGGCTTCGGATCCCATATTGATCCGGAAAAGATAAAAAGGTTAAGGCTCTTTTGTAATGAAGAGGCCTCTGTTATTGCGGCGGGAAATACAGCATTAAAGGGATGCGTCAGGTTCCTGTCTAAGGTAATGGAAGGCGGGATAGAACTTCAAAAGGCGATAACAGAGCTTGTAGAAATATGTGATACTGCAGAAGTTGTTTCTCTTGCAGGCAGCAACGATTTTGGAGAAAACTACGTGGCGGGAATGAATTTTTGAGCCATGGACCTTTTATTATGGTAGAGTATAAAAGAGTAGGATTATGGCAGTTTTTTTGCTATGAAGTATCTATTAATTTAGTAAGTGCTTTGGAGGCAACTTTATGATCTGTGATACATGTTCCAACTACGTTTACGACGAGGATTGGGAATGCTACACCTGTATGGTGAATATGGATGAAGACGATTATTATCGCATGATGAACGGGAAGAATAAGGAATGCCCGTATTATTCGGACAATGATGAATATAAGGTGGTCAGACATCAAATGTAAGGAATAGCGTAGCGGAGCCATGCGTATATCGCTAAAAACTATAATATATCCAGGGGAGAACACAATGAAAATAGTATTGCAGCATGTGACAAAAAGGTTTCCTAACAGGAATAAGAAGATAAAAGATGATGTGGTGGCTGTAAATGATTTCAATTTTGAAATTCCGGACGGCAAGCTGATCGGCCTTCTGGGGCCTTCAGGCTGCGGAAAAAGTACCTGCCTTAATCTGATCTGTGGACTGGAAAAGCCATCCGAAGGCAGGATCATCTTTGGGGATACGGATGTTACAGACCTTCCGCCTGAGCACAGGGGAGTAGGACTTGTGTTCCAGAACTATGCTCTTTATCCTCACCTTACAGTAAGGGAGAATATCAGATTTCCACTAGAGAATCTTCGCGGGGATAAGAAACTGTCAAAAGAAGTTATGGAGGAAAAGGTTCAGGAAGCAGCCAAGTTGGTGCAGATACAGGAGCTTCTTGACAGAAGACCAAGTGAAATGTCAGGCGGTCAGCAGCAGAGAGTTGCCATCGCAAGAGCCCTGGTGAAAAGACCACAGGTGCTTCTTTTGGATGAGCCATTGTCAAACCTTGATGCAAGACTGAGACTCCAGACCAGAGAAGAGCTTAAGAGAATCCAGTTAGAGACAGGCATAACCACTGTTTTTGTAACCCATGATCAGGAAGAAGCCATGAGCATTTCTGACACTATAGTAGTTATGAAGGAAGGTGTTCTTCAGCAGATGGGTAAGCCCCAGGACATTTACGACGAGCCGGTTAATCTTTTTGTGGCAAGCTTCCTTGGAACACCTCAGATAAATGTGTTCAAGGGCAGTATAAAGAATGAAAAGATCTGTATTGGAGACACACCTGTTCTTGATGCAAAGGGGCTTTCCGACAGGGAAGTTACTGTGGCTATAAGACCTGAGGGCTTTGTGCTTGATGAGAATGGGCCGCTTGAATGCGACTTTATAAACCGCGAAGTTATGGGAAGAGATACCAGCTTTGTTGCTTCACACCCTCTTTTTACAGGGGAAACGCTTAGGGCAATCATTCCGTCAGAGGAAAACTACGAGGCTAAAGACGGCAAGGTGAGATTTACACTTAAACCAGGCAAGGTGTGTATATTTGACGCTGTTACCACAGAAAGGATAAAGCTATGAAAAAAAATCTGACAGCCTGGCTGTGTCTTTTGCCGGCCATCGCATTCCTTGGCGTATTCATGGTGTATCCCCTTGTGGATGTACTGATTTATTCCTTTGAAGAAGGCTATAACTTTGCGTCCCAGTCCTTCTGGGGAACCGGCTTGTACAACTACTCCTACGTTCTTCATGATCCGTATTTCATTCAGGCGCTGAAGAATACGTTTATCATTGTTATCATAACGGTTCCGCTATCAACGGGAATAGCTCTTTTGATATCCATGGAATTAAGCTCCATAAAGGCATTTAGGGATTTCTTCCAGACAGTATATTTCCTGCCCTACGTTACCAATACTTTGGCTGTAGGTCTGGTGTTTATGATCCTGTTCAAAAAAACTGCCTATTCAGATGGTATGGTTTCACTTCTTATCCAGTTCTTTGGCGGACCTTCCGTTGATTTCATAGACGGACCATACTGGGCCAAGATGTTCGTTATGTGCTTTTACACTATATGGATCGTCATGCCCTTTAAGATACTGATCCTCACAAGCGCACTGGCGTCAGTTAATCCGATGTACTACAAGGCTGCGGTGGTGGATGCCACGCCCAAGTGGAGAATCTTCTATAAAATAACGCTTCCGATGATCTCACCTATGGTGTTTTACCTGGTGATCACAGGATTTATCGGCGCCTTCAAGGCCTACAGCGATGAGGTGGCTCTTTTTGGAACGGACCTTAATGCAGCAGGGATGAACACCATTGTGGGCTATGTCTATGACATGCTCTATGGAAACAGCGGCGGATATCCTTCCTACGCTTCGGCAGCAGCTCTCATACTGTTCGCTATAGTATTTACGATCACTACCATCAATCTGATGGTCAGCAAAAAGACTGTTTATTATCAATAATCCTTTGGGAAAAGAGAATTAACATGAACGAGAATAATAATAAAAAACTGGAGCGCCAGGCAATCATAAATGAGAGAATCAGAAAAACAGTGGTGTATTTTCTTCTGACCCTGTGGGCAATTTTGGTTCTTTTCCCGTTTTACTGGATGATCCTAAGCTCGGTGAAGAGCTATGGTGCTTACAATTCAGAATATATTCCGAAGTTCTTTACCCTAAGTCCCACAGTGACCAATTACATAACGGCGTTTACCGCGGTGCCGCTGGCTAAGTACTTCTTTAATACGCTTATCTTTACCCTGGTTACCACTGCTATTATGATGCTGGTGGTTATTCTGTCGGCCTTTGCCTTTGCAAGACTTGATTTTAGGGGAAAAGATATCGTATTTTCACTGTTTTTGTCGCTGATGATGATTCCAAATGAGCTGGTTATCATCACGAACTACGTAACCATTACGAATCTGGATCTTCGTAACACCTTCTTGGGACTAATACTTCCATCGGTTACTTCGGTTTTTTATATTTATCTTTTAAAAGAGAATTTTGAGCAGATTCCAGAGGAACTTTATAAGGCTGCCAAGGTGGATGGAACCTCGGATTTCAGGTATCTGGTAAGAGTCATGCTGCCGATTTCCAAGCCTACGATTGTGACTATCACGATCCTTAAGGTCATCGAATGCTGGAATTCCTACGTTTGGCCAAGACTTATCACGGATGACCAGAATTATTTCCTTGTATCCAACGGAATCCAGGAGATAAGAGAAAATGGTTTTGGACGTGAAAATGTGCCGGCGATGATGGCTGCGGTTGTAGTTATATCAGTGCCTTTGGTAGTTCTTTTCCTGATTTTCAGACATAAGATCATGGCAGGTGTGGCACGAGGCGGCACAAAGGGGTAACAAAACATGAAAAGAGTAGCAACGTTTTTAGTGAGCATAATATCAGTACTAGTTTTATCAGCGTGTCATGGAGCCAAGAGTGGTGGCAGCTTTGAGATTCCGGAGGAGTTTGATGAGTCCAAAAAGATTGAGATTTCATTTTGGGCCAAGAATGACACAAATGTCACACAGACAGCCATTTACAATAAGGCTATTGAGGATTTTCAAAAGCTCTATCCTAATATAACAGTAAATATGAGGCTGTATACGGATTATGG
Organism: uncultured Butyrivibrio sp.; assembly: GCF_947169445.1. Taxonomy (GTDB): domain Bacteria; phylum Bacillota; class Clostridia; order Lachnospirales; family Lachnospiraceae; genus Butyrivibrio. Next base: position 26,253 of record NZ_CAMVPU010000023.1, on the reverse strand, counting down.
CAAGATATACAACGACGTCATAACTAATATTTCAACCAACACGACGCCAAATGTCTGTATCACCTATCCGGACCATATTGCTACCTATCTTTCCGGTAAAAATACGGTGGTGCCGCTTGATGAGCTTTTTTACAATGAAAAATACGGACTTGGCGGAAGTAGCCTTAAGTTTGAATCACCAAAGGTTTCGGAGATTGTGCCGGAGTTCCTTGGGGAGTGCATGATTGGAGATTATCATTATGCTATTCCTTATATGAGGTCCACGGAGGCTTGTTACATCAACAAAACCTATGTGGAAAAGCTTGGGTATACGCTTCCGGAAAAACTGACCTGGGATTTCGTGTGGGAAGTATCAGAGGCAGCAATGGCAAAAAATGCGGACGGAACCTTTAAGATAAATGGGCAGAATGTACTTATTCCTTTTATATACAAGTCTACCGACAATATGATGATCCAGTCTCTTAAGCAGCTGGATGCGCCATATTCAGATTCTGACGGAAATATTTTGCTGTTTAATGATGAGACCAGAAAAGTCTTAAATACTGTAGCGGAGCATACCAAAAACGGCGTGTTCTCTACTTTTAAGATTTCAGGATATCCTGCAAATTTCCTAAATGCAGGTCAGTGCATATTTGCAGTGGATTCTACAGCCGGAGCGACCTGGATGGGCTCAAAGGCTCCGCTTGTTGATATAGCTGAGGATAAGATTGTTGATTTTGAAACGGTTGTTTATCCGATTCCGCAGTATGATCCTGAAAATCCGAAGATGATATCGCAGGGACCGTCAATCTGTGTATTTAGCAAGGCTGATTCGCAGGAAGTGTTGGCATCCTGGCTTTTTGCGCAGTATCTTTTGACTAATGATGTGCAGATAGCATACTCGGAGACAGAAGGGTATCTGCCGGTTACCAAGAAGGCAATGGAAACCCCGGAGTATCAGGAATATCTTTCTCTGGAGGGTACTGACAACGATGTACACTACGATGTGAAGATAAAAGCAGCAAAGCTTCTTATGAATAACACGGCAAATACTTTTGTGACACCGGTATTCAAGGGCTCTGCATCTGTCCGTGATGCGGCAGGGCAGCTCATTGAAAATGTGACCAAGTCAGTTAAGAGAAAAAAGACTGTGGACGACGCCTTTATTGACCAGCTCTACGAGGACGTGAAAGCTCTTTATCACCTGGACCAGAGCACAGGCTCGGGATCCCTTGGCGGCAAGGCCGACCTTGGCAAACTCCCGGCAGCCTCAGTGGCCCTTCTTGTAGTCCTGGCCCTAAGCTGGATACTGATAGGGGCCTTCGCCCTCAGGGACAAGCTCAAGCAGTCTACCCACAGGTGAAAGCAACCGCCCCGCCGCCACAGCAGCCCAAGTGACTAACAGCCAAGTTTTTCGCACCTGTGAAAGCTCCCATGAGTTCATGAGCTTTCTAAAGCTTTCGAAGAATTCCCGCCATGGCTCAACATGTTTGAGCATCCGACGGCCTTCTTTCGCGCAGTGCTTTTCTCGCTCGTCACTGACAAATGAAACATTTCTTAGATGTTCGCGCACCCTTTCGTTCAATGCGCCGCTCGTAGGCCAAAACTTGCAGGGCGAATCTAAGATATAAAACAGAAAATGCCATAGCTCGCATAGCGAGCGTATACAACGAGAAGGAATCTATCTTCCAAGCAAGCTTGAAGAAGTAGATTCCTTCTCGTTATTAAGGTGCTACGCACCTGTATGGCATTTTCTTAATAAAAGTATATTTATCGCCCTGCTGCAAACAAGTCCTCCGAGGGCGCAGGAAAGGGTGCTTTGCGAACATTAGAAATGGCATTTGCCATCTAAGACTCGCGGCGAAAAAGCACCTGCTTGAAAGCGGCCTAGGATGCGAGTTTTGAGCCATGGAATTCTTCAAATGCTTTAAAAAGCCATGAACACGGGAGCGTGAGGGGTAAGAAAAACTTGGTGTTTGAACGTAGACTGCTGGTTACTGTTCAGACAGAAATGCGCACTCTGCTGTGGTGGCGGGGCGGATTTTTTAAATATGTGTTTGAAATTGTGAAATAATGCTTGTATAATTGCATTGTTTAATGCATGGCCTGATGGTTGTGCTGTCAGACTATGTGAAACTTGGGGAAATCCCCACACATAATAGGAGGAATATTATGAAGAAGACATTAACCGTAGTATTGGCAATGGGCCTTGCTCTTGCATTCGTTGGATGCGGCAGTAAGGAAGCAGCAACAGTTACTGAGACAGCTACTGAGACAGCAGCTGCAGTAGAAGAAGTTGCAACAGAAGCTGCAAGCACTGTAGAAGAGACAGTTGCAGAAGTAGCAGAAGAAGTTAAGGCTGATGGCGTTATGTCATACGCTGATTACGTAGCAGCAGAGCTTGACTCTGAAGTTGTTGTAGAGACATATGTACAGGCTAAGCAGTCATGGTGGGACAACAAGGGAACATTCTACACACAGGATGAGGATGGAGCTTATTTCATCTATGAGATGGCTTGCTCAGAGGAAGATTACAACAAGCTTGTTCCTGGAACAAAGATTAAGGTTACAGGTGTTAAGTCTGAGTGGTCAGGCGAAGTTGAGATTGTAGATGCTACATTCGAGATCGAGGATGGTAACTTCGTAGCACAGCCTAAGGATGTTACAGATCTCCTTGGCAAGGATGAACTCATCGACAGCCAGAACCAGCTTGTATCCTTCAAGGATATGACTGTTGAGGCAGTTGCTTTCAAGAACGAGCAGCCTGGTGATGACATCTATGTTACACTTTCAAAGGACGGAGCTAACTATGAGTTCTGCCTTGAGTACTACCTCAATGGATCAGATGAGGAGTTCTACAATCTTGTAAGCGGCCTTGAGGCTGGACAGACAGTTGATGTAGAGGGCTTCCTTTATTGGTACGAGGGTGCTAACCCACACATCACAAAAGTTACAGTTAAATAATAAACTTATTAACCGACTAGAGCGCAGTGGAATGATGATTCGTTCCGCTGCGTTTTCTTTTTGTGATATTATAAGTATATAGAGTGTTATAGTTCAGACAGAAATGCGCACTAAGCTGCGCATTTCGTGAGAAAGTGATTCAGGAGTGAGCGCATTCCTTCGACGAAGTCGATATGGAATGAATGCGCGAATTTGTTACTGGAGCGAGCTGTATGCGAGTGAACAGTAACTATAGAGTGTTACAGTTCAGACAGAAATGCGCACTAAGCTGCGCATTTCGTGAGAAAGTGATTCAGGAGTGAGCGCATTCCTTCGACGAAGTCGATATGGAATGAATGCGCGAATTTGTTACTGGAGCGAGCTGTATGCGAGTGAACAGTAACTATAGAGTGTTTACGGGTGAACCAAAGCGAGGAAGGCATATGATTAAGGAAATTCATATTGATACTTTGGAAGAGCTACTGCCTCTTTTGACAGAGCAGGAATACAGGGCGGATCTGGATAGGAATCGAAGCCCGTATGTTTATAGAGGAATGTCGGATTCTTCCTTTAAAATGTATACAAGCCTCAGCAGATGCTGTAAGAGCAGACAGAATCACTTGGAACCGGCTATTCTGGAGAACTTTGCCAAGTATGCCATCAACGAAGAACCCACAATTGGGCAGTCGGTCTGGAGGCAGATGATCCTGGGGCAGCACTATGGCCTTCCTACAAGGCTTCTCGACTGGACACAGTCGGCGCTGGTAGGTCTTAATTTTGCCACGACAGAGGAAAATCTGGAGGAAATGGACCAGCATGACTGCATGGTGTGGCGCATCAATATGTCGGAGATGGTAGAGCTTCTGCCTAATAACTATAAATATGCGGTATATGACAAGCATTCCACCATATTTACGGTAGATATGTTAAAAGAGCTTACTGGAAACAGCCTTAAACAGTACGACCGGGATATGGGGGATTCGGCCATGGTGATCATAGAGCCGCCTTCGCTCAATCAGAGAATCATCAATCAGCACTCATTTTTCTCGGTGGTTCCAATGGGAATAGAGGATATTGAGGGCTTTCTTGATAAGAATACACACGATACTGTCAAATATGTTATCGATAAAAAATTGCGCTGGAGAGTCAGGGATATGCTGGATCAGCTCAATATGAGTGAGCGAATCGTATATCCGGGCTTGGAAGGACTTTCCAAGTGGATAGCGCGTCATTACTGGGTAAAATAAAACTGCATTTAGCGAGCATAATTAAGGAGAACAACATGGACGCACCAGTCATAACAAAAGAAAACGTAGAGACAATACTAGATAAAAAATTCATTCGCGTATTTGACCTTCAATATGCAGAAGGTGCCCATTATTTTGATGCTACAAGACGTCCTTTGGATAATCTGGTAGCGGTAAAGTCAGAGGATGAGTTCAAGTCCATGCTTCCTGATGCGGTTAGCTGCATTGTGATAGTGGAGCTTCCGGGCAAAGAGCCGCAGCTTCTTTTGTCTTATGAATACAGATATCCTGCGGGAAGATTTCTCTTGGGGGTTCCGGCAGGGCTGGTGGATCCTGAGGATCAAAATGAAGAGCAGCCGCTTATTGCTACGGCCATCAGAGAAATTCGTGAAGAAACCGGAATTACAGTTGATTTAAGTAGGGACAGCGTATCAGTGGTAAATCCTCTTTTGTTCAGCACTCCCGGTATGACGGATGAGAGTAATGGTCTTGTTCAGGTGGTGCTAAGGCTTGATAATCTGGATGAGTTTGATCAGACCGGAGGCGAGGCAGTTGAATGCTTTGATGGTTACGAGCTGGTAACGAAGGAGAAGGCAAAAGAGCTGCTTAAAAAAGGCATGGATGATCACGACCACTTTTACTCGGTATACACCTGGGCTGCGTTGATGCACTTTGCAAGTGGTATGTGGGAAATGTGACAGGGGGCGGCTATGTACAGACTTGCAATATGTGATGATGAAAAAAGCTCTGCTGCTGAGGCGACAGGGCTTTTAGACAGGTATAAAAGAGCTCATCCCGGATTGGAGATCAGTTCTGAGACTTTTTATTCCTCTTTTGACCTTTTAGAGGCGATAGAAAAGGGCACCTATGACATCTATCTTCTAGATATTTATATTGATAAAGTCAATGGCATAGAACTGGCCGAAGCAATCAGGAAAAGAGATGAAAATGGACATATTATTTTTATGACGTCTTCAAACGCTTTCTATAAGGAGGCTTTCAGGATTCATGCTGTTCATTATCTGGAAAAACCTATTTTGGAAGAAGAGTTTTTTGACGCCATGGACAGGGGGTGTCAGAAAGAGGAAAAGAGATATCTGACTGTAAGGGAGAGCGGCGAAGTCAGTAAAATTGCGGCTGATGATATCCTATATATTGAATCGGAGGATCATTATAAGAGAATTGTGACAGTGCAGAAAAGCTACCTTGTCAGAAGTACGGTAAAAGAGCTTCAGGAGGATATCGCTCTTGAATATTTTCATGCTCTGGGAATGAAGACTATTTTGAATCTGAAGAAAGTCTTAAGGATCAACAGGGATACGATCACCATGGAAGACGGTGCACAGTTCCCGGTGCCAAGGGGAACCTACAGGCAGTTAAGTGAGCTGGTTCTTAAGTTTACATTTTGAAATATAAAATAATTGAAAATCTTTTTGCCACCCACTATTATTATTCGTATAAATAGGTGAGTACAAAAACTAATGATTTAATGAGAGTTCTTTTCTCGGAATAAATCTTTTTATTTGGAGGGATAATAATGGAGAACAAGCTATCAAGACTTTTTGATTATCAGAAGTATGCTGGCAACAAAGCGCTTGCTGATGTGATCGCTGATGTTGAGTCAAGACATCCTCAGGCTGTTGAGCTTTCAGATGATGAGCTCTTTGAGGTTGCTGCAGCAGGACTGCCGGGCGGTCAGCCCGATAATGATAAGTTCAAAGGTGAAAAGCCGAATTTTTTCGACAAGATCTGACATGATATTTGTGTTGATGTGAAAAGTATTTGAGGACCTTCTTATATTTTATGGGAAGGTCTTTTTATTTATAAAAAACGCTTTTGCAATTTAAAGCGATGGTGTGTTATAATAGTCCGCAAATGCAGAAGCGTGTTACTGTTCAGACAGAAATGCGCACTGTGTTGCGCATTTCGTGAGAAAGTGATTCAGAATCGTTGAAGTATACAGATAAAACTGTGTATATGAATAGTGATTATTATGCAATCATATAGAGGAGGAATGAAATGATCAATCAGGAGTACAAAAACATGCTGGGAGCAAAATCGGTTATCAGAGAACTTTCCGAATATGCCACAGCCAGGGGAAAAGAGATTGGGTACGAGAATGTGTTTGATTTTAGTCTTGGAAATCCAAGCGTGGCTGTACCGCAGGAGTTTACAGATGAGATGATAAGGCTTCTTAAGGAAGAGGACACTATGACTCTTCATGGATATACACCAAGTCTTGGTAATCCTATGTATAAGGAAGAAATAGCCAAATCCCTTAATGTTAGATTCGGTATGAATTATGGTCCGGAGCACATTTTTCCTACAACGGGAGCAGCAGGTGCTATTGCTCATGCAGTAAGATCTGTTACGAAGCCGGGTGACGAAGTGCTTGCGTTTGCGCCATATTTCCCGGAGTACGGTCCTTATATCACAGGAGCAGGACTTAAGCTTAGTGTGGTTCCGGCAGATACAGAGTCTTTTCAGATTAATTTTGAAAAGTTCGAGGAAATGCTTGGCGAGAATGTGATGGCTGTTTTGGTAAATACACCAAATAACCCATCCGGAGTTGCTTACTCAACAAAGACTCTTGAGAGACTTTCTCAGATACTTACTGATAAGTCAAAAGAGTTTGGACATACGATTTATCTTTTGTCTGATGAGCCTTACAGAGAAATTGTATTTAAAGGGGCAGATGCACCATACGTTTCAAAGTTCTATGACAATACGCTTAGCTGCTACTCTTTTTCCAAATCATTATCACTTCCAGGAGAGAGAATCGGTTATGTGGCAGTTAATCCGGCCTGCGACGGGGCAGAATATATCGTGCCTATGTGCGGACAGATATCAAGAGGAACCGGACACAACTGTCCTCCTTCCATTATCCAGCAGGCGGTTGCCAAGGTTTGCGGCATGACAGCAGATCTTTCAGTGTACGAGACAAACATGAATATCATTTACGATACACTGATAGACCTTGGATTTACAGTGGTAAAGCCGGGCGGAACCTTCTATATCATGCCCAAGGCTCTTGAGGAAAGCTCAATAGAATTCTGTAAAAAAGCTAAGGACCATGATCTTATCTTCGTTCCTACGGACGGTTTCGGAGCACCGGGGTTCTTTAGAATGGCTTATTGCATAGATACAGAAAAGGTAGAGCGTGCAATGGTGAAACTTAGGCAGTTTGTGAATGAGGTATATAGATAAATCCGCATTTGGTGGGAATTATAAACTATTTTTTATAATAGAATGCGTTGACAATGCGGTTTAAGAAGAGTAAACTCTATTTCGTAATGACTTTATTGTTTTAGCGAGTTGAACAAATCAAGTGTATTCATATGAGGAGGAGACAAGAAATGGCCGAGACTAAGAAGACAGAGGCAGCAGTAAAACCTGTTGTAGCAACTAAGACACCAGTAACTGAAGCTAAGAAGGTAGAGCCTGCTAAGACAGAGGCAAAGGCAGAGGCTAAGAAGCCTGCAGTTAAGAAGGCAACTTCAACAGCTAAGAAGCCTGCAGTTAAGAAGGCTGAGCCTAAGAAGGAGACAAAGGCAGCAGCTAAGAAGCCTGCTACTAAGAAAGCTCCTGCTAAGAAGGCAGCTAAGGCTGAGAGCGCAGCTATCAAGGCTAACATCGTTCTTCAGTATGCAGATAAAAACGTTACATTCGATACTCTTGTAGAGAATGCTCAGAACGTATATCAGTATGACATGGGCAAGAACCTTGCAGATGTTAAGAAGCTTGATCTTTATGTTAAGCCTGAAGAGAATACAGTTTACTTCGTAGTTAATGACAAGGAACTTGGCAACTACGGACTTTGATTTTTGGATTCTAATAATTTTGCTAAAAGGCTCTGGACGTGAGTTTACCTCATGTTTGGGGCTTTTTTCTTTTCTCTTTTTTCCCCGTTTATGATTTATTAATAATTGCATGGTTGACTTTGTTTGCTGGTAGTGATATTTTATGATACAGAAGATGTTAGCACTCAAATGAAGTGAGTGCTAACACCACTAAAAAAGAAAAGAATTCCAATGAATTTAACCGGTGAATGCATATGGAACTAGATGAGAGAAAAAGAAAAATTCTTCACGCTATAGTTAAGAACTACTTAGAAACAGGCGAACCAGTAGGAAGCCGTACAATTTCCAAGTACACGGATCTTAATCTTAGCTCAGCCACCATCAGAAATGAGATGGCAGATCTTGAGGAAATGGGACTGATCATACAGCCACATACTTCTGCAGGACGTATCCCATCAGATCAGGGCTACAGAGTATATGTAGATGAGATGCTAAGGGATAAGGAGCAGGAAGTTGAGAACATGAAGGAGATGCTTCTTGATAAAGAAGAGAAGCTTGAGAATCTCCTTAAACAGGTGGCTAAGACTTTGGCGGTTGATACCAATTATGCCACGATGATCTCGGCTCCCCAGATCAGGAAGAATAAACTTAAGTTCATACAGATTTCCAAGGTGGATGATGAGCATCTTTTAGCTACTATCGTTATAGAAGGCAATGTCATCAAGAACAAGATCATCCAGGTGGATGAGGTTTTGGATGACGCTACGATGTTGAAACTCAACATACTTATGAATACAAGGCTGGACGGTCTTGCTGTTGAGGATATCAATCTTGGACTCATCGCAGCAGTCAAGCAGGAAGCAGGTATTCACAGCGAGATCATTGGCAATGTCATTGATGCGGCAGCAGAATCCATAACAGCGGATGAAGATCTTCAGATCTACACAAGTGGAACAATGAATATCTTCAAGTATCCGGAACTTACAGATTCAGCCAAGGCCAGTGAACTCATCAGTACCTTTGAAGATACCAGAGATCTTACCAGTATCGTAGAGGATACACTTTCAGCTGACGGCGAACAGACCGGCATTCAGGTTTACATTGGTAATGAGACTCCGGTTCAGGCCATGAAGGATTGCAGTGTTGTTACTGCTACTTACGAGCTTGGAGATGGAATGAAGGGAACGGTAGGAATTATCGGACCTAAGAGAATGGATTACGACAAGGTAATCTCCACACTTAAGAATATGAGACATGCACTGGATGATTTATATAAGAAGAATTAGTAATAAGCTAGGAGGCAATTGATTTGAGTAACACAGATAAGAATAAGAAGCCTGTTGATGCCAAAGAGAAGGAAGTTCTCGAGAACATCATGGAAGAGCTTGAGCAGGAAGCCAAAGAGAAGGATGCTGATAAAAATGAAGCACCTAAGGCTGATGACCAGGAAGCTAAGGCAGAAGATGCTAAAGAGAAAGTAGAGACTTCTGAAAGCGACAGCGCCGAAGCTGAAAAGGAAACTTCAGAAGAAGGCGAAGAGGCTAAGAACGGCGAACCTAAGAAGAAAGGTCTTTTCTCCAAGAAAGAGAAAAAGGACCCGCTTAAAGAAAGAGTTGACGAACTCAATGACAGAGTTATGAGACAGATGGCTGAGTTCGATAACTTCAGGAAGAGAACAGAAAAAGAGAAAGCTCAGATGTTTGAGCAGGGACAGGGAAGTGTCCTTGAGAAGCTCCTTCCTGTAATAGATAATTTCGAAAGAGGCCTTGCAGCAGTTCCTGAGGAAGAAAAAGACGGAGCTTTTGCAGATGGCATGAACAAGATTTATAAGCAGCTTGTTACAGAGCTTGAAAATCTTGGAGTAACCCCGATTGAAGCTGTGGGAAAAGAGTTTGATCCAAATCTTCACAATGCAGTAATGCAGGTACAGACAGATGAGTTTGAATCAGGAATAGTTGCACAGGAACTTCAAAAGGGATATAAGTTCCACGACACTGTGCTGAGACATAGCATGGTTGGCGTTACACAGTAAGGATTACGAAGACACAGTTTGGAATAATCCCATAAATAGGTTAAACGAAGATTATTTGAAAGATAAACGGAGGAAAACAAAATGAGTAAGATTATCGGTATCGATCTTGGTACAACAAATAGCTGCGTAGCAGTTATGGAAGGCGGTAAGCCAACAGTTATCGCTAACGCTGAAGGCGCAAGAACAACACCTTCTATCGTTGCCTTCACAAAGAACGGCGAGAGAATCGTTGGTGAGCCAGCTAAGCGTCAGGCTGTAACAAACGCTGACAACACAATCGCATCAATTAAGAGAGACATGGGTACAGACCGTGGCCGTACAATTGATGGCAAGAAATATTCACCACAGCAGATTTCTGCTATGATCCTTCAGAAGCTTAAGGCAGATGCAGAGCAGTATCTCGGCGAGAAGGTTTCAGAGGCTGTTATCACAGTTCCTGCTTACTTCAATGATGCTCAGCGTCAGGCTACTAAGGACGCTGGTAAGATTGCAGGTCTTGAGGTAAAGAGAATTATCAACGAGCCTACAGCTGCAGCTCTTGCTTATGGTCTTGACAACGAGAAAGAGCAGAAGATCATGGTTTATGACCTTGGTGGTGGTACATTCGACGTATCAATCATCGAGATTGGTGATGGCGTTATCGAAGTTCTTTCAACAAACGGTGATACACACCTTGGTGGTGATGACTTTGACCAGGCAATCATCAACTGGATGGTTCAGGATTTCAAGAACAAGGAAGGCGTTGACCTTTCCGGCGATAAGATGGCTATGCAGAGACTTAAGGAAGCTGCAGAGAAGGCTAAGAAGGAGCTTTCTTCTTCAACAACAACAAACATCAACCTTCCTTTCATTTCAGCAGGCGCTGATGGCCCTAAGCACTTCGATGTAGACCTTACAAGAGCTAAATTCGAAGAGCTCATTCATGATCTTGTAGAGAGAACAGCTATTCCTGTTCAGAACGCTATGAAGGATGCTGGTCTTACAAATTCAGATATCAGTAAGGTTCTCCTTGTTGGTGGTTCAACACGTGTTCCTTGCGTAGTTGAGAAGGTTAAACAGCTCACAGGTCACGAGCCTTCAAAGAGCCTTAACCCTGATGAGTGCGTAGCAATCGGTGCTTCTATCCAGGGTGGTAAGCTTGCAGGTGATGCCGGCGCAGGTGATATTCTTCTTCTTGATGTAACACCTCTTTCACTTTCAATCGAGACAATGGGTGGTGTTGCTACAAGACTTATCGAGCGTAACACAACTATTCCTACCAAGAAGAGCCAGGTATTCTCAACTGCTGCAGATAACCAGACAGCTGTAGATATCAACGTACTTCAGGGTGAGAGACAGTTTGCTAAGGATAATAAGTCTCTTGGACAGTTCAGACTTGATGGAATCCCTCCAGCAATGAGAGGAGTACCTCAGATCGAAGTAACATTCGATATCGATGCAAACGGTATCGTTAACGTATCAGCTAAGGACCTTGGAACAGGTAAGGAGCAGCACATCACAATCACAGCTGGTTCTAACATGTCTGACGAGGATATCGATAAGGCTGTTAAGGAAGCTCAGGAGTATGAGGCACAGGATAAGAAGCGTAAGGAAGGTATCGACGCTCGTAACGATGCTGATGCATTCGTATTCCAGACAGAGAAGGCTATCCAGGAAGTTGGTGACAAGATCGATGCTTCTCAGAAGCAGACTGTAGAAGATGACATCAAGGCACTTAAGGAACTCCTTGAGCAGACAAAGGATAAGGAGCTTTCAGACAGCGAGATCGATTCTCTTAAGAGCCAGAAGGAAAAGCTTATGAACGATGCTCAGGCACTCTTTGCTAAGATGTATGAGAACGTTCAGGGAGCAGCAGGCTCTGGCCCTAACATGGGAGCAGGCGCAGGTCCTGATATGGGCGGTGCTTCACAGAACACATCAGCAGGTGATGACAACGTTGTTGATGGAGATTATAGAGAAGTTTAATACTTTAGATATTTGATTTTTCTAAAAGTGGTATTATACTGTTACTGTTTACTTCAAAGATGAAGTAGGCAGTAACAGTATGCTTTATGTTTACAGGCATGGCATAGATAATTCCTATGTTGTTTAGATATAATTAGAATTTCGGGAGTAATATGGCAGAACAAAAGCGTGATTATTATGAAGTTCTTGGTGTGAGCAAGGGTGCAACCGAGGATGAGATCAAAAAAGCATATAGAGTCCTTGCCAAAAAGTATCATCCGGATATGAATCCAGGAGATGCTTCTGCAGCAGAGAAATTCAAAGAGGCATCAGAAGCATATGCTGTTCTTAGTGATCCTGAGAAGAGACGTCAGTATGATCAGTTTGGTCATGCAGCATTTGATGGCGGACAGGGCGGCTTTGGCGGCTTTGATTTCAATGGCGCTGATTTTGGTGATATTTTCGGAGATATCTTCGGAGATTTCTTTGGCGGTGGAAGATCAAGAGGCGGCGCTAGGACAGGCCCATCTAAGGGAGCTAATATCAGAGCCAGCGTTCGTATAACTTTCCTTGAGGCAGTATTTGGCTGCGAGAAGGAATTGGAGCTTACAATCAAGGATCCATGCCCAACATGTCATGGTACAGGTGCTAAGCCGGGAACATCACCACAGACCTGCTCAAAGTGCGGTGGTAAGGGACAGATTGTTTATACACAGCAGTCATTCTTTGGAACGGTAAGAAATGTTCAGACATGTCCTGAGTGTGGTGGTACAGGTAAGGTTATCAAGGATAAGTGTACAGATTGCCATGGAACAGGATATATTGCCAGCAGGAAAAAAATTAAGGTTACTATTCCTGCAGGTATTGATAACGGACAGAGCGTACGTATCAGAGATAAGGGCGAGCCAGGCGTAAATGGTGGACCAAGAGGAGACCTTCTTGTGGAGGTTATCGTATCTGATCATCCTATTTTCCAGAGAGAGGGATACGATATTTATTCTGTTGTTCCTATGTCCTTTGCAATAGCAACTCTTGGCGGAACTGTTATCATTGATACAGTTGATGGTAAGGTCGCTTATGATGTTAAGCCTGGAACTCAGACAGATACAAGAGTAAGACTTCGCGGAAAGGGTGTACCTTCACTTCGTGATAAGGATACAAGAGGCGATCACTATGTGACTCTTGTAGTTCAGATTCCTGAGAAGATTTCAAAAGAAGCGAAGGATTTGCTGAAGCAGTTTGATGAGAAGACTGGTGATTCTCTTGGAGCTGCAGACCGTGTGATGGGAACCGACGATAAGGGTCCTGATAACGGCGGCAAAAAGAAGAAGGGCTTCTTCAAATAAAAAGTTCATAATTATTTGACAGATATGTTATACTTCCGTAGTTAAAGTAGTGTATATTTAACTACGGAAGTATTTTCGTAAAAGGAGTGCGCCTATGAAATGGATGAGATTTAGGGTTAGAACTAATGAGGAGTCTGAGGATATCATAATTAGTTACTTGGAAGATATTGGACTAGAGGGAGCGCAGATTGAAGATAATGCGCCACTTTCTGCTGCAGATAAGGAGCAGATGTTCATTGATGCGCCTGAACTTGAACCGGATGAAATTGACAATGGTATCGAGAGCGGAGCAGCTTACCTTAATTTCTTTTTGGAAATAGATGATGAGAATATGCTGACTGTAGAAGTGCCTGATGAAAACGGAGAATATGTTAAGGAGAAAAGAACTCCTGAGCAGATGCAGACAGCGATAAGAGAGAAGCTGGATGAGCTTAAGAGCTTTTCTGATATTGGTGATGGCACTATCTCTGTTGATGTTACAGAAGATATTGACTGGATCAACAACTGGAAACAATACTTCCATAAGTTCTATATAGATGACATTCTCGTTATTCCGTCCTGGGAAAAAGAGACATCCGAGGATGAGGAAAAGGCACAGATGGTGCTGCATATTGATCCGGGTACTGCCTTTGGAACCGGAATGCATGAGACTACTCAGCTGTGCATCAGAATGCTCAAGAAATATGTCACTGCTGATACCGAGCTTCTTGACGTAGGTACCGGTAGCGGTGTATTATCTATCCTTGCGCTCATGTTTGGAGCAAAGCATGCAGTAGGAACAGATCTTGATAAATGCGCAGTACCGGCTGTTAAAGAGAATATGGAGAATAACGGTATTGCGGCAGATAAGTTCGATATGATGATAGGAAATATCATTGACGACAAAAATGTTCAGGATGCTGTTGGATATGATAAATATGATATTGTAGTAGCCAACATTCTGGCTAATGTACTTGTGCCACTTACTCCTGTAATCCTAAGCCAGCTTAAGACAGGTGGTATTTACATTACCTCTGGTATAATCAATACCAAGGAGGAAGAGGTTAAAAAGGCACACCTTGATGCGGGACTTGAAATTCTTGAAATCCATCATCAGGGCGACTGGGTTTCAATCACTTCGAGGAAAAACTAATGTATCATTTTTTTGTTGAAAGCTGCCAGGTTACTCCTGACCTTAAAAAGGTTGAGATAACAGGATGTGACTACAATCACATAGCAAATGTTCTTCGTATGCAAAAGGGAGAGCAGTTTTCTGTCAGCATAAGAGGCGATGACGAGGGAAAAGAGATCTTTTACGAGATTGAAGAAATAACATCTGCTAGTGTTATTGGTAATCTGTGTTTTGTAGAGGAAGCCGGTAATGAGCTTCCTTCCAGGATATATCTTTTCCAGGGTCTGCCCAAGGTTGATAAGATGGAGCTGATCATCCAGAAGGCTGTTGAGCTTGGTGCTTATCAGATTATTCCAATGGCCACCAAGAGATGTGTGGTCAAGCTGGATGAGAAAAAGGCTGAGAGTAAGATAAAGAGATGGCAGGCTATTTCTGAGGCGGCGGCCAAGCAGAGTAAGCGTGCTATCATTCCTGAAGTTACCATGCCTATGACTTTCAAACAGGCTGTGGAAATGGCAAAGTCTATGGATGTGAAGCTTATTCCGTATGAAAATGCCAAAGGGATGGAAGAGACCAGGAGAATTATAGAAGAAATAGAGCCGGGGAAGGATATTGCAGTATTTATCGGGCCAGAGGGCGGATTCTCCGAGCAGGAGATAGAGCTGTGCATGGACAATAAGATACTGCCCATCACACTTGGAAAGAGAATTCTTCGCACTGAGACTGCGGGTTTTACGATTATTTCCTGGCTGATGTATCATCTTGAGCACTAATAATTGTTGAGAATAATTTTTAGAAATTAGGTTAAGAAATGGAAGCATATTTAGATAATTCGGCTACAACCAGGGCCTTTGATGAGGTTGCACAGGCTGTAGTCAAGGCAATGACTGAAGAATACGGAAATGCATCAAGCGTGCATCATATGGGAACTGTTGCAGGAGAGAGAGTTGCCGGCGCAAGGGAAGTGATTGCATCTACTCTTAAGGTTGATCCTCAGGAAATTCTTTTTACATCCGGTGGAACGGAGTCAGATAATCTGGCTATCATTGGAGCTGCCAGAGCCAATAAATGGCGCGGTAAGCACATTATTACCACATCAATCGAGCATCCTGCAATTCAGGAGACAACTACATTTTTGGAAAAAGAGGGTTTTGAAACCACATACCTTCCTGTTGGTAAGGATGGCGTTGTAAATCTTGAAGATCTGAAAGCAGCTATCAGACCGGATACAATTCTTGTTTCCATGATGCTGGTAAATAATGAGATTGGCGCTGTAGAGCCTGTGGAAGAGGCAGGAAAGCTTATTAAGTCCATAAATCCCGATATTTATTTCCATGTGGATGCGGTTCAGGGCTATGGTAAGGTTCTTATCAGACCTAGATCCATGAATATAGATCTTTTGTCTGTCAGCGGACACAAGATTCATGGACCAAAGGGTATAGGCTTTTTATATATTAAAAAAGGTACCAAGATCGTTCCGATATGTTATGGCGGAGGCCAGCAGAAGGGCATGCGTTCAGGTACAGAGAATGTTCCCGGAATCGTTGGTCTGTCCATAGCAGCCAAAAAGTGCTATGAAGATTTTGACAATCACATTTCAAAATTATATGATTTGAAGCGTTATTTAATAGGTGAACTGGGCAAGAGAATTACGGATATTACAATAAACGGCCCGGAATGTGAAAAGGGAGCGCCTCACATAGTGAGCATTTCCATAAAGGGACTTGCAGCGGAAACAGTTCTAAATATGCTTAGCAGCAAGGGAATATATGTGTCTGCGGGAAGTGCCTGCACATCCAATAATCCTCATGTTTCTGATACGCTTAAGGCAATCGGACTCGACAGGAATCTTTTGGAGTCGACAATCCGCGTAAGTATGTCTTTTATGACTACTAAGGAAGAAATAGATTATTTCCTGGATACTCTTTGTTCTCAGGTAGATACTATGAGGAAGTTTTATCGTCACTAACAGAAAGGAAGTTTTTATGCAGTATCATGCTTTTATAATCAAGTATGCAGAGATCGGTGTTAAGGGAAAAAACAGATATATTTTTGAGGAGGCGCTTGTTAAGCAGATTCAGCGTGTGCTTTCAAAATGTGATGGATCTTTTAGCGTATCAAGAGTTGCTGGCCGAGTATATATCGAAACAGAAGGCTTTGATTTTGATGAAACTGTCAGTGCTCTTGGAACAGTGTTTGGTGTAACAGGCATTTGTCCTGCAGTTACCATAAACAGGGATGGAGAGAATCATCTGCCTGATATGGACGGAGTAGCCAAGGCTGTGATAGACTTCGTCGAGGGCGTTTATCCTGACAAGAATAAGACCTTCAAGGTAAAGTGCCGCCGTGTGGACAAGAGCTATCCGATGGATTCTATGGAGATGGCAGCTGAGCTTGGAGCAAGGCTCCTTTCAGCTTTCCCTGAGATGAAGGTCGATGTTCATAATCCACAGATTCTGATAAATGTGGAACTTAGGGAAAAACTCAATATCTTTTCCGAGATCATTCCAGGACCAGGCGGAATGCCAATCGGAACAGCAGGAAAGGCAATGCTTCTTTTGTCCGGAGGAATTGATTCACCGGTTGCAGGTTATATGGTTGCAAAAAGAGGTGTTGATATTGAGGCAGTTTATTTCAATGCTCCGCCATACACAAGTGAGAAGGCTAAGCAGAAGGTTGTGGATCTGGCAGGTGTTATCGCTAAATACACAGGAAAAGTACGCCTTCATGTAATCAACTTTACAGATATTCAGATGTACATCTATGAGAAGTGCCCTCACGATGAGCTTACTATCATAATGAGAAGATATATGATGAAGATTGCTGATATTATTGCCGGACAGACAGGTTGTATGGGACTTATCACAGGAGAGAGCATCGGACAGGTAGCTTCTCAGACCATGCAGAGCCTTATGTGCACAGGCGAAGTTGTAACAGACATGCCTGTATACAGACCGCTTATTGCCTTTGACAAGCAGGATATCGTGGATATTTCGCTTAAGATCGATGCTTATGAGACTTCAATCCTTCCTTATGAGGATTGCTGTACGATTTTCGTGGCTAAGCACCCTGTTACAAAGCCAAGACTGGATATCATTAAAAAGCACGAGGAGAATCTGTTTGAAAAGATAGATGAGCTTGTGCAGACAGCACTTGATACTGATGAAGTGATAGTTATCGAGAAGTGATTACTAATGATTAAATAGAAATGAGCGCTTTGCTGCGAATTTCGTGAGAATTTGATTCAGTAACAAGTAACGAAAAAAGCCCATCCTGAAAAATGTTCGGGATGGGCTGTGAAAATCTTTTTGATGGATCTAATCCATTAAGATTAGATCATGTAAGGCTTGAGAATCTCAAGAACCTCATCTGCACCGTCTTCTGCATGGATATTGAGATCGATTGGCTTAGAAAGATCCAATGAGAAAATACCCATAATAGACTTAGCGTCGATAACGTATCTTCCTGAAACGAGATCGAAATCATAATCAAACTTCGTAATATCGTTTACAAAAGATTTAACCTTATCGATAGAATTTAAAGAAATTTTAACGGTCTTCATTGAGCAAATACCTCCTTCTTTTCTTTATAGTATACGCAGAAAAGATAAAAGTCAATGACTTAACACTTAAAAAGAAAATGAAGTTTTTGATAAAACTTAGAAAGATTGGACAATATGTTGGACAATACACCAAATTACGTTAATGGGATCAGGGTTGCGATGCATAACCTTGGCTGTAAAGTTAATAGCTATGAGATGGATGTAATGGCAATCAAGCTGAAGGAAGCAGGCTGCATAATCGTTCCCTTTACTGATGAAGCAGATGTTTATATCATCAATACCTGCACTGTTACTAATATTGCAGACAGAAAATCCAGACAGATGCTTCACAGAGCCAAGAAAGAGAATCCAGAGGCTACTGTTGTGGCTGTTGGATGCTATGTTGAAACCGGAATGGATGGCGTCAAAAAGGATGAGTGTATCGACCTTGCGGTAGGCAATAATAAGAAGTCAGAAATTGTCGAAATATTGAATAACTTTTTTGAGGCAAAGGGTAGGAAAGCTGATCTTGATAAGACCCTTGGTGGCAATTCTGTTATAGATATCAATAATACTCATGAGTATGAGAGTATGCTTTTATCTGAAATGCCGGGACATACCAGAGCTTACATCAAGATTCAGGATGGCTGTAACCAGTTTTGCTCATATTGCGTAATTCCTTACGCAAGAGGCAGAGTCCGCAGTAGAGATATGAAGGATATCCTTGCAGAGATCAAGGGACTTATCCAGAAGGGCTGTAAAGAGGTGGTTCTGACCGGCATCCATATCAGCTCCTATGGCGTAGACAAGGACGGCCCTTCTCTTATCGATCTTGTGGAGAATATTGGAGATCTGGCCGGAATAGAGAGAATCCGTCTTGGATCCCTGGAACCGAGGATTATCACTCCTGAAAATGCAAGACGCCTTGCAGCGGTAGAAAAGCTGTGCCCTCATTTCCATCTGTCGCTTCAAAGCGGGTGTGATGATGTGCTAAAGCGCATGAACAGGCACTATACCGCAGAAGAATTTGCTCAGGGAGTTAAGCTCCTTAGGGAAGCCTTTGACAGACCGGCCATAACAACAGACGTTATCGTGGGATTTCCAGGTGAGACTGAGGATGAATTTGAACAGTGCAGGAAATTCGTTGAAGACATTGATTTCTATGAAATGCATGTGTTTAAATATTCTCCGAGAAAGGGAACTGTTGCTGCCGGAATGAAGGAGCAGCTTACAGACAGAGAGAAGACAGCAAGAAGTGATGTCCTGATACATATGACAAGACGCCAGTCTGAAGAATACCGAAATCTCTTTATCGGAGAAAAGGTTGGTATTTTGTGGGAAGATGCTGAGGAAATCAAGGGCAAGAACTATATGATAGGTCACACTGACAGGTATGTCAGAGTTGCTGTAGCTGAGGATGACCTTAGATACAAGGAAGCAGTGTCCGGCGAGATCACCTACGATGTTCCTAAGAGATTCATAAATTCAGAGACGCTTCTATTGTAAAAAATGGTACGTGTAGTGTAATATTAATTTATATAGTTTTTTATGGATGAATAAGAGTGTGAAGCTCTTTTGAATTATTACAAAACTACGAATGGAGAATTATACTATGGCAGATCAGGATTTAGGAAACACCCAATATTTCAAAGTTGAAGTAGAGCCTGAGACCGGCGTTAAGAAGGTTCTTTCTGTTGTTTATGATGCTCTTTTGGAAAAGGGCTACAACCCGGTAAATCAGATTGTGGGATACATCATGTCAGGCGATCCTACTTATATCACAAGCCATCAGGGAGCCAGAAGCCTTATCATGAAGGTTGAGAGAGATGAGCTTGTAGAAGAGATGCTTACAGAGTACATAAAGAGCAACAACTGGAGCCAGAAGAAGTAATACATATATTCTTGGATAAAGATCTCAGGAATTATTTTTTCAGGCAGGCCGTTGCCCTTAAACAAAGATTTTAAAGGTAAAGATAATATGCGTATAATGGGCCTTGACTATGGATCTAAGACCGTTGGAGTTGCCATAAGCGATGAACTTCTTTTGACAGCTCAGGGTAAAGAGATTATCCGTAGAAAAGAGGAGAATAAGTTAAGAAGAACACTGGCGCGCATTGAGGAGCTTATACAAGAGTATAAAGTGGAGAGGATTGTTTTGGGACTTCCGCTTAATATGGACCAGACTCCCTCTGAGCGTTCACAGCTGTGCCTTGAATTCAAAGAAAAGATTGAGAGACGAACTGCAGTCCCTGTGGTTATGTGGGATGAGAGACTCACAACCGTAGAAGCTGACGAGATCATGGATGAAGCCGGAATAAAAGGGCGCGATCGAAAAGAGTATGTGGACATGATCGCAGCACAGATTATTTTGCAGGATTATCTGGATAACACAGATAAAAAAGATTTGAAGTAATGTTATTTTTTAGCTGCGTGTTTGCAGTGATTAGTTGTTGAATTATTTAGTATATGGAGATTGATTTGGAAAAAATAGTTTTTTGTCCGGACGGAGAAGAGCCGGTAGAGTTTTACTGTCTTGAACAGACAGTTATTGGTGCCAAGACATACCTTCTTGTCACAGATGAAGAGGATGGAGACGGAGAAGCGCTTATTCTGCGCGATGACTCCGATTTGAAAGACGAGCAGGCGCTTTATGCGATTGTGGACGATGACCTGGAACTTGAAGCTGTTGCAGGTGTATTTCGCAAGCTCCTTGCCGAGGATGGTATAGATTTAGATATTTAACGGGAAATTGGTTTAATATCTCTATTTATGCCTCCGCCAACTAATTATGGAGGAAAAAATTTGAGTAAAAAGAAAATTGAAAATGCGTCCAAGCTGCAGATCATCCCACTTGGTGGTCTTGAGCAGATTGGAATGAACATCACTGCCTTCAGATATGAGGACAGTATTATTGTGGTGGACTGCGGATTGTCTTTTCCCGATGATGACATGTTGGGAATTGACCTTGTAATCCCGGATATAACCTATCTTCAGGATAATATCGATAAAGTTAAGGGATTTGTTATAACACACGGACATGAGGACCATATCGGAGCTCTTCCATATGTGCTTCATGAGCTCAACGTCCCTGTTTATGCCACAAGACTTACAATGGGAATAATCGAGCACAAGCTCGAAGAACATAATCTGTTAAAGCACACCAGGAGAAAGGTTGTTAAATTCGGACAATCGATCAATCTTGGACAGTTCAGAGTGGAATTTATCAGAACAAACCACTCTATTGTTGATGCTGCAGCGCTGGCGATCTATTCTCCTGCAGGAACAGTGGTTCACACGGGAGACTTTAAGGTAGATTACACACCGGTTTACGGAGATCCTATCGATCTTCAGAGATTTGCTGAGATTGGTAAAAAAGGCGTTCTTGCACTTATGTGCGATTCTACAAATGCAGAGAGACCTGGCTTTACCGCTTCTGAGAAGACTGTAGGAAGAGCTTTGGATTTTCTTTTTGAAGAACATGAGAACAACAGAATTATTGTTGCGACCTTTGCTTCTAATGTAGACAGAGTTCAGCAGATCATCAATACAGCTCATAAATGCGGCAGAAAAGTTGTGGTTGAAGGCCGCAGCATGGTGAGCATAATCGATATTGCCCAGAAACTGGAATGCATCCAGATTCCTGAGAATACGCTAATTGATATCGACAGACTGAAGGACTATCCGGATAATAAGACAGTTATCATTACAACCGGAAGCCAGGGAGAAAGTATGGCTGCTCTTAGCCGTATGGCCAATGGACAGCACAGAAAGCTTTCAATCGGTGCGGGAGATACAGTTATCTTTTCATCGCATCCGATTCCCGGTAATGAGAAGGCGGTTACCAATATTATCAACGAGCTTCAGATGAAGGGTGCTGATGTTATTTTCCAGGATGTGCACGTTTCAGGACATGCATGTCAGGAGGATATCAAGCTTATTTACACACTGGTTAAGCCTAAATATTCTATCCCGGTACATGGTGAGTACAGACATCTTATAGCGCAGGCTAATATCGCCAGAAACCTCGGAATAGATAAGGAAAATATCTTTATCCTTCATTCAGGAGAAGTTCTGGAGCTGGATGAGGAGAGCGCTAAGGTTAAGGGTAAGGTTCCGGTTGGAGCTATCCTTGTAGATGGCCTTGGAGTAGGCGATGTAGGTAATGTTGTACTTAGAGATAGACAACATTTGGCAGAAGATGGTATTGTAATAGTTGTGTTTGGACTGGATAAAGAAAGTGGACAGCTTGTTTCCGGACCAAGCATTGTTTCAAGAGGCTTTGTATACGTCAGAGAGTCAGATAAGCTGATCGATGACGCTACTGATCTTGTTCTTGATGATGTGACTGAAGCCCTTGATAAAGGCATTACAGATTGGGGCAAGCTTAAGAGTATTGTTAAGGATGCTCTTAGTGACTACATCTGGAAAAAGACAAAGAGAAGGCCTATGATCATGCCGATAATAATGGATACAAATTATTAAACTCTATTTGCTGCGGCTTTTCTTTGATAGGCAAAATTGGAGAAGTACATGAATGTAAGAAAATTGATTTTGGGATTGCTGGATATGGCTGTAAAAGTCGCCTTTGTGGTTTTTGTAGTGGTGCTTATCAGCAGATATTCCAAAGTTGCGTACAATTACGGATACCGTATTTTTAACCAGATTCCTGTTTCATCCGGAACAGGAAGGACGGTAACCGTTACAATTTCAGCGTCGGATTCGGCAAGCGATATTGCTGAGAAGCTCTCAAGCGCAGGACTTATTACTGACAAGATGTTATTCAGATTGCAGGAGAAGTTCTCGGATTATCAGGGACTTGAGACTCCCGGAGTATATGAGCTTAGTACAGCAATGACTACAGAAGAGATGCTCCAGATAATGGCAGCAGGCTCATCTGAAGTGAGCGGTACTGATACGGCTGCTAAAGAATCTACTGATGAAAATAGCGGCAGTTCAGATTCAGGGGAGGAATCGACTACTGGGGAGACTAATGCAGGCGAGGAGTCAAACGGTGGTTGAACAGGATAGAATTACAGCATTTATCAACTCTCTTGACAGAGGTAATGCCCAGTATCTTGATGAATTAGAGAAAAAAGCTAAAGAAGGAGACGTGCCTATCATCCGCAAGGATACCCAGGCGCTTCTCAAATTTTTAATGGCACAGAGTAGACCAAGGAACATTCTGGAGGTCGGCTGTGCTATTGGCTTTTCTGCCCTATTAATGGCGGAATACAGTGATCCGGATACGAAGATTACAACAATAGAGAAATTTGAAAAGAGAATTCCTATTGCCAGGGATAATTTTAAGACCTTTGATAAAAATGGGAAGATAACACTTCTTGAGGGCGATGCAATGGATATTTTGAAGACATTGCCCGAAGGATATGATTTTATTTTTATGGATGCGGCTAAGGGGCAGTATATCAATTTTTTACCCGAGTGCCTACGTATTCTGAATAAGGGAGGACTCCTGGTGTCCGACAACGTACTGCAGGACGGAGATGTGATCGAATCGAGGTTTGCGGTTACAAGGCGGGATCGCACGATCCATGCCAGGATGCGGGAGTATTTGTATGAACTTAAGCATAACGATGCTTTGAACACGGTGATTCTGACGGTTGGGGACGGAATGACACTGTCAGTGAAGCTGTGAAATGGAGAATGATTATGAGAAAACCTGAATTATTGATACCGGCTAGCAGCCTGGAAGTTTTGAAAACAGCGGTTATTTTTGGCGCAGATGCGGTTTATATCGGTGGAGATGCCTTTGGACTTCGTGCTAAGGCCAAGAACTTCAGCCCTGAAGAGATGAAAGAGGGAATTGAGTTTGCTCACGCCCATGGCGTCAAGGTTCATGTTACAGTCAATATTTTAGCTCACAACTATGATCTTGATGGCGTAGAAACTTACCTTCATGAGTTAAAAGAGCTAAAGCCCGATGCGCTTATCATTGCGGATCCCGGAATCTTCATGAAGGCCAGAAGAATCTGTCCTGAAATAGATATCCATGTTTCAACTCAGGCCAATAACACCAACTATGAGACTTATAATTTCTGGTATCAGCTTGGCGCTAAAAGAGTTGTTGCTGCTAGAGAATTGTCACTTAGAGAAATAAAAGAAATAACATCCAAAATACCGGAAGATCTGGAGATGGAGTGCTTTATTCACGGAGCAATGTGTATTTCCTATTCCGGAAGATGTCTTTTGTCTAATTATTTCACAGGCAGAGATGCCAATAAGGGAGCCTGCACACATCCTTGCAGATGGAAGTACGCAGTTGTGGAAGAGAAAAGACCCGGAGAATACCTTCCTGTTTACGAGAACGACAGAGGAACTTATATCTTTAATTCCAAAGATCTGTGCATGATAGAGCACATTCCGGAGATGGTGGATGCCGGAATCGACAGCTGCAAGATTGAGGGCCGTATGAAGACTGCTCTTTATGTTGCTACTGTTGCAAGAACCTACAGAAAAGCTATTGATGATTTCTTTGAATCCGAAGAAAAGTACAGGCAGAACATGCCATGGTACCTTGACCAGATTTCAAAGTGCACCTATCGTCAGTTCACAACAGGCTTCTATTTTGGAAAGCCTAGCGATGAAACACAGATATACGATAACAACACTTATGTTAACGAGTACATATACCTTGGCATTGTGGGCGAGATAGATGATAGAGGCTATGCGAAGTTTGAGCAGAGAAACAAGTTCTCTGTAGGGGATGAGATTGAAATCATGAAGCCCGACGGAACCGATGTTCCGGTCAAGGTTGAAGCCATGTTTGCAGAAGACGGAACTCCTGTTGAGTCCTGCCCACACTCCAAGCAGACTCTTTTCGTCAAACTCTCACAGCCTGCAGAGAAGTATGACATACTAAGAGTTAAATCTAATTGAATTTTTTTAGATTACCATGTAATATGAATGTGTTTATTTCAAATTCAATAGTGCGAAAGGAATGTGTACTTACATGGGGAACAATGTAAATGTAGAAGAGATTTTTGGACAGAACGTCTTTACTCTCGCCAAGATGAGAGAACGTCTCCCTAAAAATGTCTACAAAGAAGTCGTAAACGTAACAGAGCATGGCGGCGAATTATCCAAGGAATCAGCTGATGTTGTCGCTAATGCAATGAAGGAGTGGGCTGTTGAGCATGGTGCTACTCACTATACTCACTGGTTCCAGCCACTTACAGGTATTACAGCCGAGAAGCATGACTCATTTGTTGGCTCCGCTGACAAGGATGGCCGCATGCTTACTTCATTTTCAGGAAAAGAGCTCATAAAGGGCGAGCCTGACGCTTCTTCGTTCCCTTCAGGTGGACTTCGTGCCACATTCGAGGCAAGAGG
Organism: uncultured Butyrivibrio sp.; assembly: GCF_947169445.1. Classification (GTDB taxonomy): domain Bacteria; phylum Bacillota; class Clostridia; order Lachnospirales; family Lachnospiraceae; genus Butyrivibrio. The sequence continues at coordinate 963 of NZ_CAMVPU010000023.1, read as the reverse complement.
TTATACAACCTGGGATATTACTTCACCTGCTTTCCTTAAGGAATCCGGTGCAGGTGTCACACTTTGCATTCCAACAGCTTTTTGTTCTTATACAGGTGAAGCTCTTGATAAAAAGACTCCGCTTCTTAGATCCATGGAGGCTATTAACAAGCAGGCTCTTAGAATAGTTAAATTGTTCGGAAACGACAAAGCTACAAAAGTTAACGTTTCTGTAGGCCCTGAGCAGGAATATTTCCTTGTGGACTGGGATAAGTCCATGAAACGTGAAGACCTTATTTTTACCGGAAGAACACTTTTTGGTGCTCAGCCTCCTAAGGGACAGGAGATGGAGGATCACTACTTTGGTGTTATCCGTGAGAGAGTCGGCGAATTCATGAAAGACCTTAACGTTGAGCTCTGGAAGCTTGGCGTTCCTGATAAGACACAGCACAATGAGGTTGCTCCTGGACAGCATGAGCTTGCTCCTGTTTACGAGACAGCCAATATCGCTGTAGATCACAATCAGATTATTATGGAGACTATGAAGCGTGTTGCTGAGCATCACCACATGAGATGTCTTCTTCACGAGAAGCCATTTGCAGGTGTTAACGGCTCAGGTAAGCACGACAACTGGTCCCTTTGCACAGACGATGGTGTGAACCTTCTTGATCCGGGTGATACACCAAATAAAAATATTCAGTTCTTATTTGTACTTGCCTGCATTTTGAAGGCTGTTGATACTCACGCAGATCTTTTAAGACAGAGTGCATCAGATGTTGGTAACGATCACAGACTTGGAGCCAACGAGGCACCTCCAGCTATCATTTCTGTTTTCCTTGGAGAGCAGCTTGAGGATGTGGTAAGACAGCTTATCGAGACCGGTGTAGCCAAGTCCAGCAAAAGAGGCGGCAAGCTTAAGACTGGTGTTTCTACACTTCCTGAGTTTGAAAAGGACGCTACAGATAGAAACAGAACATCACCTTT
>NZ_CAMVPU010000022.1 GCF_947169445.1 uncultured Butyrivibrio sp. | reverse complement strand
GAGGATTTTTTATGATTTCTGCAAGTGATTTCAGAAATGGTATGACCATCGAAATTGATGGTAACGTATGTCAGATTATTGAATTCCAGCATGTTAAGCCTGGTAAGGGCGCTGCTTTCGTTAGAACCAAGCTCAAGGATATCATCAATGGCGGTGTTAAGGAGACAACATTCCGTCCAACTGAGAAATTCCCTGCAGCTCGTATTGATAGAAAAGATATGCAGTATCTTTATCAGGATGGTGATCTTTACAACTTCATGGATTCCGAGACTTATGAGCAGATCGGTCTCACATCTGAGCAGGTTGGAGATTCACTTAAGTTCGTTAAAGAGAACGAAGTATGCAAGATTAACTCTTACAACGGCAATGTATTTGCTGTAGAGCCACCTATGTTTGTAGAGCTTGTTATCACAGAGACTGAGCCTGGATTTAAGGGCGATACAGCTACTGGTGCTACAAAGCCTGCAACTGTTGAGACTGGTGCAAACGTAGCAGTACCTCTTTTCGTTAACGAGGGAGACGTTATCAAGATTGATACCAGAACAGGTGAGTATCTCTCAAGAGTTTAATTCCTGGAATAGCTGTTTTTAAGCGACCATATCTGACACATTTTATAGTCATAATTATTTATAGAACTTAGTAAGACAATAGAGAACCATTGAAATAATGGCTTTTCTATTGTCTTTTTTTGTCTTTTTACCTTGGGGAAAAATGACCTTAATCGGCATTCTTTTAGGTATTTTTTATGATTATGCATAACAATAATAAACGTGAAGGAAAGATAGGATATGGATATTAAAGAATTTGGTATAAATATGACCAGGAAACTTGAAAGTATTTTAGGGGAAGGATTTGAAACCGAGTTTAAAGAAGTTATCAAGAATAATGGTGTGAAATATCATGCGGTTCTTATCAGGGAAAAGAATCAGAATGTAGCACCCACAATTTATTTGGAGCATTTTTTTGATGAATATCAAAAGGGAAAGGATGAGGATATGATAGCCAAAGAAATCCTGGCTCTCTATAAGCACAGTATGCCGTCAGATTTATTGGATGTGCAGTTTTTTACGGATTTTTCTAAGGCCTGCAGGAATTTTTGTTTTAAGGCAGTAAATTATGAGAAGAACAAGAAAAAGCTTGGGAATATACCGTATAAAAGGTTCGAGGATCTTGCATTTATTCCATTTTGCTGCGTTTCATCATCTCGTTTCGGAGAGGGAAGCATTACTATTTTAAATAAGCATCTGAGGTTCTGGGAAGTTTCTTTTGATGAATTATGGGAGAATGTATTCGAGAATGCTGCCAGCACATTACCGCCATACTGCGAGAATTTGATGGATTTTGTAAATGCGCATGAAGAGCTGCCTTTTCCTCCTATGAACTGCAATATGTATGTGGTGTCCAATAATATTAAAACAAATGGGGCGTCAGCTATTTTTTACCCCGGAATGCTGGAGAAAATGGAGGAAGAGATTGGAGGAGATTTTGTAATTATTCCCTCATCAATTCATGAGACTATTGTTTTACCAAGGATAGATGAGGATGATGAACTGAGCGTGCTTAAAATGATGGTAAAACAGGTGAATACTGAAGTTGTTTCAACTGAAGAAATACTAAGTGACAGCGTTTATGTATATGACTCAGAAACTAAAAGGCTTACCGCATTGGAATGAATGCGTGAATTTGTTGTTAGAGTGAGTTGATAGCGAGCGAATAGTAACAATGAAGTCAAGGAAGTCAAGGAGGACCGCACAAATTGGACATTCTACTACTGTTATGGTATTATAATCGGGTACGCTATGCACCCGTAGTCTAATGGATAGAACGTAGGCCTCCGACGCCTTTAATGCAGGTTCGAATCCTGTCGGGTGCATTGTGCTATAAAGATGTAATGAGGTTTTTATTTATGAAAAAGAAAGATGGATTATATTCATTTAGAAATGATAAGAAGAACATTTTTGCCATATTAGGAGATAATAAGAAGTTCCTGATGCCGATCCTTTTTGCTGTTGCAGTTGTGATCACAGTGGTTGTTGCTCTTAGTGCTAACAGGAGAGCGCAGGAGATGGCACAGACTTCAGAGGAGGCAAGTAAAGAGTCCACTTATGAAGTTCAGTATATCAGAATGGAAGAAAATGCTTATCCGGAAGTGAACAAGCTGGTAGAGACTTATTATGAGGCGTCTGCTAAGGGCGATCTGGATACGATTTCTTCTATATATAGAGGACTTGAAGATACAGAACTGCTTAAGGTAGTTGCTGCATCTGAATACATAGAGGACTATCAGAACATCGTTGTCTATACTAAGCCGGGACCTGTAGATGACAGTTATGTGGTTTATGTAGAGATGGATGTTAAGCTAAATGATTATGATACATCTATTCCTGGACTTGAAACTCTTTATATCTGCACCGATGAAGATGGACAGTTGTATATAAATGGTGATATTGCAGATTCAAGCATTATAGATTACCTGAGACTTGTTAATGTTCAGGAGGATGTAATTGACCTGAACAACGCTGTTGCTGACAGATACAACAAGATGGTTCAGAGTGACGAAGAACTGGCTGAGCTTCTTACCAAGATGAGATCTGATATGCAGGTTTCTGTAGGAGAAGCATTGGCATCTTCAGAGGCAGCAACAAATGCTGCATTGGAAGGAACTGGTGAGAGTGCTGCTGATCAGGAAGAAACAACTTCTGATGGCCAGACAGTAACAACACATACAATACGTGCTACTGACGTAATTAACATTAGAAGCTCCGACAGTGAAACTGCTGATATTATTGACAAGACTTCAAAGGGCCAGGAGTACAAACAGCTTGAAGCTCTTGCTAATGGTTGGAGCAAGATTGAATATAAGGGCGGAGTAGCCTATGTGAAGACAGAGTTCTTCGAAGTGGTTGGAGAAGAAACTGTAGAGGTAACAGATACTCAGACTCAGGAAACTGAGCAAGAGGCTGCACAGGAGACTGCGACAGAGACTTCAAAAGAAACTACTGATAACAACGCTTCTACAACTACTGTGAAAGCTTCTGAAACAGGAAAGATGTCTGTAAAAGAGACTGTAAGACTTCGTAAGAGCCAGAGTACAGATTCTGATGTGCTTGCCATGATCTATAAAGGCAGTACTGTCAATGTAGTAGAGCAGTATGAGAGTGGTTGGGCTAAGGTTGAATACAGTAAAAAGACCGGTTATATCAAATCGGAATACCTGACAAAATGATGTGAGTTGTTTCTTTCTAAGGAGGTAATTTCATGTTTGGACGTAAAAAAATCGCGATTATGGGAACTGGTAAGATTGCCAGCATTATGGCAGATACGATCAAGAGTACCAAGGGTGTTGTTTGTTATGCAGTCGGATCCAGAAATCAGGAAACTGCTAATAAATTTGCGTCAGAGTATGGAATTAAGAAAGCGTATGGCTCCTATGCTGAACTTGTAAGTGATCCTAAGGTTGATCTTGTATATGTAGCTACGCCTCATTCCGAGCATTACGAAAATGTTAAGCTTGCTTTGTCTGCGGGTAAGAATGTTATCTGCGAGAAGGCCTTCATGTTAAATGAGAGGCAGGCAAAAGAGATATTTGAATATGCCGAGAGCAAAAAGCTTTTTGTTACAGAGGCAATGTGGACCAGATATATGCCCATGAGAGCCAAGTTAAATGAGGTGATAGGCAGTAATGTAATAGGTGAACCTACCATGCTTACAGCTAATCTGGGGTACAATATTTCTGCTAAGGACAGAATCAATCTGCCTGAGCTAGGTGGCGGAGCGTTATTGGATTTGGGTGTTTATACTCTGAACTTTGCTTCTATGGTGTTTGGCAATGATGTTACAGATATAGCTTCGATTTGCACCTTTAACAATCTTGGCATGGATATGCAGGATAGCATTACGCTCAGGTACAAGGATGGCAAAATGGCTGTTCTTAATGCTACGGCTCTGGGGCTTAGCGATAGAAGCGGTGTGATCTACGGATCTAAGGGCTATATAGTAGTTGATAATATCAACAATATAGATGCTATTACGGTCTATGACAATGAGTACAAGAAGATTGCTAACTACAAGAGACCAAGGCAGATCACCGGTTACGAATATGAAATAGAGGCCTGCGTTAAGGCGCTTGATGAGGGATGGCTTGAATGCCCTGAAATGCCTCATTCCGAGACACTTAAAATGCTCAATATGATGGATTTTATCCGTAAATCCAACAACATTAAATTCCCGGGAGAAGATGAGATAGTAAGTGCTTTCGATTCCACATCTGCTCATAATGAGGAAGCTTACCAGATTGAGGAAACTTATCAGATAGAGGAAAAACAGACTGTAGAAAATACAGAAGCGGCAGAGATTGTTGAAGTTGTAGATGATGCGCAAAATGATGAGTAATTGAATTTACTGCTTTTAAGAGCATTAACAATTACCCCAAAATATTAAGTGTACATTCTCTACTAAAAAACTCTTGCGCTTTAAACTATTGAAGTATATAATATCCATCAGGCAGTGATGTCTGCGCAAAGGGGCGTAGGGACGTTTAGTTTCTTACGCCCTTTATTCAATTAATATATGTTTTATGTACCAATGGTACGGGAAGGAGAAAAAATGTCATACGTTGACGAGATTTACAATTATGTTGTTGAAAAGAACCCAGCACAGCCTGAGTTCCATCAGGCAGTAAAAGAGGTACTTGAATCTCTTAGAGTCGTTATCGAAGCTAATGAGGATGAGTATCGCAAGGACGCTCTTTTAGAGAGACTTGTTACTCCAGAGAGACAGATCCTTTTCAGAGTACCTTGGGTTGATGATAAGGGACAGGTTCAGGTTAACAATGGTTTCCGTGTACAGTTTAATTCAGCTATCGGACCATACAAGGGAGGTCTTCGTTTCCATCCTTCAGTAAACCTTGGCATTATCAAGTTCCTTGGTTTCGAGCAGATCTTCAAGAATTCACTTACAAGCCTTCCAATCGGTGGCGGTAAGGGTGGTTCTGATTTTGATCCTAAGGGCAAGTCAGACAGAGAAGTTATGGCATTCTGCCAGAGCTTCATGACAGAACTTTACAGACACATCGGAGCTGATACTGACGTTCCAGCTGGAGATATCGGTGTTGGCGGACGTGAGATTGGTTATATGTACGGACAGTACAAGAGAATCAGAGACGTATATGAAGGCGTTCTTACAGGTAAGGGCCTTACATATGGCGGATCACTTGCTCGTACACAGGCTACAGGATATGGACTTCTTTACCTTACAGAAGAGCTTCTTAAGTGCAACGGCTCTGATATTAAGGGCAAGACAGTAGTTGTATCCGGTGCAGGAAATGTTGCTATCTACGCTATCGAGAAGGCTCAGCAGCTTGGAGCTAAGGTTGTTACATGTTCTGATTCTACAGGCTGGATCTATGATCCAGAAGGAATCGATGTTGAACTTCTTAAGGAAGTTAAGGAAGTTAAGAGAGCTCGTCTTACAGAGTATGCTGCAGCTAGAAAGTCAGCAGAGTACCATGAGGGAAGAGGTGTATGGCAGGTTAAGTGTGATGTAGCTCTTCCTTGTGCTACTCAGAACGAACTTCTTATTGAGGATGCTAAGCTGCTTGTTGCAAATGGTGTTAAGGCTGTTTGCGAAGGTGCTAACATGCCTACAACTATCGAGGCAACTGAGTACCTTCAGAAGAATGGTGTTCTCTTTGTTTGTGGAAAGGCTTCAAATGCAGGTGGTGTTGCTACATCAGCTCTTGAAATGAGCCAGAACAGCGAGAGACTTAGCTGGTCCTTTGAAGAGGTTGATGCTAAGCTTAAGCAGATCATGGTTAATATCTATCACAACATTGATGATGCAGCTAAGAAGTATGGAATGGAAGGCAACTATGTTGCAGGTGCTAACATTGCAGGCTTCCTTAAGGTTGCAGAGGCTATGAAGGCTCAGGGTATTGTTTGATAAAAAAGAGCATTAGTCGTATGCTGATTTAAGGCTATTGTGTGATAGTAAGAAATATAAAGACAAAAGAGTTATGTGGATCTATAGTAGGTCCATATAACTCTTCTTTTTATGTGAAGGACCGCATATTGAAATTTGCTACTTCGTAGCATGTGGGCTGCGCTACGAGTAGGAGAGTGTTCTAAGGGTGCTATATATGATACAGCATCCTCTTGGCGTAGGTGTTACGGTATACGCTTGGACTTAGTCCCATAGTCTTTTTGAATACTCTTGAAAAATTATGAACATCAGTAAAGCCTACTTTTCCAGCAATTTCGGAAATGGTAGCATCACTGTCTGTCAGATAATAGCAGGCTGAGTACATTTTTTGCATCACCACATACTGTTTAAGGGACATACCTCTGATGTCGGTAAAAAGATGCGACAGATACTTGGGACTGTAGCCAAAGGCATCTGCAATCTCGTTTATCTTAAGGCTTTTTGATATATTTCTCTTTATATAATCAGCTATGTCTGAATATATCTGCTTGCTTCCTATCAGATTTTCTTTTGTTGCATCTTCTACAGTCAGCTGCCCATAAAGCTCGGTGAGAATAGCAGTTGTGAGAGCATTTAATGTAATGGCGGGATAATTGTCCCGAGCAAGATCCTGTAGCTGTTTCATTTGAATGATCATCTTTTCAAAGCGTGGCACAGGCCCTGACTGGGGCAATAAAAAGCATGCGGCTTTTTCAAAGGACTGCTTTTCACCAACGTGTATCCTATAAGGGAAACGCCCCATATCAGCTGTGAAATGGATCCAATAAAAGCTGCAATAGGATTTTTTGAACCCTTCACGTTTGGAGTCACTTGGTGGCAGGATCAGATATTCTCCGGCGTTTACAGTGAATTCCTCGTCCATATAGCGAATATAAAGAGTTCCATCAGTAACGGCAATTAATTCGTGGTCGATAATTAGCGGCATGCTTTCATGACGCCAGTCGGATGAAAGGGCTTCAAACTTGCCGGTGCGCAGATAATTAAATATTTGATTGTTTGGGAAAACGAGAAATTGATTCTCTTTCTTTTTATTTGTTCTCATAATGTAATTATAGTACAAAATGACACCAAATATTCAAAAATGATACCTAATATAAGAAAATGTACACGTAAATTATGTGGAGATGTCTAAAACACTGTTTTTGACACAATTTTAAAATGCGTAAAAATGACACCTATTAATTCCGGGAGCTCTTTTTGCAAATAGCCTTTAATGGTAAGCTTTTTGTGTAATGAGGGAAAATTGCTGTGCTAATCCTATTACATAAAAAGAATAACCCTTTGCAAGGAGAATCAGATGATGGATAAAAAATGGGAGATGGTACCAAATAATGCTGTTAGGGTTACTGACAGGTATTATGATGAGGCAATGCATCTGGATATAAAAAATATGCTGCTTCTTGATTATGATAGGCTTTTAGCAGGCTTTAGAGAAACTGCTGGACTTATAGCAGGGATGGACTCTTTACAGATAAAAGCTTTTATGAAGAGCAAGGAGCGCTATGGCGGAATGTGGGAGGATGGCCTTATAGGCGGACATACTCTGGGACATGTACTTACGGCTCTTTCACAGGCAATGGGAAATCCCGCCTTGAATGAGAATGAAAGAATAGAAGTTGAAAAAAAGCTTGATTACATCCTGGAGGCTTTGAGGCAGTGTCAGGAATATACCAGAGACACTTCTTATGAAGGCTATATTTTTGGCGCAGTAATGCCTACTAAAGAATTTAGGGATAACCCGGCTCTGCAGTTTGATAACGTTGAAAAAGGGCTTTGCGAATTATTCACTCAGTCCTGGGTTCCGTGGTATACAATGCACAAGATCATGACTGGCCTTTGTGTGGGCTTTAGAATTGCCAAAAAAGATCTGGCTTTGAAAATAGCAAATGACCTTGGGATGTGGATTGCAAACAGAACGGAAGGTTGGACTGAGGATGTTCGAAAGACTGTCATTGGAATAGAGTATGGTGGAATGAATGATTGCCTCTATGAGCTATATCAGATCAATCGAAAACTGGCACATAAAGGTGACAAAAGGGCATATCCATCCTACGAGAGATTTGAGGCTGCAGCCCACTCTTTTGATGAGGAAGCTCTTTTTGAAAAAATATTATCAGGAAAAGAAAATGCGTTAAATAATGTCCATGCAAATACTACCATTCCTAAGTTCATTGGCGCCCTTGCAAGATATGAAACAGATAATAGTCAGGAGAGGTATCTGGAATACGCAAAGAGCTTCTGGGATCTGGTGGTTACAAAGCACACCTATGTTACAGGTGGAAATAGTGAAAATGAGCATTTTGGAGAAGATAATGTTCTTGATCTGGAGAGAACTCATGTGAATAATGAGACCTGTAATACCTACAATATGCTCAAATTCTCGAGAAGGCTTTTTGCGGCAACGGGAGATAAGAAGTATCTTGATTATTTCGAGCGCACTTTGATAAATGCTATTATGGCATCCCAAAACCATGATACTGGCTTTACCACATATTTTCAGCCAATGGCTACAGGATATTTTAAGGTTTTTAACACACTTGAAGGAAATTTCTGGTGCTGCACCGGTACCGGATATGAGAATTTCACCAAGCTAAATGAAGGAATTTACTATAAGGGGAATGGATGCATAGCGGTAGGAGTGTGTCTCTCGTCAGTGTATCAGGGTGATGATTATTCAATAGAGCAAAGCTGCGATTTTACAAACTCTGACATTGCCAGAATCAAAATAACACCTGATTCAGGTAAAGTGGTTGATGATGACTTATTGCTGCGAATTCCTTCCTGGGTACGAAATAGGGCGGAAATAACAATAAATGGACATGAATATGAAGCGCAGGAACATGATGGCTTTTGGATGATTCCTTCTGAGAAAATATCAGATGGCGCAGAAATTACTCTTAAACTTCCAATGGGGATTACTTGTGAGAATCTGCCTGATGGAAAGGATGCCTATGCCTTTTGTTATGGCCCATATGTGCTTTCTGCAAGGCTTGGAAATGCCAAGATGCGGACTACAACCCATGGCGTGGCTGTATCTGTCCCGGTGCCAGGTGAAAAGAATGTAGACTCTGATACACTTAAGATTACAAGTGAAAAGAGTGTATCTGATTTCATTACAAACATAGACAAATATCTGGTCAGAAAAGGAGATTTAATGGAGTTTGAACTTCTTGGAACATCGAGGAATCTTACTTTCACAACTCATTACAATCAGTATACGGAAAGCTATGGGATATACTGGAAATTTTTTTCGTGTGTTTGAAGCCATTTTAGGGCCCTTCTGCTGTTATTGAATAGTATAGAAATAATTTAACACTACAAAAGAGCAGAGTTCTACTGCTGTAATATAAAAAGTGGTAGTCTTGATTTTTGCTAAAATAAACGGAAAATAGTTAATCGTGAAATAAAATTTTCAAACGTTTAAAAAGGCATGGTTAAGGCGCTTAAATACTAAGGACAAACGAAAAAACAAAGTTCCTTTATAAAAAATTTATATTTGTCGAAATACAGTAAATATCTGCGTTTCAAGAACTTTTCGGAATTTTGTACACAATTTGGGGCTTGATTGTTACTTTTTATGTCGTATAATAAATTCATAGCGACGTTTGATAGTACCAAAAGAGACTATCAACAATGAAAAGTCATACATATTATGAAGGGAGATGTTTATTTATGAACATGAAACTCGTTAAGAAGTTCCTCACAGTTACACTTGCTGCTGCAATGTTTGTAATGCCAATTACAGCTGCTGCTGCAACAACAGATTCATCAGAAGCACCTGCTACAAGATATGATGCTCCTGTAACAACTGAGGCTGTTGCTACTGTTAATACATCAACAAGCACAGTTGCAGGCGTAGGCGCTACACAGGTTGCAGGCGTTTACATTCTTAGAACAATTAAGGGTATCGCTGTAAGAGCTAACGATGCTACTATTTCAGCTGCAGGCGCTAACCTCGCTGCTGGTGAGAAGGTTTTCGTTAAGGCTTATGAGCTCACAGCTAAGACAAGCCCAGCTGTATTTGCTAGCTTCCAGGGAGCTGCTAATTCTGTTGGTGGCGTAGTTGTAGCTGCACTTAATATCGATTTTGGTAAGCTTGCTGGCAAGAACTTCTCAAGACTTGCAGCTGGCGTTACAGCACCTGTTACAATCGGTGTTCCTGCTAATGCACCTGCAGGAAAGACTCTTGCAATCGTTAAGGTAGCACCTGGCGGAGCAACAGAGATCCTTCCAGATCAGGATACAAATCCTGCAACAGTTTCTTTCAATATCACAGGTGGCCTTTACGGATATGCAATTATTGCATACTAATCCTAAGGATAACTGTATAGTGAAAAATACAGAGAAGCAGTCTTTAGGCTGCTTCTCTATTTTAAGGGAAAACCTCTTTTTACTCATAGGAATACTTGTCGCTATATTCCTGTGCATGTATGGAGTCCTGGGAGTATTTGGATTCTCAGCTTTCCCTGATGAATTCGGATATTGGGCTCCAGCGGCTGCTATCCTTGGCTATGATTGGTCACAGATAACTGCCCTGGGGTCATATTATTCATATGGGTACAGTATTATACTGGTGCCTTTTTTGCTTTTCTTCTCAAGTTCTATTACCGCTTACAGAGCGGCTATTATAGTTAATCTTGTTCTACAGTGTCTTTCTTTTGTGATGCTCTACAAGATTATTCTTCGTTTATATCCAAATCTTTCAAAAAATGCCAGAGCTATCGTTGTTTCTGCATCAATTCTTTATCCTGCCTGGGTTTTCTACACTCAGACTACAATGACAGAGGCTCTTCTTAATTTTCTTGTTGTTTTCGGCATTTTTTTAATGATGAAGTTCTTGGATAATCCCAAGGCTTTAACGGGAATTCTTTTTGGAATTATTCTTATTTATTCATATTTTGTCCATATGAGATGTCTTGGAATGATTGGGGCAGGCTTTATAACGCTACTCTTATGGGCACTTGGAAAAAGAAAAAAATCTGCAGGCAAGAAGTATATTGGGTTGTTGTTACTAATTCCAATTCTTTTTGCAGTTAGTTTTATTATTAAGGACAGAGTTATTGCTACACTATACCATGGCACTTCTGCTGATATGCTGTCCTGGAATGATTATTCTGGTGTTCCGGCCAGACTGGCTGAATTCTTTAATCTTAGAGCAATAAGGGGAATATTGTACGAATTATGTGGTAAAATGTTGTATATAAGCTTTGCAACATTAGGCGCAGGATTCTTTGGATTCTATGCTCTGATTAAAAATTTTGTCAGATCCTTTGGTAGGATCTGGAGAAAAGAAGGCGAAAGCCGTGATTATCTTTGGGTATATATTGAACTTGTAGTATTTATGCAGTTTATGGTTGCACTTGTGTATCTCAATGGCGCATCGGCAACATACAATACTCGTCTTGATACCTTTTTACATGGAAGATATATTGATTTCTTCCTGCCGGTTTTAATAGCTATTGGCCTTAATGAGATGATAGAGACCAAAAAGCTTATTCCGATTGGCGTAGTTTCTTTTGTGCTTACACTTATATGTGATCAGGTTGCTTACTATGTTATAAGTATTAATGAGCACCACATGTACAATGCTCATGGCTTTACCATGATCGGTATGAGCTATTTTGTTACTAAACCTTTGGAAGATCCGTACGGGTATCTGATGAAGGAGAGTCTTTTACAGCTTGGTCTGATGATTGGCACTTTTATAATTGTCTTATTGTATAGGAAGTTTAAATTTGAGACATTTCTGCTTTTGATAATGTCAGCACAGATTTTGCTTGGACTAAATGCTTGTGATCACTTTATTTTCAAGAATCAGGCTTATATATATGGAGATATAATCCTAGGGCAGACGCTTGAAGTAATGAGAGCAGAGCATCCTGATAGGAAAATTGTTCATGTATATGAAAAGGGAGTTCCCTATATAGAACTTGTACAGTTCGAGGATAAGGAAGCAGATATTCAGGTTATAAACGGAGAATTTGCTGACATAGATATAACACCATATCTGGATAAGAATACAATTCTGATTCTGGATGCTACCGAAGATTATTGTTCTTTGGCAGAAGAATTCTATAGTGAAAAGTGGCTGTTTGGCCATTTGATTATGTTTTATGAGGAGTGAGTTATGAAGAAAAGCATTATGACTAAAATTGTTGCAACTATTCTATGTGGGGTTCTGGCCCTTGGAAATCCTTCTGTGACAGCTATGGCTGCTGAGGATACTTCAAGTAGCGGAACAGCTGAGGCTATTTCAGGTCAGGTAATGATGATAGATAGTGATGCAGCTGCATATTCATCACCAGATGAAAGCGGCAACGTAGTTCATGAATTCAAGGCCGGAGAGACCATGTTTGTTCTTGGCGAAAATAACGGCTGGTATGAAATCTTTTATCAGGGGCAGAAAATGTATGTTAGTACCGTAGCTATCAGTAATGATGCTCAGGCTACCAATGCACAGTCCTTTGAAGAACATGTAGAGGAACTTGATAAGGAGTTTGATGAGGCTGCGAAGGCAGACAAGACTTACATTGAGTCTTGGGTAAGACAGAGAATCAGAGCAAGAAATTCAATGATCTGGAAGATATCTATTGCTGTTTTGGTTGTTCTTATTCTGGGAGTATCAGTATTTATTGGTGTTTCCAACAGTAAGAAGGCTAAAGCAGAAAATGCTTCCAAAGAGGAAAAAAAGACTAAAAATATAGACTAGCGTAAGACAAAATGAGGGGCGTATGAAACTAATCATCCAGGTTCCGTGTTTTAATGAAGAGGATACTCTCTGTAACACACTAGATGATCTTCCAAAGAGTATTGAGGGTATTGATGAAATAGAATATCTGATCATAAATGACGGTAGCAGTGATAAGACCACTAAGGTGGCCAAGGACTGGGGAGTTAACTATATTGTTAACTTTACCCAGAACAAGGGACTTGCAAGGGGCTTTATGGCTGGTATCGATGTTTGCTTGGAAAATGGTGCAGATATTATCGTTAATACTGATGCAGATAACCAGTACTGTGGTGAAGACATCGAGAAGATAGTAAGACCTATTTTAGAGCAGCGTGCTGATATAGTAATTGGAGAGAGGCCTATCGATGATAATGAGGATTTCTCTAAGCTAAAAAAGAAGCTTCAAAGAATAGGCAGCTGGGCTGTAAGACAGGCATCCAATACAGATATTCCGGATGCGCCTAGTGGTTTTAGGGCTTTTTCGAGGGAAGCTGCCCTTAAGCTGAATGTAGTTAATGATTATACCTATACTCTTGAAACAATAGTTCAAGCCGGTCGTGAGAAGATACCGATCATAAGCGTTCCGGTCAGGACAAATCGTGCGGTTCGTCCATCAAGGCTTGCAAAGAGCATGCTGGGATATGTCAGAACATCAATGTTGACTATTCTTCGTGCATATCTGGTATATAAACCATTAAAGGCGTTTTTGTTTATATCAATATTCCCGACGATACCAGGCCTTGCGATTTGGATCAGGTTTTTGTACTATTTCTTTACCACAGGCGGTGCGGGACATATTCAGTCACTTATATTTGCCTGTACACTTATCATCATCGGCTTTGTATGCGTGATGATCGGTATTTTGGGAGACACAATTTGCGCTAACAGAAAGATTTTACAGGACGTTCAATATCATACAAGGAAGCAGTATTATGACGGAGTCAAGATTTCAACGGTTAATAGAAAAGAAGGATGTCATATATATTACCGTTAAAAATGCTGACTATATCAGGACGAGTCAGATAGTACGGCTTCTTGAAGAAACGGCAGCATCTTTTAAAATGTATTCATCGGAAAAAAGTAATCCTCTGACCAGGGCTCTGGAACTGAGGAGAAGAATTTCTGAGATTCCATTTGAAGATGCTGATGTTGTAATATTAGGTTTTTTGCCGCAGCTCATATGGGGAAAAGCGCTTAGGCAAATCCGAAAAAAACAAACCCAAAGAGGGAATAAGCCGATTCTTATAGCGGACATGTTTTTGTCTGTGTACGATACGGTTGTGCAGGACAGAAGGCTTGTTTCAAAAAATGGCCTGTTAGCAAGACTTTGCAGGACGCTTGATAGCAAGGTTGTATCTGAGGCTGACCTTATTATCACAGATACCAGGGCAGATGGGGATTATTTTGCCAGAGAGTTTTCGGGGGAAAAAAGTAAATTCGAGCCTTTATATCTAAAGGCTTTGTCTATTACATTTCCTGATAAAAATATTAGTACAATAGAAAAAAGTGTTCTTTATTTTGGAACAGGACTTCCCCTTCAGGGGACAGATGTGGTGTTAAAAGCGTTCAAAGTGCTTAGCGAAGAGCATGGCTATAAGTGCATCTTTATTGGTGGCCTAAAGGGGCTTAATGCAGAACAGAAAGCTTTTGCCCATAATGGCACTATAGAGTACCATGATTGGCTGCCATTGCAGGAGCTATATGCCAAAATAGCACAGGTAAGTATTTGCCTTGCCGGTCACTTTAATCCTGATATAGATAAGGCAGACAGGACCATTCCGGGTAAAGCCATGATCTATGAAGAACTTGGTAAAAAGATGATCTTGGGAGATACGAAAGCTAATCACGAGCTTTTTGTAGAAGATGATCGTCATTTCTTCGTCCCGCGTGGGGATGTGGAGCAAATTGTGGAGGCAGTTCTAAAAATATAGTTTTATAGTGGTGGGGGCATAGCTGCGAAACAAAGTTTTCACGGCCATTTAGTGAATATGGGGAAAAAAGTCTCAATAATACTTCCGGTTTATAATGTAGAAAAATATCTACCAAGATGTATTGATAGTATCTTGGCTCAAACTATGCCCAAAGATGAGCTTGAGGTTATTTTTGTAGATGATGGCTCTAAAGATGGTTCCGGGAAATTGCTGGATACGCATGCAGCGCAATACAGTCACTTTAAAGTAATCCATCAGACTAACGCAGGCGCTGCTGCAGCCAGAAATGCGGGACTAAAGATTGCAACAGGTGAATATGTTGCATTTGTGGATCCGGATGACTATATAGATGAGAAATACTGTCAGGAACCTTACGAGGAAGGTGTTAGAAACGGCGCAGATATAGTATTGTTTGATGCCCTAAAGGAAACCTCATTTACTGACAAATATGGAAAAGAAGAGACGAAAGTTATTTCATTATCCCATGCTGAAAAGTCTTTTGTTACTACTTCATCTGAAGATATCTTGTCAATGTGCTGTCAGATTCTTTATCCATATATGAAGGCAACGGCAGGAGGGGAGGAATTCAAGGCTGACGTTCCGTTGGCGGCTCCCTGGGATAAGCTTTATAAAAGAGAGTTTCTGATAGGCAACAACCTCCATTTTCAGGAGGATCTAAAAGTTCTGGATGATATGTGCTTTAACTATATAGCTTTTTCAAAGGCGGGAAAGGTTTCATATATCCCTAAAGCTTTGTACCATTATCAGGTCTGGCAGACCTCCATAACAAACAGCTATAAGAAGGACAGACCTTTGCAGGATATGAAGGTCTTTGACTTTATTAAAAAGAATATTGAAGGTCAAAAAGACACGGATAACAGGCTGAGGCAGGCCTACTACGCCAGAATAATCAAGAGCTTTGCAATCTGCTGCAGGCTATATTTCTTTAATATAGAAAATCCAGGTAACAATAAGGAGAGACTATCTGAAATTAAAAATTATATGTCCAAAGAACCTTATTCATCAGCCTTTAGAAATGTCAGATTAGGTAGCCTTGAGTGGAAACTGGTTATAGTTGCTCTTGCGGGGAAATGTAAAAGCGCATGGATAATGCGGCTCTTGCATATGCTTCAGAATCGTTGAAAATATATTTGTAAGTAATGGGGAAGTTACTGTTCAGACAAAAATGCGCACTGTGCTGCGCATTTCGTGAGAAAGTGATTCAGGAGTGAGCGCATTCCTTCGACGAAGTCGAATTGGAATGAATGCGCGAATCAGTTACTGGAGGGAGCTGCAAGCGAGTGAACAGTAACATGGGGAAAGTTTACTGATTCTATTCAATTATTGTTTGGGGAAAGACAATGAGATTACAATCTATATTACTTCCTGATAAAAATATATGTGATGTGGAGGAAATGTATTTCCATAGAGATGGCGATACTATTCTTTTTGATGGGTATTTCAATCTCTTTTATCTGGAAAAACATCACAAATACTGCGATATTGACACATTAACCCTGGAAATTGAAATAAAGGGTTTTAGGAATCTCTATGTGATGCATGATACGCAGGAGGTTCATAAAGAAGTATTGGAGTCCAGGCCCATAAGTGGTAGGGACAGACTTATAGCCTTTAGAGAAAATCGTCAGATAATAGAAAAAGATGCTACTAGTCTGGTTCAGAGATTGTCTATAAAGCTCCCATATGGTCTGTGCAAAAAAGGTGTTCTTTGGTTTAAGGCAGAGGTTGATCCAAGATTTGCGAAAAGCTCTGAAAAAGGCAAGGAAAGAGAAGAATCCTGGTATATTAAGGGCTATTACGAAGGTAAGAAAGAACAAAAGGATATAACACCTGGTTCGACGGATAATGTTTCAGCCAGTGATTGCCAGGTAGAGCTTGCAGTAAATATCTGTACTTTTAAAAGAGAACCCTACGTGCTTAGGAATATGATGTCCCTTGTTAACTGGCTTGAGAGGGAAAGAAGCCTTGAAGGGGATGTGCTTGAAATCTCAAAACATATGCATGTATTCATAGTGGATAATGGACAGACGCTTTCTGATAACGATGATTTCCAAAAACTACTTTTACGTGCAAATGGTGGCAGTAACAAAAAACTCATAGAGGTGTTTCCAAATGCCAATACCGGTGGTACCGGGGGATTTAGTCGTGGCATGAGAGAGGCTATAGCAAGGAAAGAAGAACTTTCTTTGACACACCTTCTTATGATGGACGATGATGCTGTTTTTGATCCGGATCTATTTGTAAGACTTTATGGCTTTTTATCAATGCTGAGGCCGGAATACAGAGAGATTACTGTTGGAGGAGCACTCCTTCGAGAGGATTATCGCTATGTACAGCATGCAGCCGGCGAATGGTTTACGAATTATAAGGTCATTAATGAGCATCCCCTTGAGGATATGCGTTCCTTTGAGAACTGCACAGCTGAGTTTATGACAGGAACCGATAAAGAGCATCAGATGTATGGCGCATGGTGGTGCTGCTGTTATCACATGAGTGCTATAACAAATGAGAATATTCCGCTTCCAATCTTTGTCCATCATGATGACATCCAGTTTGGGATGAAACAGACAAAAAAAGGTATTGTTTACCTTAATGGAATCTGTGTTTGGCATCAGGGGTTTGAGCTGGTTTTCCCGGGAGTTAAGCAGTATTACAATATGCGCAATACACTTATTACCATGAAAATGTTTGAACCAAAGGTGCTTAAAAAGAGCATTAAATACTGGACAATCCGGCGATACATCGGAATGCTTATCAGCTACAGATATGCGGACTGTGAATTTATTATAAGAGGCCTTAAGGATTATCTTAGAGGAGAAAGATGGCTCCTTGAAAGTGATCCTGAGGCGATTCATAAAGAACTCATGGAAACCTACAGACAGCTTTGCGGTATGAAAAAAGTTGATGAACTGGGCCTTTCTGAAGAAGAACTGGTAAGCGTAATAAGACAGATAGATAAGATTGGCTGTATTAGTGCGGATGAGGATAATGCTCAAAACACAAAACTAAGTGTAGATGGACTTAGATCCTATTATTCCCATGAGAGATTTAACGGACCTTTAAGCAAAAAGATAACCTTCAATGGCTGGTTCTTCCCTCATAAAGAAGGAATAAAAGTAATCACACCTCTGGATTCACCCTGGGACACCTACAGATATGACAAAATAGTTCTGTATGAGCCCGGAAGTGGAAAAGGTGCCGTAATGAGGCGTTCAAATAAAGAGTTCTTTAAGGGGATAGGACGAATATTGAATATCTGCGTGATGTCAATAAAAGACTGGTGAGAAAGCAATAACTTATGTTGAAATAACAATGTAAAAAAGAGTTGCATGACCGCGACTGGGGATTACTCCTACGGGGTTCATGCAACTCTTTTTGAATAAATCTAATTATTTAGAAAGCTTGCTTTCTCTATAGATAATATCTGTTCTGGCAGGTCCGTTACTTACCATGGTGATCGGATAGCCAATCTGTTCTTCGATGAACTCGATGTATTTGCGGCAGTTCGCAGGGAGATCCTCATACTTCTTAATATTTCTGATCTCACATTTCCATCCCGGAAGAACCTTGTATACAGGCTTTGCTCTGTCAAGAAGATAGGAAACAGGGAATTCTGTAGTAACCTCTCCGTCAATATCATAGCCAACGCATACAGGAATCTCGTCAAGGTATCCAAGTACATCAAGAACAGTAAAGGCAACATCTGTTGTGCCCTGAAGTCTGCAGCCATATTTGCTGGCTACGCAGTCATACCAGCCTACACGTCTTGGTCTGCCTGTTGTAGCGCCATACTCTCCGCCGTCACCGCCGCGTCTTCTAAGTTCCTCTGCTTCGTCACCAAATAGCTCAGAAACAAATGCGCCTGCACCAACTGCAGAAGAATAAGCCTTGGATACAGTGACAATCTGCTTTATCTCATAAGGAGGAATGCCTGCACCGATTGCACCATAGGCTGCAAGAGGTGAGGATGAAGTAACCATAGGATAGATACCGTGATCAGGATCCTTCATGGTTCCAAGCTGACCCTCAAGGAGAATTGTCTTTCCTTCCTTAATAGCCTTATCAAGATAAAGAGAAACGTTGCCAATATAAGGCTTAACCTGCTCTCTCCATTCTACAATCTGATTAAACAGGGCTTCCTGATCGATAGGATCTGTATGATAAAGATTTTTTAAGATGACATCCTTAACTTCGGCGATGCTTGCAATCTTTTCCTTAATAACGCTATCTTCCTGGAAAAATTCATTGATCTGCCAGCCTATTTTAGCAAACTTATCTGAATAGAAAGGAGCAATTCCTGACTTGGTGGAACCAAAGCTCTTTCCTGCAAGTCTGGCCTCTTCAAGTGTATCGAATAATACATGGTAAGGCATCATAACCTGTACCCTGTCTGAAATCATGATCTGCGGAGCAGGAACGCCCTTTGAAGTAATGTCATTAAGCTCCTTCATGAATTTGGTGATATCAAAAGCTACACCGTTACCGATTATATTCATTATGTTCTGATGAAAAACACCGGATGGCATGGTATGAAGTGCAAATTTACCATATTCATTTACGATTGTGTGACCGGCATTTGCTCCACCCTGAAAGCGGATAACAACATCGGCCTGATCGGAAAGAGTATCTGTGATCTTACCCTTACCTTCATCTCCCCAGTTAGCTCCAACAACTGCTTTTACCATTTTTATCTTCCCTCTCTTTATTTAAAAGAATTAGTAAGTTCGTGAATTTCTTATCACAATGGTATGATATCAAGCTTTTTAATATAAGTAAAATCAATATTTTTTATATTTGTTATAAATTATACTTATTTCTCGAAATTTTATATAAATTTGCTCTTTATTTTGCAAAAACCATGAGAAAAGGAATAAAATATTATGTGTAAAATGCCGATATAACATTTGCGATAATGTGATAATATCATACGGATAAAAGGAGGTTTTTTATGGCAGGCGCAGCTGTTAAAAAGGATTCGTTTAGTCAGAACGATTTTAAACGACTACCGGTTGCTGACAAGTTCAAAAAAGTATTCAATCGCTTTAGGACAAATCTTATTGTTATTTTTGCCGTAATCGTGCTTATTGATGTTGTGGCACTGGTAAATCTGCATAACATCTATGCCGTTTACTATGAGCAGAACTCTCAGCAGGGTGAGGTCCGTATTACTATTCAGGCTCTTGCCAAGTACTATCTGTGGGCCCTTTCTGCGCAGGAAGAGTCTGACAGAAATGAACAGATAACCGGTGCTGAGGAAAAAATACAGGAGCTTAATGATGGCCTTGATAATCTTGGCAAGGTTTACAAGGGAGATCTGACTGAAATATATCAGCACATAAAAAATATTGATACAGCGGATGATAAGCTGGTGCAGCTCTTTGAATCAGGAGCTTCCAATGAGGAAATCTATGATTACTACGTTGGAACAGTAAATGAAGCAATAAAAGTAGTGGTTAAGGATTTCAAGGAAATTGGAATATCTGCCAAGGCACAGGCTAAGTCCGCATATACACTGGCTATGATATCTGTTATTGTAATGACACTTATCACTGTTTTAGTAGTAGCTTATGCGATCATATATTCCAATAAAGCCCGCACTGCTCTTTCTAACAGCATTTTGGGACCTATAAGTGATATCACAAAAGCAGCAGACGACATGGCAAAGGGTAAGCTTGAAATCAAGGTTTCAACTGATTCGGATGATGAACTTGGAAAGCTTGCAGATGACATTACCTATTCCACAGACGTTATAGAAGATATAGTAAAAGACATTATTGAGACCTTAAAGCGTATGTCCTGCGGAGATTTCTCGACAGGGTCAAAAAATCCCAAATTATATATTGGAGACTATGAAGCTATAAGGAACGCTCTTAATGATATTTCTGAGAATCTTAGCAGCACACTTCTTGAAGTAAAGAATTCCTCCCAGCAGGTTTCTCAGGGGGCTGTCAATATGTCCCAGGGAGCAAATGACCTGGCAGAAGGTTCAACTGATCAGGCTGCAGCAGTTGAAGAACTTACCGCATCTGTTAATTCAATTACAGAGCAGACCAAGCAGCTTGCAGATGTGGCTGAAAAGAGTAAGTCCATGGCAACACAGGTTCGCGATAATGCTGAGATGAGTGCCAGAAAGATGCATCTTGTAACAGATGCAATGACCAGGATCACCGAGGCATCAGCAGAAATTGAGCAGGTAACAAACTCTATAGAAGCTATTGCCAAGCAGACTTCACTTCTCGCACTTAATGCATCTATTGAAGCTGCAAGAGCTGGTGAAACCGGAAAGGGTTTCGCAGTTGTTGCTGATCAGATAGGTAAGCTGGCAGATCAGAGTAGTGAGGCAGCCAAGAATACTCATCAGCTGATAGCAGATACCATGGATGAGATTAGTAATGGTAATTCCGTTGTGGCTGAGACTACAGATGCCCTGGATGCTATGCAGCATAGCGTAGAAGAAATTACAGATATGATAGTCCGGACCGGAGATCTTGCGGAGCAACAGGCCCAGAGCATGGAAGAAATAGACAAGGGAATAGAAATGATTTCCAACGTTGTTCAGAACAACTCAGCAACAGCTCAGGAGTCCAGCGCAGTATCGCAGGAGCTTTCGGAGCAGTCAGAGTCTCTCAATAACCTTATCGGACAGTTTACGATCAATGGATAAATAACGTGTACAGAGCCCTTTGCGCATGGCAGGTTCCTGCGTGGAGGGCTTTTGTAGCTTTTTTTTACAAAGATTTAATAAATAGTCAGACTATAATAATTTATAATTAATTATACTAGTTTTTGCCGGACTACCAAATTCTTCGTATAAATACATAACAATAATACTTCTTTGGAGGGAAAAGATATGATGTTAAATGAAAAAGAATTGGAAAATGTTGTAGGCGGAAAAATGGCGAAAGCTGGTGATACTGTTGATTTTTCTTCAAAGAGAACTGAATTCGACAATGCCTGGCAGTTTCTTGAAATGGAGCAGAAGGGCTATACAGGTAATATGAGAGTACAGATGTTTGAAGAGTGGGAGTCTACAGGCTTTAAGTCTGACGCTGTCAAATTTATATCCGAAGGTAAATGAGTTTATTGTTTGTACTGATCATTTGATGTTTCAGCATATAAGCCCATATGGCGAAGGTAAGAAAAATGGAGCGATTGGATATTGACGCAAAGGTTGAGAATCTCCAGGAAGTAACAGACTTTGTGGAGGCCAATCTGGAAAAGGCAGATTGCCCTATGAAAACACAGATGCAGATAGTTGTAGCTGTGGAAGAAATATTTGTTAATATCGCAAGCTATGCCTACGAAGGAAAAGTAGGCAGAGCTTGCGTTGTGTTTGAGTATTTTGAAAATGGCAATTATGTTGATATTACCTTCGAAGACACTGGGATACCATACAACCCATTGGAAAAAGAAGATCCGGACATAACTCTTTCTGCAGAGCAGAGAGCTATTGGCGGTCTTGGAATATATATGGTCAAAAAGAGTATGGATGATATGAGGTACAGATATGAGGATGGGAAAAATATCCTGACTATAGAGAAAAAACTATAAAACGTAGGATATATGCGCGTTAGAGTTATCGATTTTGAGATTAATTATGTTATACTTAATCTATATTACAAACAAGTATTTCACAGGAGGAAAATAATATGCTAAACATCAACAAAACACTGGCAGGATCAGCACTTAACATTAGCCTTGAGGGAAGGCTTGATACAATGACTGCTCCTGAGCTTGAGTCAGAACTTTCTGCAAATTTGGGCGGCGTTGAGAGCCTTGTTTTTGATCTTGCAAAGCTCGAATACATTTCATCAGCAGGACTTCGTGTTCTTTTATCTGCTCAGAAGACTATGAATAAGCAGGGCAGCATGGTTGTAAGAAATGCAACAGAAGAAGTTAAGGAGATTTTTGAAGTTACCGGTTTTTCAGATATTTTGACTATTGAATAATATTGGGGGGCTAACATGGAAGCCGATAAAATTTTAATTTCCAGCAAGGAATTTGTACTTAATGATACTCTTGAAAAAATAGATGAGTACCTGGAGGATTTGGAACTTGGGCATAAGGATAGACTTCATGTGAGGCTTCTTATGGAAGAAACACTTGGAATGGTCAGGGGAATGACCGGAGACTATTGTGCTCTTATCTGGATCGAAAAAGGTGACGATGAGTGCAGCGTCAAGATGACTGCCAAGACCGAAATGGATTTGAATAAGAAGAAAGAACTTCTTTCTCTTTCGAAAAATGGTGAAAATGCTCTTGCTAAGGGCTTTATGGGTAAGATTGGTGAGATTATTGAAAATGGAATCTTGAACTATGAGAACGTAATGAAGCTGCAGCAGGTATATGGCGGAGGTTACGTTGATTATGCAGCTCTTGGCGGAAATCCGTCAGATTCAATGTTTGTCTGGAGTCTGGATCAGTACAGAGATGCTCTTGATGAAGTGCGCGACGAAGATGATGCTGCTGGCAAAGCCTGGGATGAACTTGAAAAATCAATAGTTGCCAGCCTCGCCAAAGACGTTACTGTTGGTGTTAAGCGTGACGAAGTTGAGATGACTATAGTTACAGCCCTTGCAGGTAGATAAGGTTTTATTTATGAAGAAAAATCTCTATAGAGAAAAAAGCATAAAGAAAATATCTTCTCCTGAGAATCTGGATGAGTATTTGCGCGTTACTACTCCCAGCATGTGGGCTGTTCTGTTCGGAACGGCCATAGTCCTTATTGGCATTTTTATCTGGAGTGCTGCCATGTCAATCGGAAGCTATACCTATGGTACAGCCAAAGTGGAAAATGGTAAGGTCACTGCGGTATTTCAGGATAATAAAACTTCAAGACTTATCGATAGCGGAATGGAGATGGTAATAGGTGATGTCAGGATTCCTATTGACTCCATAGGAATAGATGCCGATGGGAATGTGATAGCTGTATCCATGACATACATTCCTGATGGTGAGTACGAAGTAAAAACCTGCTATAAACAGACAAGAATGATCGATATGTTGCTTAACTGATTAGATTATTAACAGCTTAGGAGTGGCGTATATGAGCGCCGACAAAAAGATAAAAAGTCCTGTGAACAAAGGTAGGGCCAAGGTTCCTGTTGTGATGCAGATGGAAGCATTGGAGTGTGGGGCGGCCTGCCTGGATATGATACTGGCATATTACGATAAATGGATTCCTCTGGAACAGGTGCGATATGATTGTGGTGTTTCAAGAGATGGATCTAATGCCAAAAATATATTGAAAGCCGCAAGGAATTATGGACTTGAGGCAAAAGGGTACCGCTTTGAACCAGCAGAACTGGCTTCTAGCGGCTCTTTTCCATGTATAATACATTGGGAATTTAATCATTTCATGGTTTTAAATGGATTTAATGGGGACTACGTCTACATCAATGATCCGGCAAGAGGCGCGGTCAAAATGACCATGGAAGAATTTGATGAAGGTTTTACCGGAATCTGTCTAATGTTTGAGCCGGGGCCTGATTTTCAACCATCAGGAAGAAGAAAAAGCACAGTGGATTTTGCCAGACAACGTCTTAAGGGAGCAGGCGCCGCTGTGGCATTTGTTGTTATTTCAACAATAATAGCCTATCTTTTTAATGTGATAAATCCAGCGTTTACGCGCTTTTTTATAGACAGGCTTCTCACTAAGGAGAATTCTGAACTTCTGATTCCATTTGTGATATCCCTTTCATGTCTGAACCTGCTTCAGATTATCTTTTCCGCTGTCACAAATATCTATTCCCTTAAGCTTGATGGCAAAATGTCGATTCTTGGAAACAGTAATTACGTTTGGAAAGTTTTGCATTTACCTATGGAGTTTTTCAGCCAGAGGCTTGCGGGAGATATACTTCAAAGAAAAAGTACCAATGCATCAATTTCAAAGACGCTTGTTGATACCTTCGCGCCAATAGCCCTGAATGCCATTATGACTGTCTTTTATCTGGTATTTATGGTAAGGTACAGCATCCTTTTGACGATTGTGGGCCTATTTGCTCTTTTTTTAAATGGCGTTCTAAGTAGAGTTATTTCTACCAAAAGAGTTAATATCATGAGGCTGTCCATGCGAGATACAGCCAAGCTTTCTTCAGCTACTCTTTCGGGTGTCATGATGATAGAGACCATAAAAAGTAGTGGCGCCGAGATCGGATTTTTCAAAAAATGGGCTGGCTATCAGGCAGCAGTTAACAAGGAAAAAATTGAGTATTCTCATATAAATATATGGCTTGGAAGTATTCCAACCCTTGTAAATGCAATGGCTACTTATCTCGTACTGATACTGGGTGTTGGAATGTGTATGAGAGGCAATTTCATGATTGGTATGGTTGTGAGCTTTCAGCTGTATCTGGGATATTTCACGGCGCCTGCCATGAGCATCATTGGAGCAGGACAATCTCTTCAGGAAATGAGAACCAACATGGAGAGAATTGATGATGTAATGCAGTACAGGCAGGATCCTCTTTTTGAAACGCAAAATTCTGATGAGGGACAGTCCTATACCAAGCTGAAGGGAGACATCCATATAAAGAACGTGACCTTTGGTTATTCAAGACTATCTCCTCCTGTTATCAGAGATTTTTCACTGGATATTAAACAAGGCAGCAAGGTGGCCATTGTTGGTTCTTCCGGCTGTGGTAAGAGCACACTGGCCAAGCTTATTTCAGGACTTTATAAGCCATGGCAGGGCGAAATAATATTTGATGATAAAAAGATAGAGCAGATTGACAGAAATGTTTTTACCGGATCAGTTGCTGTTGTTGATCAGGATATTACGCTCTTTGAAGATACGGTGGATCAGAATATCAAACTATGGGATAACACCATTGAGGATTTTGAAGTGATACTTGCGGCCAGAGATGCCGGACTGCATGATGAGATAATGGATAGACATGCAGGCTACAAGGCTCACGTGGATGAAAACGGAAGGAACTTCTCCGGCGGTCAGAGACAGCGTCTGGAAATAGCAAGAGTTCTTGCACAGGATCCTTCAGTTATTATTCTGGATGAGGCCACCAGTGCACTGGATGCTGTGACAGAAATGAAGGTTATCGACGCAATTAAAAAGCGTGGTATTACATGTATAGTAATAGCTCACAGACTTTCAACCATAAGAGACTGCGACAATATCGTTGTACTTGATAATGGCGTAATATGTGAGCAGGGAACACATGATGAACTCCTTTCAAAGGGAACTTTTTACAAGGAGCTTGTTACTAGTGAATAAATGTAACAATAAAGGGGACAAGGAATAAGTGGGCTGGTTTGATGAACAGATAAGGCAGAGAATAGAAAGCGATCAGAGCAATTTTGAAGATTCTATCTTTGAAATGGCTTCGTCTGTTATTGGCAAAAAAGCTGCCAAGGGAATAACAGATAGTCGAATTGTCACTAAAGCTGCCATTGAAGAGATAATTAAATATTTGGGCTTCAAACCAAAAAACGAGGATTTTAACGAACTTGGTGAGGGAGTGGATCTTCAGAACATTCTTAGGCCCTATGGAGTGTTGTACAGAGAGGTTGCTCTGGATGAAGAATGGTTAAAAGAGGCCTATGGACCTATGCTGGGGCGTCTTGATGATGGCACAGTCGTAGCTCTTTTGCCAAGGCCAAATGGAGGGTACAGTTACTACGATTATCAGAAGAACAAAAAGGTAATCATAACCGCCAAGGAGGCTGAAAAGATTGACCCGCAGGCTTACTGTTTTTACAAGCCGCTTCCCTCTAAAAAGCTGGGAATAATTGATCTTTTAAGATTCCTGTTTGACTGCGTGGATCTTTCTGATGTATTTTTCTATGGCGCGCTTACGATTTTTATTACCATAATTGAACTGCTGATCGCTATGTTAGTTGAATTTGTCACAGGCTTTGTTGCGGAAAACTCCAGAATTAATTTCCTGGTATCAACTGCAGTTTTTATGCTGACACTTTCGTTTTCTTCATATTTCATAAAGGCCTGCTCCGAAATGGTGCTGGAGAGAATTGAGATAAAGACAGACATAAACGTTGAGGCTGCGGTCATGAACCGAGTACTAAATCTTCCGGCCAGCTTTTTCAGGCAATTTACCGCTGGTGAGCTTTCTTCGAGAATTAATTCGGTATCTAATCTATGTAACCTTTTGGTAGAGAATGCGGTTTCAGTTCCTATTGCGTTTATCACATCCTTTACTTTCCTTGGGCAGATAAGTACATTTTCGAAGGAACTGACATTACCGGCTTTTGTGATTGTTTTTTCATCGCTGCTTTTTTCTATCATCACTATTTTAGTGCAGACTGAGATAACCAGAAAAGTTATGAAGTACGATGCGCATGAAGATGGAATTACTTTTGCGTTTATTAATGGTATTCAGAAAATCAGATTGTCCGGAGCAGAGAAAAGAGCTTTTGCAAAATGGGCCAGAGATTACAATGAGAGCGCAAGTCTTTTGTATAATCCTCCGGTACTGATGAAAATCAATAAGACAATTACTTTGGCTATTACGCTCATTGGTAATATAGTTTTATACTTTGTTGCCGCAAAGTCCGGCATTTCAGTATCAAACTATATGGCATTTACAACAAGCTTCGGATTCTTGACTTCTGCGTTTGGGGCAATATCGGAGGTGGCTCTTGATGTTGCTAATATCAGACCTATATGTCAGTTGGCAGAACCTATTCTTGATGCGATACCTGAATCCAATGACGGAAGGACGGTAATTAATAGACTGAGCGGCAATATAGAGGTGGCGAATGTACACTTCAGATATCAGGAAAATACTCCGGAAGTGCTAAAGGGAGTCAGCTTCAAAGTAAAAGCCGGAGAATATGTTGCAGTTGTTGGTAAAACCGGTTGTGGCAAGAGTACTCTTCTTAGAATACTACTGGGATTTGAAGAACCAACCAAGGGCTCGGTTTTTTATGATGGAAAAGATATTACGCAGATAGATCTGACTTCTCTTAGAAGAAAAATAGGAACTGTAACCCAGGACGGAAGCCTGTTCCAGGGAGATATTTATTCAAATATAGTCATTACAAATCCGGAGCTTACTCTGGATGATGCCTGGGAAGCTGCTGAAATTGCAGGCATTGCTGATGATATCAGAAAAATGCCTATGGAGATGAACACAATGATCTCAGAAGGTAGCGGTGGTATTTCGGGCGGTCAGAGACAAAGGCTCATGATTGCCAGAGCCGTTGCACCAAAACCTAAGATCCTTCTTTTGGATGAGGCCACCAGTGCGCTTGATAATATTACTCAGAAGAAAGTCTCGGATTCTTTGGATAAGCTTAAATGTACCAGAATAGTCATTGCGCACAGGCTTTCAACCATCAGGAATTGTGACAGGATTCTTGTAATAGATGATGGTAAAATTGTGGAAGAGGGCAGGTATGACGAGCTTCTTTCCAAAAATGGATTTTTTACCGAGCTGGTTAAACGTCAGCAGCTGTGATATCTTCTTGAATTTTTTACTCAAGAAGGTATACTCTATATATGCGTGACAAGGAGAATATCTTATGGGCACAAAGCTGACTAATGAAGAGATATATGAGAAGTATCATGAAAAAGTATTTTCTTATATCAGGAATCATGTCAATCAGATAGAGGATGCTGAGGATCTTTGTTCTGATGTTTTTGTCAAGATTTATAGCAAACTGGATACCTTTGATGAGTCGAAGGCTAGTATCTCTACGTGGATTTATGCCATGACCAGTAATACTGTTATAGATTTTTACAGGACTAATCATATTCACAGTGAGATTCCGGAGGATTTGGCTGAGGATAAGAGCCTTATCGAGGATGAAGTTTTAAACAATGAATCATTGGAGCTTCTGGCAGGAGCCCTTAGGTCTTTGCCTCAGGAGCTTATGGATATTGTTGTTCTGAGATATTACAAGGGGCTTACTCTCCAGGAGGTTGCCACGCAGATGAATCTTTCCTACGGCGTGACCAAGCTTAGACACAAGGAGGCCTTGGGAAGATTGAAAGATCTTTTGGAAGGATAGTTATTTTTTATGAACAACAATGAAACAACACCGATTTATAAGAGAGTACTGGCAATCGTCGGACTGATACTGATAGGAGGGCTTATAATAGCGTTTCTTTTGGTTGCTTTATTTGGTGGTCCGGATTCCAGGAATTTATTTATGGGACTTGCGGGGGCAATTGTTGCAGTCCCTATTTTATTGTGGCTGCTCCTGTGGGGGCTTAGTGCGATCACCGGAAGACACAATATTGCATCCCTTGATTCTATGACTGCCAACAAGCGCCATGACAAATATGGAAATGTCATTCCGGACGGAGAGATAGATACAGTTGTCTTCGATATAGGGAATGTCCTTACTGATTTTGCCTGGAAAGAGTTCCTTCAGAATAAGGGATATGATGAAGCCATGGTAAAGAGAATGGCTAAAGCCACTGTTGAAAGTGACGACTGGGTTGAGTACGATAAGGGAAATCTGACAAACGATGAGATCGTTGAGAAATTCGTTTTAAATGACCCTGAGATCGGAGACGAGCTTAGAAAGTCCTTTGCAAATATAGATGGTATTATTTTGAAAAGGGAAAAGACAATTCCCTGGATAAGAGGTTTGAAGGCAGCAGGCTACAAGGTTTTGTATCTGTCCAATTTTTCAAGTCAGGCTCTTTTGGGATGCCCTGATGCCATGGCCTTCCTTGATGAAACCGATGGAGGAATCTTGAGCTATCGTGATCATGTGGTTAAGCCATTCCCCGAGATATACAAACTTCTCGAGGAAAGATATCAGCTTACACCTCAAAAGACAGTATTTATAGATGACACTCCTGTGAACATCAAGGCAGCTAAGGATCTTGGCTGGAAGGGAATCATCTATAAGGATTATGATCAGACAATAAATGAACTCGCTGAATTAGGAGTCAGATTCTAAATACGAAGTACAGCGCGGCAGAACTAGGAAAGTGTTCTGCCGCGCTGCTTTATTGTTTAGAAAAAGTTTATGAAGCAGAGAAATTATGCGTGTTATCATTAATTATGATCAGAAATAATGATAATTCATTCTTTTGTGATTTATGAGGTAGGGAGAATTGGCTGATGTTGACTTCAAAGATTATTAATCGTAAGGATATGATTTCCTGTGCACTGTGTGAGGATGCGCCTTGTTCAAAGGCATGTCCTTTTTTAGATGCAGGAAAAGCTTTAAGGCGTGTGTGGTTTGATGATGAGGATGTGGCTTCGCTGGAACTTCCTAAGGAAAATCCCTGTATAAACTGCGATGCCCCCTGTGAGAAGGCATGTGTTAAGCCTGGTATGGTTCCGGTAAAGAGCATTGTGACAGAGCTTTTTGATGAGGTTCGTCCTAAGGCGGAGATTCCTGTTCCGGAGAATGAAGACAGGCTTTCCTGCGATCTTTGCGGTGTTACACTTGAAAATCCATTCTTGCTGTCATCATCTGTAGTAGCATCAACATATGATATGTGCGCCAGGGCTTTTGAGGCAGGTTGGGCAGGAGCATGTTTTAAGACAATATGCTCTTTTGATATTCATGAAGCTTCACCTAGATTTTCAGCCATAAACGGAGCCGATGGAAGCATAGTTGGTTTTAAAAACATAGAACAGCTTTCCGACCATAGTGTAGCTGAGAATATGGAAATCTTCAGAAGACTCAAGGAGAAATATCCGTCTAAATTCATCCTTGCTTCCATTATGGGACAGGATGAAAAAGAGTGGGAAGAGCTCGCAAGGCTTTGTCAGGAAAATGGCGCAGATGCCATTGAACTTAATTTTTCCTGCCCAAATATGCAGGAGGATGGTCTTGGAAGTGATATAGGACAGATACCTGAGCTTGTAGAAAAATATACAAGGGCAGCAAAGAGAGGAACTACTATACCTGTTTTAGCTAAGCTTACACCAAATGTTGCGACCATGAGTCCCGCAGCGGAAGCGGCCAAAAGAGGCGGAGCCGATGGTATTGCAGCCATAAATACAATCAAGAGTGTAGTTGGTGTCAGCCCATTTACCTATGTGTCAGCCCCGGCAGTTAAGGGCCAGTCTGCGGTTGGCGGGTACAGTGGAAACGCAGTAAAGCCTATTGCGCTTAGATTTATTACGGAACTTGGGCAGAATGATGCTTTAAAGGGAATGCACATCAGCGGAATGGGAGGAATTGAGACCTGGAGAGATGCTCTGGAATTCATACTTCTTGGCTCTGGTTCTGTTCAGATAACCACAGCAGTCATGCAGTATGGCTATCGTATAATTGATGATCTAAAGATGGGCCTTAATTACTATCTGGCACAGTTTGGAATATCCAATGTAAAAGATATAGTGGGGATGGGACTTGATTCCATCAGTGATACTACAGACGTACTTGTCAGGGATACAGTTCTTTTCCCTAAGTTTAATAAGGAAAAATGTATAGGCTGTGGAAGATGCTATATTTCCTGTCAGGATGGCGGACATCAGGCTATAAGATTTGAAGACAGAGTGCCGGTACTTGATGGAAGTAAATGTGTCGGCTGCCACCTGTGCAGGCTGGTCTGCCCGCAGGAAGCCATTTCCGCTGTCAAAAAGAGAATTACCGTTTAGCAAGATATAAAGCAGTAATATCCTACTTATGCGGTTCTATCAGCTTAAGCAGCTGGGTAGCTGCCAGAGAAAGAGGTCTTGTCTGGTCGGTGATAACGCAGATATCTCTTTTGGGAATCATGGAGTTAAAGCGCAGCTCAAAAAGAACTCCACTGTCAAGATACTCTTTAGCGAAGTCTTTTACTACACAGCCGACTCCAAGGTTTCTGAGAGCAAACTGTACTATCATGTCACTGGTTGAAAGCTCAAACTCAGGCTGAATATCTACATTGTGAGAACTAAGGAATTTATCAATATAATTTCTGGTGCTGGAATTTCCCTCTAATAATATTAGAGGGATTTTTTTTAGGTCACTGAAGTCCAGAGTCTTATTCTTGTACTGAATAAATCTTCTGCCGGCTACGAAGGTGTCTTCAATGGTGGAAACAGGGAAATAGCTGTAGCCTTCCCTCTCTGTAAAAGGAGCCGAAATAACACCGAAATCAATTCTGTCTTCGTTAAGATACTGTAGTGTTTCCGGGGTAGGACCATTTGTTACGGTTACCTTAATTCCGGGGTACAGCTCATGGAACTTCTCTAAATATGGAAGAAGGAAAAATCTAAGAGTCATATCACTGGCGCCTATACGGACTTCTCCTGCGTCGAGATGCTGCATCTGACGAAGCCTCTGCTCCCCAAGCTCTATCTGCTCATAACCTCTTTCTACATATCTATATAGAAGAGATCCTTCGCTGGTAAGCTTCATGCCTCTGGAAGTTCTCTGGAATAAAGAACATCCAAGACCTTTTTCAAGCTGGTGGATCGACTGGCTTACTGCAGGCTGAGAAATAGAGAGCTCTTTTGCTGCCAAAGTTATGCTGCTAAGTTTTCCTACATAATAAAATACTTTGTAATATTCGAGATTTTCAACCATGATAACTCCTTTTCTAATAATTTTACTATGAAAAAAAATTATAAAAAAGTTCTAAAATAATTTCTGTACATTTTAATAACCTCTTGCTATAATTTATCAAGAACTTGCAAAATGAAGTGGCAATTGTGTTTGGAAAATGGCTAGAAGCCAGAATAGGAGCGGCTTTCGATGAGTTTTGGAAATGACAACAATGTCAATGAGAACAGCGTTGAGGATATCGTTTCGAGATACAGACCAGAGATTTCTAAGTTAGTTCCATATTTAAATTGGCTTAAGGATAATGCCAAGACAGAGGTGGCTCAGAGTTACAACAGCAGCGACCTCAAATCAATGCCGTTTCCGGTTTATGATTCTAATTTGCTTGCTTTTGTTAAGGCAGCGCAGTCTACTAATTTGCTTGACCGCAATTATGTTTATGTTTATACCCGCAACCATTTGAATAGTGCCAAGGATGAGATTCTTTTCATACAGGATGCTCAGATCACTGATATGGATGATCTGGCTGGAATTCTGTCCAAGTATATCTTAACCGGCATGACCAAGGGATCTGTTTGGGCAGAGGGTGTTTACAACGGGGTTTTATACCTTGTGGTTAAGAAAATGGACGAGTTGTGCAAATTCTGGGGGCAGGAGAGCAATAGGTAATGGGAGAGAAGTCCACACAGAAGAGAAAATACATTCTTGATAAAGCGAGAGTGGTTTTTTCTGAAAAAGGTTATAAGAATGTAACTATGAAGGACATTGTTGATGCCTGTGACATCAGTCGTGGGGGTCTTTATCTCTATTTTTCCAGTACTGAAGAATTATTTCTGGCAGTTCTTGCCGATGAACATGATGAGGATGATGAGGAAGCAGTTGTGGCGGCACTTTCCGGTGACGCTTCAGCAGGTGATATGCTTGCTCTTTTTCTTAAGGAGCAAAAAAAGGATATTCTCAGAAAAAAGAACAATCTGACTGTTGCTACATATGAATATTTTTCCGTTCATAAAGTGTCGGCAAAGGATAACCCACTTAAAAATCAGTTCGATACAGCTGTTACTATTATCGAAAAATTAATTGAAAATGGAGTGGAAAATGGTGAGTTCTATTGCGAGAATCCGCTTGGATGTGCCCGCAATTTAATGTACGTGGTGGAAGGTCTTAAAATCATGTCTAAGACCTGTTCTGTAACAGAAGAAGCCATTGATAAAGAATTAATGTATGTATTAGAGGGATTAGTGCCCGAAGAGTGAAGTGCTTAATATTTTATATATTAAGCACTTTCATTATATATCAAAAGAAAGAGGAGAAATTATGAGCATTGTAAGACGAATCTACGTAGAAAAGAAGGAACCTTTTGCTGGAAAAGCAAGGGAACTGAAATCTGAGATTGCAGGTTATCTTGGAATTAAGGGCGTTGAGAAGGTGAGAATCTTCATCAGATACGATGTGCAGAATGTTTCAGATCCAGTATTTGAAAAGGCAGTAAGCACAGTATTTTCAGAGCCCCCTGTAGATATCCTCTACAGAGAAGAAATCGAGATCCCACAGGGAGCCAAGGTTTTCAGTATTGAAGCTCTTCCCGGACAGTTCGATCAGAGAGCAGATTCTGCCGTTCAGTGCGTTCGCTTTATAAAGGGTGACGAGGAGCCTGTTATCAAGACGGCTGTGACTTATATGCTCATTGGAAATATATCAGATGAAGAGCTCGACAGAATCAAAGAGTACACTATGAACCCTGTTGACAGCAGAATTGCAGCTGACGAAAAGCCTGAAACACTTGTAGAAAACTATGACGAGCCTGAAGATGTAAAGACCTTTGATGGCTTTAAGGATATGCCTGAGAACGAGCTCAAGGCTCTTTATGAGTCACTTGGCCTTGCTATGACATTTAATGATTTCAAATGGATACAGCAGTACTTCCACGATGATGAGAAGCGTGATCCGTCCATGACAGAGATCAGAGTTCTGGATACATACTGGTCAGACCACTGCCGTCATACAACATTTGGAACAGAGCTTAAAGAAATCACATTTGAGGATGGCTTCTATGCTGAGCCAATCAAGGCTTCTTATGAAGATTACCTTTCTGCAAGAGATGCTCTTTATACAACTGATGATAAAAAGAAAGAGAAGTTTATTTCCCTTATGGACATTGCCCTTATGGGAATGAAGAAGCTTAAAAAAGATGGAAAGCTCACAGACATGGAAGAATCTGAGGAGAACAATGCATGTACTGTAGTTGTTCCGGTTGAAGTAGACTACGGAAAAGGGCCTCAGACTGAGAACTGGCTTGTATTCTTCAAAAATGAAACTCATAACCATCCAACAGAGATTGAGCCCTTCGGAGGTGCTGCAACCTGTCTTGGCGGAGCAATAAGAGATCCGCTTTCAGGAAGAGGCTATGTATATCAGGCTATGCGCGTAACTGGCGCTGCTGATCCTACAGTTCCTGTGGCAGAGACTATGAAGGGTAAGCTTTCACAGAAAAAGCTTGTTAGAGGCGCTGCAAGCGGTTATTCATCCTATGGAAACCAGATCGGACTTGCAACCGGTTATGTAAAAGAGGTTTATCATCCAGGTTATGTTGCAAAGAGAATGGAGATTGGTGCAGTAATGGGTGCAGCTCCACAGGAGCATGTAATCAGAGAAAGTGCTGATCCTGGAGATATCATCATTCTTCTTGGTGGCAGAACCGGAAGAGATGGCTGCGGCGGAGCAACAGGTTCTTCAAAGGCTCATGACAGCAAATCACTTACAAGCTGCGGTGCAGAGGTTCAGAAGGGTAATGCTCCTACAGAGAGAAAGCTCCAGAGACTCTTTAGAAGGCCGGAAGTAAGTGAACTTATCAAGAAATGTAACGACTTTGGTGCAGGCGGTGTTTCAGTAGCAATCGGTGAGCTTGCTCCGGGTCTTGATATCAATCTTGACCTTGTAACTAAAAAGTATGCGGGGCTTGATGGTACTGAACTTGCTATATCAGAATCTCAGGAGAGAATGGCAGTAGTTGTTGATCCTAAGGATGCAGAGCAGTTCCTTGAATATGCAGCACAGGAGAACCTTGAGGCTGTTAAGGTGGCTGTTGTGACTAAGGAGCCAAGACTTGTCCTTAACTGGAGAGGTAAGAAGATTGTAGATATCAAGAGAGCTTTCCTTGATACAAACGGAGCTCATCAGGAGACAACAGTTAAGGTTGAAGCTCCTGTCCAGGAAGATAACTATTTTGACAAAATAGCCAGCAAGGAAGTTTGCGAAGCCCTTTCAAATAATGATGTAAAGACAGCTCTTAAGGCAGAACTTTCAGACCTTAATGTATGCTCACAAAAAGGACTTGTTGAGATGTTTGATTCATCCATCGGCGCGGGATCAGTACTTATGCCTTATGGTGGAAAATATCAGCTCACAGAGACCCAGGCAATGGTAGCTAAACTTCCTGTACTTGCAGGAAAAACAGATACAGTAACTATGATGAGTTATGGCTTTGATCCATATCTTTCAAGCTGGAGCCCGTATCATGGTGCAGCTTACGCGGTTACTGAGTCAGTTGCAAGAATAGTAGCTACAGGTGGTGATTACAGGAATCTTCACTTCACATTCCAGGAGTACTTTAAGAGAATGACAGAGGATCCACAGCGTTGGAGCCAGCCTTTTGCAGCACTTCTTGGTGCATTCGATGCTCAGCTTAAGTTTGGAATTGCTTCAATCGGTGGTAAGGATTCCATGTCAGGTTCCTTTAATGAGATAAACGTTCCTCCGACACTTGTTTCTTTTGCTGTAGATGTTGCTAAGCTTTCAGATGTTGTTACACCTGAGCTTAAGAAGGCAGGCAATAAGCTTGTTCAGTTCAGGATTGCCAAGGATAAGTATGATCTTCCTGATTATGACAAGGTAATGAAGCTCTATGGTGAGATCACAGAGCTTATGAGAAGTGGCGCCATTGTTTCTGCTTATGCTGAGGATTGTTATGGTATAGCTGCAGCACTTTGCAAGATGGCTTTCGGTAACGGACTTGGAGTTAAGATAGCTGATTCTATTACTGCAAAAGAGCTCTTTACCAATGACATAGCGGATATTGTTGCAGAAGTACCTGCAGATAAGCTTTCAGAAGTTCTTAATCTTGAGGGTGCAAGGGAAATCGGTGAGGTTACAGAGGATGCAAGCTTTGCTGCATGTGGAACTTCCCTTTCAATGGATGAAGCGCTTGAGTCTTGGAAGAACAAGCTTGAGAAGGTATTCCACTCAACAGTAAATGCCGAGAAGACAGAAGTTAAATCAGATGTATTTAAAGCTGAGAGCATTCACATCTGTAAGAATAAAGTGGCAAAGCCTACAGTATTTATTCCGGTGTTCCCTGGAACAAACTGTGAGTATGACAGCGCTGAGGCCTTCAGACGCGCAGGAGCCGATGTGGACATCAGAATCTTTAGAAATAGAAACGCGCAGGATATTGAAGAGTCTGTAGCTGAGTTTAAGAAGGCAATCGAGAATGCACAGATCATAATGTTCCCTGGCGGATTTTCAGCAGGTGATGAACCTGACGGAAGTGCTAAGTTCTTTGCAACTGCCTTCCAGAATGAGGAGATTAAGGCAGCAGTAGATGATCTTCTTCACAATAGAGATGGTCTTGCACTTGGTATCTGTAACGGATTCCAGGCTATGATCAAGCTTGGTCTTGTACCAAACGGTATGATCACAGGACAGACTGCTGATTCACCTACACTTACATTTAACACAATTGGAAGACATATTTCCAAGATGGCTACTATAAAGGTTGTATCCAACAATTCACCATGGCTGTCACAGGCAAAGCTTGGCGGAGTTTACACAAACCCTGCATCCCACGGAGAAGGAAGATTTGTAGCTCCTGAGGATGTACTGGACAAGCTTTTTGCAAATGGACAGATTGCAACTCAGTACTGTGATCTTGATGGAAATGTGACCATGGATGATGAGTGGAACATCAATGGTTCCTATAGAGCTGTTGAGGGTATCCTTTCACCTGATGGAAGATGCCTTGGTAAGATGGCTCATTCAGAGCGCCGTGGTGACGGTGTAGCTATAAACATCTACGGAGAGCAGGATCTTCGCATCTTCGAGAGTGGTGTAGCTTACTTCAAGTGATGGAGGAAAAATAATGAAGGCAAGACTTATACTTGAAGATGGAACAGTCTTCACTGGAAAGCACATTGGTGCGGATAAAGATGTAGTGAGTGAGATTGTTTTCAATACATCTATGGCGGGATACGTGGAAGTATTCACGGATCCGTCATATGCCGGCCAGGCGGTTTGTATGACATATCCACTTATTGGTAACTACGGAGTATGTCTTGATGATATGGAATCTGACAGACCTTGGGTTGATGCAATCATCGTAAGAGAACTGTCCCATGTAGCATCGAATTTCAGATGCGATATGACGGTTCAGGATTTTATGGAAAAATATGAGATTCCAGGAATCGAAGGAATAGATACAAGAGCACTTGTAAGACTCCTTAGAGATAAAGGTACCATGAATGGTTATATTACCACCAATGAAAGCTTATCTTATGAGGATGTTAAGGAAAAGCTCCATGCCTATACAACAGGTGATGTGGTCAGCCGCGTATCCTGCAAGGAAAAGAAATTCCAGAAGGGAGTAGCTGATCTTTCGGAAAATGGTCCGCTGACAGGAAGTGCTGTTTTTATAAAGGAAGACTATGAAGCATCACTTAGCGGGGACAAGAGCAAAAGAGAGAAGCGCCCTGCTATAGTTAGAGAACTAAACGGAAGAGTATCTGCTGAGGACAACAAAGAGACCAGACCTTTGAAAGTAGCGCTCCTTGACCTTGGAGCCAAGAAGAATATAGCAGATTCCCTTTCTGCAAGAGGGTGCGATGTTACAATCTATCCTTTTGATACATCTGCAGAGGAGATTCTTCGTGACAAGCCAGATGGAATCATGCTTTCCAATGGTCCTGGAGACCCTAAGGATTGCAGAGGGGTAATTGAAGAGATCAAGAAGTTATATGCTTCTGATACTCCAATATTCGCTATCTGCCTTGGTCATCAGCTCATGGCTCTTGCAACCGGAGCGGATACTTACAAACTTAAATATGGTCACAGAGGTGGCAATCATCCTGTAAAAGACCTTTCCAATGGAAAAGTGTACATCTCATCCCAGAATCACGGCTATGTCGTAGATATGGATAAACTTGATAAAACTGTGGCTGAGCCGGCATTTATAAATGTAAATGATGGAACTAACGAGGGACTGTCCTACGTAGGAAAGAACATTTTTACAGTGCAGTTCCATCCTGAAGCATGTCCCGGCCCACAGGATAGCAGCTACTTATTTGACAGATTTATTGATATGATGTGCGCGTCAAAGTGAGTCATGCATGGCTCCATTAACATGCATAATGAGAAAGGATACTAGGAAATGCCCAAGAATAAAGATGTTAAAAAGGTTCTGGTAATAGGTTCAGGACCTATAGTAATAGGACAGGCGGCGGAATTTGACTATGCCGGAACTCAGGCCTGCAGATCTCTTAAGGAAGAGGGAATAGAGGTTGTTCTGGTTAACTCTAACCCGGCTACTATTATGACTGACAGAGACATTGCAGACGAAGTTTATATCGAACCTCTTACAGTCAAGGTCTTAGAGCAGATAATAGAAAAAGAAAAGCCCGACTCGATCCTTCCAACACTTGGAGGCCAGGCCGGACTTAATCTTGGAATGGAGCTGGATGAATCAGGATTCCTTAAAGCTCATGGAGTAAAGCTTCTTGGAACAACTGCAGAGACCATCAGAAAGGCTGAGGATCGTCAGGAATTCAAGGATACTATGGAAAAACTGGGACAGCCGGTTGCTGCATCCCTGGTAGTTCATAATGTGCAGGATGGTGTGGCTTTTGCCAGTAAGATAGGCTATCCGGTTGTACTTAGACCTGCTTATACCCTTGGTGGATCGGGAGGCGGTATTGCTTATAATCAGGCTCAGTGCGTTGAAATCCTTGAAAATGGTCTGAGACTTTCAAGAGCAAACGAAGTTCTTGTAGAGAGATGTATTGCAGGTTGGAAAGAGATCGAATACGAGGTAATGAGAGACAGCCTTGGAAACTGCATTACTGTCTGCAATATGGAGAACATTGACCCTGTAGGTGTTCATACAGGAGATTCAATAGTAGTGGCTCCTTCACAGACACTTTCTGATAAAGAATATCAGATGCTTAGAAGTGCAGCACTTAGTATTATTGATGAACTTAAGATTACAGGTGGATGTAACGTTCAGTTTGCGCTTCATCCTACAAGCTTTGAGTATTGTGTTATTGAGGTTAACCCAAGAGTTAGCCGCTCATCTGCCCTTGCAAGTAAGGCAACAGGATATCCGATTGCCAAGGTAGCAGCCAAGATTGCTCTTGGATATACACTTGATGAGATTAAGAACGCTATTACAGGAAAGACTTATGCAAGCTTTGAGCCGACCCTGGATTACTGCGTAGTGAAGTTCCCAAGACTTCCATTCGATAAATTCATTACAGCTAAAAGAACTCTTACCACACAGATGAAGGCTACCGGCGAAGTAATGAGTATCTGCACTAACTTCGAAGGTGCTATGATGAAGGCTATCAGAAGCCTGGAGCAGCATGTGGACTGCCTGACAAGTGTTGACTTCTCTGACCTTGAAGATGATGAACTTCAGGACAGACTTAAGGTTGTAGACGATCAGAGAATCTGGGTAATTGCAGAGGCTCTTCGCCGAGGAATCAGCCATCAGGAAATCCATGATATCACCATGATCGACCTGTGGTTTATTGATAAGCTCCACACCCTGGTCAAGATGGAACTTAAACTCCTTAGATGCGGTGAAAAGAATACTGCAGGTAAAAATGGTACTCTGGAAGATGCCAAAAAGGTTATCAGCTTCGAGACACTCCTTGAAGCAAAGCGCCTTGAATATCCTGATAATGTAATCAGCCGTCTTACCAGATTTTCTGTAGAGGTGTTAAAAGAACTCAGGGATGCCTACAATATCCATGCAAGCTTCAAGATTGTAGATACCTGTGCAGCTGAGTTTGAAGCCCAGACACCTTACTACTATTCTGTTTACAATGGACCTGACTCTGAAAACGAGGCAGGAGATAACGATAAAAACGATTCAGCTGATGCTAAGAAAAAAATCCTTGTTCTTGGCAGCGGCCCTATCAGAATCGGTCAGGGTATTGAATTTGACTACTGCTCAGTTCATGCCACATGGGCCTTCAAGAAAGCAGGCTACGAAACAATTATTATCAACAACAACCCTGAAACTGTAAGTACTGACTTTGACATCGCTGACAAGCTCTACTTCGAGCCTCTTACAGCGGAGGATGTTGAGAATATCGTAAGACTTGAAAAGCCAGACGGAGCCGTTGTTCAGTTTGGTGGTCAGACTGCAATCAAGCTCACTCAGGATCTTATGAAGATGGGAGTTAAGATCTACGGTACTGATGCCAAAGACGTTGATGCTGCAGAAGACAGGGAAATCTTTGATGAAATCCTTGAACAGACTCAGATCAAGCGTGCTCAGGGGGCAACAGTTTATACCGCCGAGGAAGCAAAGGAAGTTGCTAATCGCCTTGGCTATCCTGTACTGGTGCGTCCTTCCTACGTTCTTGGTGGTCAGGGAATGCAGATAGCTCTTTCTGACGAAGAAATTGAAGAGTTCATGAACATCATTAACAGATACGCTCAGGATCATCCTATCCTTGTAGATAAGTATCTTCAGGGTGTTGAGACTGAGGTTGATGCTGTGTGTGATGGCGATGATATTGTAATCCCAGGTATCATGGAGCATATCGAGAGATCCGGTATCCATTCAGGAGACTCAATCTCTGTTTATCCTGCCCAGTCTCTTTCTGACAAGGTAAAGGAGACAATTGCAGAATATACAAGAAGACTTGCTAAAGCTCTTCATGTAGTGGGCCTTATCAATGTCCAGTTCATAGCTGTAGGAGATGAAGTATATATCATCGAGGCAAATCCTCGTTCCTCCAGAACAGTTCCTTATATCAGTAAGGTTACAGGTATTCCGATTGTCGACCTTGCAGCCCAGGTAATGATGGGGAAGAAGTTAAAAGACCTTGGTTACACTCCTGGTCTTCAGAAGGAAGCTGGCTATGTTGCCATCAAGATGCCGGTGTTCTCTTTTGAAAAGATAAGAGGAGCTGAGATCAGCCTTGGACCTGAGATGAAGAGTACAGGTGAGTGCCTCGGAATCAGTAAGAACTTCGATGAAGCTCTTTACAAGGCTTTCCTTGGTGCCGGGGTTCACCTTCCTAAGCACAAGCAGATGATCATAACAGTTAAGGATGCTGATAAGGGTGAAGTCATTGATATAGCAAGGCGTTATAAGAAGCTTGGCTACATTATTTACGCTACAAGATCCACCGCAGATACTCTTAATGAAAACGGTGTTTCAGCGAGAAAGATAAATCGTATCAGCCAGGAGTCACCTACAGTCATCGACCTTATCCTTGGCCACAAGATCGATCTTGTAATCGATACTCCTACTCAGGGAAGAGATAAGAGCCGTGACGGTTTCATAATCCGCAGAACTGCCATCGAGACAGGCGTTAACGTAATCACAGCCCTCGATACAGCAAGAGCTCTTGTAACCAGCCTTGAGAGTGCCAGCAGTGAAGAAGGACTTACACTGGTGGATATAGCCAAATTATAAATCAAGAGAAAACGTAATGCGAAAAAGAGTTGCAGATACCTGCAGCTCTTTTTTGACGTTCAGCTCCCTTGTTTATGGACATTTAAGATTTGTATACATTTAAGCGTGATAAAATTAATTGGTAATGGTTTATAAATATAAAGGAGTGTTCGAAAGACACTACCTCCATTAAGAAGGGGAGACAAATGAAAAAAAGATTAGTTTTGGCAATGACAGCTGCTATCATGGCTGTAGGCATTGCCAGCTGTGGTAAAACGCCAAGCACAGTCACGGATCCAAATGAAATTGGAACAGATATTTCGACGGAGACAGAAGGTGCAGCACAGACAAATGAGAGCGGTGATGAATCTGCTAAGGATACTCAGGAAACCCAAGTGGCAGAAGCTGGCAGTGAGTCATCAGTGGAAGAAACTTCTGAGATATCTTATCCTACATTTCCACTTCCGGAATACCACTACTACGGACCGGAGGATTGGGCTGATTATGGAGACAGCATCAGTCAGTTTCTGATAGAAAACACTTTTGGGGAAAGCGAAGCAGATCTTCAGATTTGCGTGCCGACTGTCGTTAAGG
The DNA here is from genome assembly GCF_947169445.1 of uncultured Butyrivibrio sp. Taxonomy (GTDB): domain Bacteria; phylum Bacillota; class Clostridia; order Lachnospirales; family Lachnospiraceae; genus Butyrivibrio. The sequence goes on along the minus strand of NZ_CAMVPU010000022.1, from coordinate 20,561 downwards.
TTGATGACAGCAATCCTGGTGATGTCAAAGTGTGGGGCGAGTACATGGTGTATGCTTATCAGCTGGTCAATACCACATTGCAGGGAACTTCTGGAGGTTCCTATGGAGGAGTAGCGCACATTGATGCTACAGGTGAAAGCCCTCTGGTGACAGGCATTGATTTTCTTGAAGATGGATCGGACTTTGATCCTTCCTTCAAAAAACTCTTTGATACCAAGGAACTTCAGGATGCATATCTGGAGGCCTGTGATAACAGAGATCAGTATCAGGCGCAGGCTTTGTCTTACTATATAAACCAAAACGGACTTTATATTACTCAGTATCAGCAGTATGGATGGCCACCGGTTTCAATTCCAAATGCGCCTACAACAAGAGAAGAGGATCAGATTATTTACCATGTAGGCAACTTTGAATACACAACTCAGTATGATATGCGAAAGGTTTGCTGCCTTGAACTGGAGGATTCAGATGTTTTTTCCGGTGTTATATGTGACGATTGGAATGATTTCCTTATCAGCATCTATTTTGAAGAGGATATGAATATTGAGAACGCCATTAGTAACTTGCGTTCAAATTTGTTTGATGAAACAGTTGAGCTTACAAGACAGGATGATGTGACATTCCTTGGAAAGTCAGGCTGTACATTACTTATGAGCGAAGGACCATACAAGGATGGAGATATGGTCTATGTCAACTATTTTGTTCCAAAAAATGATCGATATTTCGTGGTGAAGATTTCTTCTACCTATAGTGCAGATGAAGCTAAGCAAATGGCTACAGATGAGATAATTGAAGCTTTTCTGGGAAATATGGAACTGAAAAATTAAAGGAGAGGAGAAAGAAATGACTATTGATATTCAGTATCTTATTATGTTGCAGGATCTGCGCAACGCCACAGGGGGGATTTTTAACGAATTCTTCAATGCGATTTCAAAACTGGCAGTAGATCTTCTGGTATTCTTGCCTTACATTGTTTTTTGGAGTGTAGATAAAAAGTGGGGCTATCGTTTTATATCTACTCTGTGGGTTGGCGAAGTTGTTAATGGTTTGATCAAGCTGACAGTATGCGCCTACAGGCCCTGGATAAGATCCGAGTTTGTTGATCCGGCCGGTGATTCCAAAGTGGCAGCAACCGGATACTCTTTTCCAAGTGGACATACCCTGTGCGGAACAACTATGTATGGGACAACCTTTGTCTGGCAAAAAGATAAGAGAAGATGGCTCGCAGTGATATGTGGAATTCTTATTCTGCTCACTGGATTTTCCAGAAATTTCCTTGGAGTTCATACACCACAGGATGTTCTGGTTGGATTTTTAGAATCCGTTGTGATCATCTTTGTTGTGGGAATTGTGTCATCAAAGATTGAGGGAAATCAGAAAATGCAGGATATTCTTTCCCTGTGCGGAATAATATTTGTGATATGTGCTCTTACATATATTCAGATTAAGCCGTATCCTATGGACTATATAGAGGGAGTTCTTTTGGTTGATCCTCAGAGGATGATGAATGACTCCTTCAAAGCCTGCGGAGGACTTCTTGGAGTTTGTATTGGTAATTTTATTGAACGTCATTATGTTCACTATGAGATTCCAGTTGGATCAGTTAATCTTCCGATTCTCTCATGTTTAGGACTTGGAATAATGCTTGCCTGGAATCAGTGGTTTGCCGGCGCTACAGTAACCGGTGCTCTTGGCGCACATTGGGGGAATCTCTTATCTTACTTCATTATGATTATGTTTGGCTGCGTATTCTGGCCAATGGTAATAAAAAAATGTGTATAACCAGATGACTTTTGGCTAATATTCTACTAAATAGAGGAAAAAAACATCAGAATTTTTCTCAGTGGTTGACAAAAAGCGAAAAATATTTTATTTTAATTGTACACAATCTAATTTTAATATCTGTAAACGAGTGATTCATATGCAAATGAGGTTGGTACAGTTATGGATAAAAAACTTGTTTTTCATAAACCATTGTTTGAAGAGGCAGCGCAGCTTGTCAACAGAGAGGATGATATGGGACTCGAGGGATTAAGACAGGCCAAAGAAAGCTACAATCCGATTGGATACGCTAGAAAATACAGGATATTAGAAAAGGCTATGTGTAATCAGACATATGGGAAAATAGCATGACAAATAAGTGATGACATAAACCCAAAATGGGAATGTTATAGGATTAGATAATACATAAACGAGTTGTCTTGGCAAGTTCAGTAATAGTTGCAGGGCAAACCGTTTATGTATTTTTTTTTACAGTTGACGTCGTTTGGATATTTGAATCCCTTACGTGTGATACAGTAATAATAGCAAGAAATATAGGAGCTATTATGGTAAAAAAAGATTTTGGAAAAAATTGGGAATATAGAAAAATAGATGTGGCTGATGAGTATAAAAAGGTTACGCTTCCTCATGATGCGATGCTGTGTGAAAAAAGGAGTGAGAAGAATCCGGGAGCTCACAACATTGGTTATTTTGAGGGCCATGATTATGAATATATTAAAATCTTTGAGTTAAATGCTGATGACCTTGGAAAAGAGCGTATTCTTGAATTTGAAGGCATTTATCGGGATGGAGAAGTATATGTAAATGATCAACTGGCAGCAAGGTGCCCCTACGGATATACAAGGCTTTATGCCCGGATTTCGAGATTTCTTACAGCGGGTAAGAATACTATAAGAGTGGTTTCTAGAAATGCCAATCAGCCAAACAGCAGATGGTATACCGGTTCCGGAATATACAGGCCGGTGTGGCTATATGAATCCGGTGCTGACCATATAAATATTAATGGCATTAAAATAAGAACATTGTCTATTGATTCATATAACGTGGACCATACTTTAGGAGATGCTGTCATTTCTCTTTTGGTGGAGACTTGCGGAAAAGGACAGCTTCGTTATGAAATCTGTGACCCGGAGGGCAGAACTGTTGCCAGTGCAGAAATGGATCAAAATGAGACAAATATCATATTAAAATGCGCGCAGCTGTGGGATGAGGAGCATCCGGTACTATATACGGCTAAGGTCTATTTTGCAGATGATTACCAGGAGGTTTCCTTTGGCGTCAGGACACTTAGGTGGGACAGGAAAGAAGGCTTTTGCATTAATGGAAAAAGAGTGATTCTAAAGGGTGCCTGTATTCATTCAGATAACCAGCTACTTGGCGCAGTTACGGATCTGGATGCAGAACTAAGGAGAGTAAAACTCCTTAAAGAAAATGGATATAATGCCATACGTTCTGCTCATAATCCCTGCTCCAAGTATCTGCTGATGGCCTGCGATAAGCTGGGAATGTATATCATGGATGAATATGTGGACATGTGGTATATCCATAAGACCCGCTTCGATTATGCAGACCATGTGATGAACTGGTATGAGCGAGACTTATTTGATATGGTTCAAAAAGACTATAATCATCCATGTGTGATCATGTATTCCACCGGTAATGAGATTGCTGAAACCGGTCAGGACAGGGGAATTGAATTTACCAGGACTATGACAGATTACTTACACAGTATTGATGAAACCAGACCTGTCAGCTGCGGAGTCAATATTTTTTTTAATCTATTGTTCTCCATGGGATTTGGAGTGTACAGTGATGAGAAGGCGGAAAAAGAGGCTGATGCTTCAGGCAAAAAGAAAACAGTAGGAAGTGAGTTTTATAATCAGCTTGCTGGAAAGCTCGGCGATAAATTCATGAAAATAGGAGCTACCACCCATGGCTGTGATGTGAAGACCAGAGACGCTTTTGCTGGTATGGATATAGCCGGCTATAATTATGGGATTCTGAGGTATAAGAAAGATCTGAAAAAATATCCTGACAGATTAATTCTTGGTTCGGAAACCTTCTGCAAGGATGCCTTTAAGTTCTATGAATTCGCCAAAGAAAATTCAGGAATAGTGGGCGATTTTGTCTGGGCCGGAATGGACTATCTTGGGGAAGCGGGAATTGGTTCCTGGGAGTACGAAGATTATGCACCTAAGACTGGTAATAAGGCAGGATGGCTTTCTGCAGGAAGTGGAAGACTGGACCTTATTGGTACTCCAAATGGAGAAGCTTATTATACGAGAGTTGCACTGGATATGGACAAGGGGCCTTTCATTGCTGTCAGCCCCGTATATCAGACCGGAAAGCATTCTCCTTCAGCCTGGAAGATGACTGATGCCTTAAGAAGCTGGTCTTATAGCGGGTGCGATGGCTTTGAAGCCAAAATAGAAGTATATGCCAGAGCTCACCATGTAGAACTGATCCTTAACGGCAGAAGTTTAGGGATTAAAAAATCCAAGGACTGCGTTTTCAGGTTCAAAACAAAGTATCAGTCAGGTAATCTTGAAGCGGTGGCGTTTGATGAAACGGGAAGAGAGATAGGAAGAGATATGCTATCTACAGCTATGGAAGGCAGTGAGGTGTCTCTTATCCCGGAAACAGAAACTGTCAGGGCAGAGGGCCTTTTGTACGTGGGGCTCAGGCTTACCGACGAGTTTGGGTGCTGGAAACCAATGGAAAAAGCCAATATAAAAGTTGACGTTGAAAACGGACAGTTAATTGCGCTTGGCAACGCCTGTCCCTATAACCCGGATGGATTTTTGAAGGATACGACTTCTACTTATTATGGAAATGCGTTGGCGATAGTAAGAGCAGGAAATAACGGAACAGTTAAGCTTAAAGCTGTCTCAAATGGCAGAGAATATAGTGTAGAAGTGCCAGTAATAGAGTGACAATAGGTAATAACTATACTTGAGGTTTGAAGATGATCAGAATAGAGAACTTTACTGTGGAAAACATGAAGGATGGCTGCATACTTGATGAAAAAAGGCCGCGTTTTTCCTTCAGTGTACATAGTGATAAAAATGGTGTAGCAATAGAAAAGTCAGAACTGGTAGTAAATAATTGGAGTATCACTACCAAAAAACAGCTGGGGATCATGTATGAGGGAGAAGAGCTTAGACCTTTTTCTAAATACGTGGCAAGACTTAAAGTGTTCATGGATAATGACGAGTATGATGAGGCATCCCTTAGTTTCGAGACAGGCCTAATGGGGGGGAAGCTCAATGGGAACTGGATCAGCGATGATTCCTACCATTTTACCGAGAAAAAGATATCTCCAAAGCCAATGGTATTTAGAAGGTCTTTTTCCTTAGATAAGCCGGTAAAAGAAGTAAAGCTGGCTGCCACAGCCCTTGGAATCTACCAGTTCAAGGTTAATGGAAAACGTGTTGGAGAGGATTATTTTACTCCCGGCTTTACTTCCTATAAAACCAATCTTCAGTATCAGGTGTATGATATCACGGAGCTGGTCAAAAAATCCGGGAATGTGAATGATATAACTGCAACCATAGCCGGCGGTTGGGCGGTCGGCTCTTTTGTTTTTACCAGGAAAAACCGTATCACGGCAGACAGACAGGCGCTTTTAGCCGAGCTTAGGATAGTGTACGAGGATGGTCAGGTCGAAATAATAGGTACGGATGAGTCCTGGCAGGTGAGCTTGGACGGACCTGTAAAGAGCGCGGATATATACGATGGAGAGTGTTATGATGCCGGTGTGGATATGGAGAAATTGGCATTCCGTAGCGCATCCATTGAAAAGGTCAGAATTAATCCTACGCTTAGACTTGAATCTTCTTCCCTTGTGCGAAGACATGAATTATTTCACCCTGTAAGTGTGGAACATGTTGGCGATGAGCTGATATATGATTTTGGACAAAACTTTGCAGGAATAGTAAATCTGAAAATTCAGGGACAATTCGGGCAGATAATCACTGTGCGTCATGCGGAGATTCTTCACAAGGATGGTACATTGAATACTGATTTCCTTCGTTCAGCCAAGGCAACGATTACATATACCTGCAGGGATGGACTTCAGGAGTATTCTCCTTCTTTTACCTATATGGGCTTTAGATATATAAGTATTAGTGGTATTGATGAAGAAAATGTGCAGGTAACAGCAAGTGCTCTGTATTCTGATATAGATGAGATAGGAGAGTTTACCTGTTCAGATCAGATGATAAACAGACTCCAGCAGAATATCAAATGGGGTGCAAAGTCAAATTTTGTGGAAATACCTACTGATTGCCCACAGCGAGATGAGCGAATGGGATGGACAGGTGATATAGCGTTGTTTGCATCAACCGCCTGCTATAATTTCGGTATGGGGCGTTTCCTTAACAAATGGCTTAGGGATATGCGTACAGAGCAGCATCCAACAGGTGGAATTCCCAATACTATTCCGTCTCAGGGCTATGGATTTCCTGCAACAATGCCTGTTATGGCTATTGATTTTTGGGGCGATGCCTCTGTTCTTGTACCATGGGCATTGTACCTGTCTACAGGCGATGAACAATATCTTATAGATAATTATGAGATGATGAAAAAATATGTGTTTGCCTGCAAGAAATGGGCCGGACTCTTTAGCTTTGGAGAGCACCGCTATATTTGGGATACTCTTTCAGTGCTTCATTTTGGAGACTGGGTTGCACCTGATGTCCCGCAGATGAGCCAGTGGCAGAAGCGAAGTAAGTGGACTGCTACAGCAAGCCTTGCCAACACTTCGAATATCCTTTCGCAGATTGCCGGAATTCTCGGTAGACATAAAGATGAGGAGGAGTTCAGGAGTATATTTGAAAAGACAAGTCATGCCTATGCTAAGTTTTTTACTGATGGAAATGGTAAACTATTAGAAGAATTCCAGACAGCTTATGTTCTTCCAATCCATTTTAATATGTTCGATGCTTCTACCAGGAAAAAAGCTGCCGAAAACCTTGCAAGGCTTGTTAAAAATAATGATTATAAGATAGGAACAGGGTTCCCGGGGACGCCGTATATTCTTTTTGCACTTTCTGATAATGGACAGAGTGACGCTGCTTTTAAAATGCTTCTTAATACCAAATGTCCGTCATGGCTCTATGAGGTTAAGATGGGAGCAACTACAATCTGGGAGCGATGGGATGGACTTGATGAAAATGGCGATTGTCCAATTGGTGATGATGGAACAGATACAATGATTTCGTATAACCATTATGCTTCCGGTGCAGTGGGAGATTTCTTGTATAAGAGAGTAGCAGGTATAGAAGAAACAAGTGCAGGGTATAAAAAATTCAGAATCAAACCAATGCCTTTAGGAAATCTTACAAGCGCCTTTGGAAAAACAAAATGTCCTTATGGAGAGATTGTCTCTGACTGGAAAATAGAAAATGGATTATTCAGGATCAGTGTTGAGGTCCCTGTCTCCACATCCTGTGAGCTTGTGCTTCCTGATGGTCAGATGCATGAACTTCAAAGTGGTAGATATAGTTTTGAGGTTCAGTTATAATGCAAGCGGAGGGCTAATAAAATGCTTCGAGTTGCAGTTGTTGATGATGATACAACATATCGCAAAGAGATTATATCGATGCTGGCTAAATATGAGAAGGAGTATGGTGAGAACTTCAGTATCACTGAGTACACTGACGGTGATGAACTGGTAGAAAAATATCATTCGGATTTTGATATTATCCTTCTTGATGTGGAAATGCAGTTTGTGGATGGCATGACTGCCGCTGAGCGTATCAGAGAGGTGGACAGAGAGGTGATAATTGTTTTTATCACCAACATGCCTCAATATGCCATTAAGGGCTACAAGGTCGATGCACTGGATTATATTCTAAAGCCTATTTCCTACTACCCTTTTTCACAGACCATAAAGAGAGCCATAGGAAGGCGGATTGTTCCTGATAAAAAGTATCTTCGCTTTAAGATACGGGGTGGAGAGCAGAAAGCAGCGATTTCAGAGATACGTTATATTGAAGTAATCGGACATGACATGATCATCCATACCATAAATGGAGATATTAATACTAAAGGAACCATAAGAGAAATGGAAGAAAGTCTCAAGGAAGATTATTTCTTTTTGTGTAATAAAGGTTTTTTAGTAAATCTTGCGCTGGTGGACAGAGTTCAGGGAAGCGATATTATTCTTGGTGATGAATGTGTCCAGGTAAGTCGTGCCAAAAAGAAACCTTTTATGGATGCTCTGAATAATTATATGAGGACTATGGGACACTGATATGCAGATAGGTATAAGAGATATAGCGGAATTTGGAAATACTCCAGGGTATTGGTATGCGCTGGCATATTTTATTTCTGCGGTCATTTTTATTTTCTATAATCCTAAGAGGAAAAAGAACTCAATCTGGATTTTACCTGTCTTGCCCTTTGCAGTGATTCTGGAAGTATTTATGACGCTCACTGCCGGACAGGACGGCTTTCTGTTTGTAATAGTTATGTGCTGCATAGGTGCACTTATTTTTGCAATGATCGCAATTTCCATTGAAGGAAATATACGAAGAAAATTGTATTATACAATTCGTGCCTTTATGCTGGGGGAGTTTGCAGGATCCCTTGGATGGCAGGTGTTTTATTTTGTTTTTAATCAGAAAAACCTGTCCGGAATCAGCATAAGAATATCTGAGTTTAGTACTATGCTGGGCATATTTGCTTTGATTTTTGTCACTGCTTTTTTTGCAGAAAAGAGACATAAAAAGGGAAACCGGGAACTGGAAATCTCATCCAAGGCGTTGGTGGGTATATTTGCGATGGCACTTCTTACTTATACCTTCAGCAATCTTTCCTATGTGGTTACCAATACGCCGTTTACGACCATGTATACCTCTGAACTGTTTATGATCAGAAGCTCAGCAGACTTCATGGGAGTATCTCTTTTGTACATGGTACATGAGCTTATACAGCAGTCAGCAGAGAAGGTAGAGGCACAGACAATACGGAATATGCTTGAACTTACCTATAGTCAGTATCAGGCTTCGGAAAAAACTATTGAGCTGGTTAATCAGAAATATCATGACCTTAAGCATCAGATAAGACTTTTGCAAAGCAATATTGGAGAAAGTGAAGGAAAAGAGTATCTTGACCAGATGATGACTGAGATTAAACAGTATGAGGCTCAGTTTAAGACAGGAAACAGAATACTTGATACAGTTCTTACTTCAGAGAGTATGAAATGTCAGTCCAAACAGATTGAAATCACTGTGGTTGCGGATGGAAGTGCTCTGGATTTCATGCATCCGATGGATATAAGTGCTTTGTTTGGAAATGCCTTGGATAACGCCATAGAGGGAGCTGAGAAAATCGGAAATCCGCAGGAAAGGCTGATCTATCTAAATGTGGATAGACAAAAGGGGTTCCTTAGAATACATGTTGAAAACAGATTTGTAGGAGAAATCCAGTTCAGACATAATCTGCCTCTTACGAAAAAGTCTGATAAAAATATCCACGGCTATGGCGTAAAGAGTATGAAACAGATAGCTGAGAAGTACGCAGGCTCCATTAGAGCCGAAGCGGTGGACAATTGGTTTAAATTAGATATCCTCATTCCTATTCCGTGATTTACCGATCATGAGTAAAAAATGACAGTTTATGAAGGCTTCGATTTGATCGGAGCCTTTTGTGTTATGGTGAAATTAGTAAAAACAAAGGAGATTTATCATGGGGAAGAGAGAAAAAGACATTTGGGAAAATCCCTTTTTGTCTTCCGGTATAAAAACAGATAATGTTAGATTGCCGGAGATGATCATAGGTTATCTAATTGGACCATTTGGAGCATTACTTTCATCCGGTATTTTCACCAGCATGCTGCAAAAATACTTAAATGAGGTACTTGGGCTATCAAATGGATTCTTGACAGTGCTGCCTTTGATTTCAACTATTTTTATTATCATTGCCAATCTTTTGGTGGGGCAGCTTATTGAAAGTACTCATGTGCTGGCAGGAAAAGCAAGACCCTGGATATTACTATCAGCATTTACACTTTCTATTGCTTCCGTGCTGATGTTTATTGTACCGGCAAACGGCACCGCCAGGATGATCTGGATAGCTGTTTCTTATAACCTGTATTATTCAGTTGCTTATCCAATCTACAACACAGCCAATTCTACCTTGGTACCTGTTTCTACAAGAAATACCAAGGAAAGAGGTGCTATAGCATCCTTTACCAACGTGGCAGGCCTTGGAGTAATGGGAACAGGTTCAATGGTATTCCCGATTCTGGCATCTAATCTTTTAAAAGATAATCAGCATAACTGGTTTCTTGTAATGCTGGCGGTAGCTATTATTACTGCAATGACAATCTTTCTTCAGTTTAAGTTCACAAGAGAACGTGTAACAGAGGAGAATTTCTCCGGTGGTAATCATGAAAATGATGAAAATGAAGTAAAAACAGTATCTGTAAAAGAGCAGCTATCAGCAGTGGCATCTGAAAAGTGGTGGTGGATCATCATTATCTTTTACCTTTTGTTTCAGTGGTCAGGTGCTATCAAAAACGGCTCAATGACTCAGTTCTGTGAATGGGTACTTAATTTGGATATTGTTGGAAATGACTGGGGAATTGCACAGACTATTCTTTCAATCGCAGGGGCTGTTCCGATGGCGGTAGCAGCGGTGTTTGTAGTTCCTCTTGCCAACAGATTTGGAAAGGCTAAGGTAACCTTTGCTGGACTTGTCATAGGAGCAATTGGTGGAGCGCTTGCGGGATTTTTTAATCACAATATTGTAATGGTTGGAATTGGCGTAGGGCTTAAGTGCCTGGGCTCATCACCGGCCTGCTACATGATTTTGGCTATGCTGGCAGATGTTATTGATCACATAGAATACAAATCGGGGATTCGTACAGACGGACTGACCATGTCGATTTATTCTTCTCTCATGGTTGCAGCATCTCCAATCGGAACCTCTATTATGAATGCGCTTCTTACAGGAAGTGGCTTTGACAAGAATCTTGTGTTTGGACAGGGAGCGCAGTCCATGGCAGCACAGAATGCACTTACAGTTTCGTATATTTGGATAGAAACCATCGCGTATGCTTGTTGTGCAATACTTATTATGTTCTTTACAGTTGAGAAAAATCTGGTAAAAGAGCAGCAGGAGATTGCAAAGAGAAAAGTCTTAAGCAGCAATAATTCATAAATACAAAAGCAGTAATGACCGTTCATGCATGAAAAATGACCGATGATGCATGTGGTGAGCACAAAGAAATCAGGATGGTAATATAGGAAAAAGATAAGGGGAGCAAAAACTAATTACAAGAAGCTTTTTAGTGTAACAGCGGGAGAGCTCCAAAAACAATCAGGAGGGTATATTATGAGAACTAAGAAATTGGTTTCTACAGCGCGTGGCATCTCAGCTTTGGCTGCGTCGATGCTGGTACTGTCTACTCTGGGGGCAGATGTAGCAGAAACCTACAGAAAGAATCTGGATGATGTACTTGGAACTACAAGTTACGTAACATCCACAGATTCAGATTCAGCACGGTTTGTTTCTGATTATGCAACAATCGAGGAAATGGCTGCAGCTGCAAAAGAAATTGCAATTAGAGAGGGACAGGAAGGTACAGTTGTTATGAAAAATGATAACGATGTACTTCCTCTTTCAGGAACAACAGAGGTTGCATTATTTGGTCTGGCTGCCTATGCACCATATCCATATAATGCCAAGGATTTCAGAGGTGGTAATGAAGACAGCGTGGAACTTTTACAGGCTCTTGAAAACTTAGGAGTAACTGTTAATTCTACTATCAAAGATTTTTACGTTAATGACCTGCTCAACAAGCATGAAGTTATTACACAGAATATGTGGACAGGTGCAGATGAAGTATCAATAGGTTATGATTACATCTACAACACTACTGTTGGAGATATGTCGGAATTTCAGATAACTGAAGTTCCTGCCAGCGAGTTTGTGAGTCTTGGACTTGATAGTGACTGGAAAAACAAGATCAACAAAGAAAACACAACAGCTATTTGTGTATTTGCAAGGCCAGGAGGAGAATCCAACACATATGGAACAGATACAGCCCTTGACTATTACGGAAATGCTACAGGGCAGGATCCACTTAAACTTTCAGAGGATGAACTGTCTGTAATAGATGCGGCAAAAGAGACATGCTCCAAAGTTGTAGTTCTCTTAAATACAGGAAATGCAATGCTTATTTCTGACATTGCTGAAGGTGGCAGTCACGAAGTTGATGGTATTGCATATATCGGATGCATAAATGATTATCAGTGCATTGGTATAGCTGATGTTCTTACAGGAAAGGTTAATGCAACAGGAGCGCTGACTGAAGCTTACGTTGTCAGCAATGAATCAATTCCTGCTGTTATGAACTTTGGTGGAGACTATTATGCTGATGCAGCATCTCTTGCGGCTAATGCAGCAAATGGTTTTGACAGCCGTTATCCTAACGTGGAGATTTCCAATGAGAGTTCAGCCAGCTCTTTTGGCGGTGGAAGTCCTACTTACAGTGCAGGAGAGTACATTGTAGAAGCAGAAGGAATCTATGTGGGCTACAAGTATTATGAGACAAGATACTTTGATGCTATAGCAAATCCTGAGTTTAATGCTGCTTCAGGCGCCGGTGCAACACAGGCCTCATCTTGGGATTACAACTCAGAAATGGTTTATACCTTTGGACATGGTCTTTCATATCTTGACTATGAGCAGAACATAAAGAGCATTGAAGTTACAGATACAGTTGACGGAAATGTAACAGCAGTTGTTGAGGTCAAGAATAATAGTGATAAGGCAGGCAACTTCCTGGCACAGCTTTATGTATCACAGCCTTACACTGATTATGACAAAACTAATGGTGTAGAGAAGTCTGCTATTATGTTTCTTAATTCTAGCAAGGTTTATGTTGAAGCAGGTCAGAGCGCCGAGGTTACAATTGAAGTTCCTGCCAAGTACCTTGCAAGCTATGACTACAAAAATGCCAAGACCTACATCCTTGATGAAGGCGATTACTATTTCACAGCTGCTGCAGGTGCGCATCAGGCAACCAATAATGTACTTGCTGCTATGAATTATTCAACAAATGATGGAATGGATGCAGATGCAAAGGGCACAGCTCTTGTATGGAATAAAGCACAGTTTGACGATAAGACATACTCAGTTGAGAATGATGTTCAGGTTACTAATGTAGCTGATAATGCTGATCTTAACTACTGGACAGGAGAAGAGACTGTTACATATCTTTCAAGACAGGATTGGGAAGGCACATACCCTATCAATTACAATGAAGATGTAAAGATCACATTATCAGATAGTCCTAAGGCACAGGAGTGGATAGCTCTCTTAAAGGGCCAGGTCTATGACATTGCTGCAGATTCACCTGCCACAGAGGGCGTCGACAAGGGACTTCGCTTTGATACACAGTCAATCGGTTATGAGCAGCTTGATAATGTAAATGATGAGTATTGGAATGAACTTGTATCTCAGATCTCAATAGATGAGGCGGTAGGTGCAGTTATTCATGGTGGAAGCCAGTCTGATGTACTTACCAATGTTGATAACCCAATTGTTAATCAGAATGAAGGTGTCTGCGGATTTACTTCTGCATACACAGACGAGGCAACCGGAAAAGAGTACCACTTTAATATCAATTCACAGACTCTTCTTGGATCATCCTTTAATCCACAGCTTGCCTATGACTGGGGGCGTGTTGAAGGAAACAGCGGACTTTGGCTTGAGCGTTTCGACCTGTGGGGAACAGGTCTTACACTTAAAAGAACTCCTTATAATGGACGAAACTACGAGTATATCTCAGAAGATCCAATGCTTACAAACAGAATTGGATATGGTGTTCTCCTTGGATGCACAGAAAAAGGAATTCTCAACGGACCTAAGCACCTTGGATTTAACGACCAGGAGCACAACAGAAACGGTGTTGCGGTATATCTTAATGAGCAAAAATTACGTGAAACAGATTTGAGAGGCTTCCAGGGCGGTCTTGAAGAGGCTAAGGGTCTGGCTGTAATGATTGCTTTCAACAGACTTGGACCTATAAATGCATCTGCATATGAGCCACTTATCACCGGTATTCTCAGAAAAGAGTGGGCATTTACCGGAGTTATCTCAACAGATATGATGAACAACATGTATTACTTCACTCCTGAAGGAATGATCATGGCAGGTATTACGCAGGTTGCTGATTTTGCTACAAATGATAATCATATAAGTCTTGGAGAAGGCGGAGTAGATGCAACCTGGGGATATATCAGTGTTGACACTGTTAAAAATGATTCAGCTCTTGTTGAAAAAGCCAGAGAGAATCTTAAATATCAGCTTTATACATTTGCAAACAGCGCTATCATGAATGTTTCTACACAGAAAGTAAATGTATGGTGGGACAATGTTCTTAGTGGAGTAAAGAACTGCAGTCTTATCCTGCTAATAATCGGAGCTTTGGGATTTGTTCTGTTTTCCTTTATGCCGGAAACAGGAAAGAACGCTAATTCAAAGGAGGAGAAGTAAGCTATGGAATTCATTAAGAAACAGACAGTTGGAGTTTGGATGGCTTTTTGCACACTCCTTCTTGGAATCATATCTTTTATCGTTTATGAAGCTAATATTGCAGGCGTTGGATATTTTCATGGGGCATCGGTCGAAACTGCTTCAAGATATATGATCTTAGCAATCGTTCTTGGAATCTGTGTTCTGGTTTTGGCGCAGCTTCATATGGATGGTATTGTTGCTAAGCTTTTGAACTTTATAACAGACATTGCAAGGATCGTGATTCCTGCCCTTGCTGTTGCAGCTGTTCTTGCTATCGTATCTGCAAGAGTTGAAGGTTTTGCATTTATATATTTCTCAAATGCAGAAGTACTGCAGGAAATTCAGACACCAGCAAACATATCTTCAGCACACGGCGCTATAGCTAATATCGTTTTCCTTGCTATAACGGCTGTGGTTGGAATTATCGGTGCATTCTTTAGTACAAGAAAGGCCAATGGCTGATTTATACATTAAAAGTTTCGGCTAATTACAACTATTTCCTACTCGTTTTTTTGATGAAAAACGGGTAGGTTTTTTTATGGCTTTTTCACAGTGATGAATAATCATGGATGGGGTATAATTATGTTTTACACGATTAAAGATTTGAGTTCTTTGATGAAATTACAGAAATCAGCATTTACTGTGGCTTTTGTGAGAATATATGTTTTCTGGGCTTTTTAGGATACATATTAAGAGGGGTTATTGTATGAGGTTGGGGAAAATAAACATAGGAAAGAATGCCGCGGACAGAATTTCCTATAAGCTTCTTGTGACGATCTGCATCAGTGGTCTGGTAGGAATATTCATGGTATTTATGGTAGTCAATACCTTTATGATCATGCGCTCTAACAGCCGTGAAATAGCGGAACAGGAGGCTTCACTTACTACGCAGCACATGGTTGCTAATGTGGAGGAAAAATTAGAGAACCTAAGGCAATACTATCTTTATGCTGCCATGGATGATAACCTTAGCTGGTTTATCAGTAATCGCCTGGCCTATTCCGATTACAACAGGTATAAGGCCATTGATACTGCACTTGGCAACAATGCCATGTTCCCAGGCTATATCAATAATTATGTGATTGTGAATGTCAACAATAACAGGGTTATAAGTACCAGAGGAATCTCGGATTTCAGTCAGATCATTAATAACGAAGAAATACTGGAGATGTTCGAGGATAATACCCTTAGGGTCAATAGAGGAAATTGGGTTTACAACGCACAAGGAACTCATGTTGATAGTAAAGATATACAGTATCATAATTCAGTTGACACTATAGGGCTTAACTTTGTTTTAAATCTTCCCATAGGTATTTATTCTCCTAAAGGTTTTCTGCTTGTGAATATTAATACTGATGAATGGAAACAATGGATTTGGGATTACATCAGTATATCCGGTAAAGCTGTTGCAGTTTTAGATGAAAATGGAGAAACGATATACACATCAGATAGTGATTTTGCTTTGAGTTGCCGCCAAAAGCTTTCTTCCGATCAGCCAATGAAGGCAGACATGATGAAGGTTGGGGGAGTAAAAGAAATTGTAGCAGGGTATAAATCCAATATTTTAGGATGGACTTACTATGTAGCCTATGACTACGGTGTATTCCTGGGAACTACCTCAAAACTGATGATAGAATTCTTGATAGCCATATTTGCACTTGCTCTTCTTAGTTTTGTTTCTCTTAGAAATATGCTTTATCAACCGGTGGATCGTCTTATAAAAGAGGTTACAGAGGAGGATTCTCCTGCTGTTTCTGGAAACGAATTACAGTTCCTGGCGGGGCAGTTTGCTAATCTGAAAAATGATAAAGAAGCTCTTAACCAGGCTATGATACAGCGACGAGAGAAAATGGCGGAGCTATTTGAGACCCGTCTTAACAGAGGCGCCGTTTCAGCCGAGGATGAGTGGGAGGAATATATTAGAGTTCTGGGACTTAAGAGCTACAAGTTATACGCATCTGTGGCGATAATATTAAATCTTCGTGATGTTGATGCCGCTGAAGAAGAGATAAATGAGGATGCGATATGTCTTGCGCTGGCTGAGAATCTGCCGGAGAGGCTTAAAAAAATCCCATGGCTTCCTCTTATCTATGATTCCTGTACTCTATGCTGCATTTTTGCAGAGGATACAGAAGAAGCATTGATGGAACAGATTTCTTCTTATTACCGGGAAATCAAGGAGTTCACGCTATCAACCTATGGTTATCAATTACAGATGGGAGTCAGTGAAATTCATACGCTATACAGACATCTGGGGAGAGCTCATCATGAATGTGTTTACGCTTTGACATTGGATAATGTGGAGACGGATCAGAGAGAAAAAGGTGATGTAGATTCCCTTGGTAGCGATTGCCGCTTCTATATCAAACCTGCCCAAACTAATACGGACACTATCAATTTACAAAGGTATGAAAAAGAGATTTGTGATGGCCTTAAAGCCATGGACAAAGGGCAGTGTTATAGAATACTGGAAGAATTCACTGATCAACTTAAGAATATCGGTGAATGGGCTGTGGCATCTGTTTATTTTGCCTCACTGATAGACACCATAATGATGGAAGCAATTGATTTGAAGATTGATATTCTTTTGCTCTGTCCGGAGGGACTTAATAAGTTGTATCAGGAAATCATGGAGGTTGGTGATGTAAAAAGAGTTCGTAAGAACATGAAAAAGATGCTTATAGATCCCATCCTTTTGGAACGAAGCAAGTTATTTGTAAATGAAAACTATCAGATGATGGAAGCCATTGAAAGGATGCTTGCGGATTCCAAGGGTAACATAACCCTTAATGAATGTGCCTATGAATTAAATGTTACTCCAACTTATATCTGGAAGGTGTTAAAAACTGAAAGAGGAAAAACCTTCAGTGAATATCAGGAAGAATATAAGATTGAAGAAGCAAAAAAACTTTTACAGACCAATAAGTCTGTTTCGGATATTTCATCTGAGCTTGGGTATACTAATCCACAGAATTTTATACGATTTTTTAATAAAGGAACCGGCATGACTCCGGGAAAATATCGTAAGCTTATTCTCGGATCTATATAACATAATATGATTATTTTCAAAAGTATCATTTTCTTTTCTGCCGATAATCAGGAGATTAGGAAATGATACTTTTGTACATTAATACTAAAACAAGGTACTTAAAACTAGCTAAATTGTGCAAAAATAATATGATTATAGATGTTACAGAGAAGATTGCCTATCATAAATGTGTAAATTGTTGACGGCGTATTGGGGAGTGTTTATTACGCTAAAAAGAAAAAAGTAAATAAGGAGGAGATATGGCAAAAGCAAATAAGCAGCTGATAAAGATGGCCGATGGATCTGTTTTTGAAGCCAACAGGACCAGCAATGCAAAATATTTCAAACAGCATATATGGCTGTACTTGCTTCTTTTGCCGGGACTTATCTATATGATCATGTTCCGGTATGTGCCAATGGGTGGACTTGTAATAGCATTTAAAGATTACAGCCCCTTTAAAGGTCTATGGGGAAGCGATTGGGTAGGGTTTGCAAACTTCACAAGATTCTTTAGCAATAATGATTTTAGCAAACTGTTAATTAACACATTGGGGATCAGTTTGCTGCAGCTGGTATTGTATTTTCCGGCACCGATCATTTTGTCTTTGTTCTTAAATGAAGTAAGACACAACGTATATAAAAGAGTTGTTCAGACTCTTGTATATATTCCTCACTTTGTTTCCTGGGTTATCATAGCCAGTCTTACCTATCAGTTATTCAATGTTACAGACGGTGTCTTCAATGTTCTTTATAAGATGATGACAGGAAGCTCCTTTGATATCCTTTCAAAAGCATCAACCTTCTGGGGACTTATTGTTGGACAGGATATCTGGCGTGAGACCGGTTACGGCACCATCGTATTTCTTGCAGCACTGGCTGGCGTTGATCAGGAGCTGTATGAAGCAGCTAAGGTTGACGGAGCGGGCCGCTGGAGACTTATGTGGCACATCACTTTGCCTGCTATCAGGGGAACAATTATCATGATGCTTATCCTAAGGGTTGGGGGAATCTTAAATACAGGATATGAGCAGATTTTCCTTATGAGAAATGATCTGAATATATCAAGAGCTGAGGTATTTGATACCTATATCTATACAAAGGGTATTAAAAACGGTATGTATTCGTTCTCATCTGCAGTTGGTATGTTTAAATCAGTTGTGGGAATGATCCTTGTAATATTATCAGACAGGATCGCAAAGTGGTTTGGAGAAAGCGGAATATACTAGAAGGGAGGAGACCACATGCCAAATAAAGTATTAAAAGATGGCGCGAAAGTAAAGAAAAGTGTCGGCGACAGAATTGTCGATGTGATTATATATGTTGTACTTGGACTTATTGCCATCAGCACGATTTTACCCTTCCTCTATGTATTTGCAGGATCTTTTGCAACAGAGAAGGAGCTGACGGAAAAAGCGTTTTTCATTGTTCCAACAGTTTGGTCTTTAAACGCATATAAATATGCAATTAAGACCGCCAATATTTTACGAGGCCTTAAAAATTCAATTATTCTGACAGCAGCGGGAACAGTAATGTGTATGTTATTTTCCCTTACATTTGCCTATCCGCTTTCCAAGGCTCATTTCAGAGGCAGGAATTTTGTGATGAACATGGTAATTGTAACAATGCTTTTTAGCGGCGGTATGATTCCTTCCTTCATTGTTTATAAGTCCTATGGCCTGTATGATACCTACTGGGCTTTGATCCTTCCGGGACTTATCAGTCCCTTTAATATGATCATCATAAAGAAGTTTTTCCAGGGGCTTCCGGTGGAACTGGACGAGGCTTCATATATGGATGGAGCTAACGATCTTCAGATTTTCCTAAGGGTTGCACTTCCTTTATCCAAGCCGGTTATAGCATCAATCTCACTGTTCTATGGAGTGGGCTTCTGGAATGATTATTTTGGATCAATGATCTATCTGCAGACAGCAGAAAAATATCCTATACAGATACAGCTACGTTCCATTATCCTTCAGTCATCCACCATTGTTGACAATATGGTCAATGACTTTGATATCAACGGAACACCACCTGATAAAGCTGTAAAAATGGCTTGTACAGTTATAGCAACAGTGCCGATCCTGTGCGTGTACCCATTTGTACAGAAGTACTTTACTAAGGGCGTTATGGTAGGCGCAGTAAAAGGTTAATATGCAAACAAGAGAATGTAATGGGAATAATCCCTACATATATTTTACTTATAAGGAGGAAATGATATGAAAAAGAAAATTGTTAGTCTGCTTCTTACATCTGTAATGGTTATGAGCCTTGCAGCTTGTGGTAGCACAGAAACACAGAACACTGCACAGACAACTACAGACAGTGGTACAGCAACAGCTACAGAGTCTAAGCCAGCTGAAACAACAGAGACAGCTTCTGCTGACACACAGAGTGCAAGTGTTGAGAGACAGACAATTACATGGTCTGTAATTGATTTAAATGCCGGTGTAAATGCTACAGGAGAATATGCAGATGAAATCATGCAGAAGATTGAAGACTTCTGTGGAGCAGATCTTGATATTATCTGGTATGCCAACGACGCTCTTTCAGAGAAGAATTCATTGGCACTTACAAGCCCTTCAACAATGCCTCAGATCATGTCATGGGGCGGCACTGTAACAGGTGACGTTGTATCAGCAGCCAAAAACGGAGCTTTCGTTGATCTGAATAATTACATTTGGGATTCTTCCAAGTATCCTTATCTTTCACAGCTTTCCAAGGATGTTGCAGCTAACCTTACAGTAGGTGGCAAGCTTATAGCTCTTCCTCGTACACGTGTGGTTGGTCGTTATGGTCTTTCTTATCGTCAGGACTGGGCTGAGAAGCTTGGCGTTGAGCTTCCTGCAAATGCTACACCTGATGATGTATACAAGATGATCTATGCATTTACCTATGAAGATCCTGATGGAAATGGTAAGGATGACACAATTGGTATGGAAATGACATCCTACACAGGTCCTTTCGACATTATCCAGACTTGGTTTGGATGTGGCAATGGATGGCAGGAAGTTAATGGACAGCTTGTTCCTGTATGGGCAACAGATGAGTATTTTGAGGCTGTTGATTATATCAAGAAGCTTTATGATGATGGCTTAATGCCTAAGGATTTCTATAGCCGTCCTACAGACTCCTGGTCAAATGGTTGTAAGACTGGTGAGAACGGTGTTTACATCGACGTTCTTGACTCCGGAAAGAGAATCTGGCAGTACTTTGAGGCAGA